>NZ_JBEXFQ010000028.1:0-104482 GCF_040606855.1 Nocardia sp. NPDC005366
GTCCTCGTGACGACGTGATGTCGGCACCGTGTCGGCGTCATGGTGGCGTGACGGTGGCACCACGTCGGCGTCGTGGTGGCACGATCCAGCCTTGATGAGCATCGCGCGGATGCGCGGGGTTGCGATCCTGCGGAACGCCGAGAGCGGTACGACGCCGTTGGTGCGGTTGGTGTGGCAGTAGATCCACAAGTCGAGCAACGCCAGTTTCGCCACCGGTGACAGCGGGCCGGTGCGGTGGTTGTCGAGGAAGTCCACGGCGAGCTTGATGTAGGGACGCCGATCCCGTAACGGATCATCGAGTGCGGCATCGCCGGTCGCGGTGTAGCGGAGCTGGTGCTTGTCGTAGTCGTGCAGCGCGTACACCTGACGCCCGCACGAGGCGCTCGCGCTGCACGCCCCCAAGGCACACGGCGCGGACGGTGTGCAGGCGCGCTGATGCCAGCACCCGGCCGCGGTGAGCACCTCGCGCACACGTTTGTGCACCAGACGGTGGGCCTGGGCGGCGGGGATCGTGCCGTTGGTGCGGTTGCGGTGGCAGTAGATCCACAACTCGATCAGCGTCAGCTTGGTCACCGGCGACAGCGGCCCGGTGCGATGGTTCTCCAGGAAATCGACGCTCAGGGTGATGTAACCGCGCGGGTCCTTGCGCCGGTCAGCCGACGCACGGGGGCCGGACACCGTCTCGGTGTCCGACCTGCCGTGCGCGTCGCTGACCTTTGGGTCAGGCGACCTGTTCGACATCACGCGACTCGGATTCGCCATCGTGCCAACGCCGTTCGGTCACCCACGCCGCCGACTTGCCGCTTTCGATCAGGTATCGGCACTCGTAGAGCACCCGCGTGAGCTGGCCTGTGTCATCGCGGGTCTGGTCGACGGCGTACCAGGACTGGCCGTCGCCGAACGGGTCATCGGGCCGAGTCACCGGCACCGCCACGGCGGGGTGCGCGGGGGCGGTCTCGGATGCGCTCATCAGCGGTCGCCTCCGACCGGTGTGTAGACCGAGGCGCGGTGCTTGCGCCCGGCCTCGGTCTGTGAGGAGCGGACACGGCCGCGTTTGAGCGCTGTACCGATCAGCCAGAACACCACCGTGTCCTCGACACCGCCGAGTTCGTCGAGGGTGAACGGCTCACCGCGTTGGATCAGCGCGTCGAGGTGGTCGGAGGCGCGTTGCTCGACCGCGGTCAACACCATGCAGCCGTAGCGCATCACGCGGGTCTGCAACGTCGCGACGCTGATGCCGAACTTGCGTGCGATCGACTCGTGTGACATCTGGCCTTCGCGCAGGAACCGGTATTCCTCGATGAAGATGCGGCGGGCGTCCTGGGCTTCGATGCTCATGGCGTGAGGCCCAGAACGCCCGCGCACCCGACTCACGCCGACCTCTGTGCGTCGATAGCCTCGAGGTAGGCGTGCCAGTCGCATTCGAGCCACCGCAGCGGTCCCGACTCGCCGTTGAGCCGGAACCCTTTGTTCGCCAGCCGGTGGGGTTTGGGCTGGGTTCGCCACTGCAACAGCAGTTGCCGACTCACCCGCAGCCGATCCGCGATCTCGTCGGTGTTGAGCAGCCCGTGCCCACAGCCCGCAACGTCACATCGTCTCGCCATTCTGTTTCACCCCCTCTCCCCGTCGTGATCCTGTGCGCCGCGTGCAGCGGCGAGTTTGGCGTCCACGGCCTCGAGGGCTTCCTTGATCGCCACCACCAGCTCACGCAGCGTCGTCGGTGTGCCCTCGTGGTCCACGGTCGGTGCGCCGAGCAGTCGGTAGGAGGCGATCTCGCGATACAGCTCCCGCAGGTCGTCCAAGGACTCGACGTCGAGGACACGTTGGCGGAACTCCGACACGGTCGGGACTTCTTCACCGCCCTCGAGCCAATCCGCGATCTGGGTCGCCAGCTCCGCGCCCGGTGTTTGGATGACCTGCCCGTTCAGGAACGGCAGGCGCGTTTTGGAGATGTGCAGGTTGTTGCTCAGGTCCAGGTCGGCGACGATGTCGAACTCGTACTCCAGGCCGTCGCGCTGTATCGGTTTGGTGCCGACCTTGCGCGGGACCGATCGGCCTTTGTCGTCGTCGACGACGAGGTATTCGGTCTTGGTGCGCAGGGTGACGATCAGGTGCCCGGGGAAGGTGAGCATCGCGTCGATCATGCGCCGCTCGTCGGGGTTGACTTCCTTCCACCCCGAGAAGCTGTTGTTCCCGGCTTTGCGGCGGTCGACCTGTTCGAGCATGCCGTCCTGGCCCATCCAATAATGCGACCAGGTGTCGATGATGAACACCGAGAACCCTTGTCCGGCAGCGGCTCCCAGGATTTCGACCAGGCTGGTCGGGGAGAACCGGTCGGGTTCGAGGGTCTGCCACTGCCAGCCGTTGGTGCCCTGGTACTTGCTGGCGCTACCACGCTCGGTGTCGACCATCCCGATCCCGCCGCCGTCGCGTTGCGCCCATTCCCACGCCAAGCTCAGCGCGGTGTAGGTCTTGCCGGAACCGGACGGACCGGCCAGGGCGAGGCGGGCGGGGCTTTTGCGGCGTACCGCGGGTTTGAATTCGATCACCATCACCACCACCAGCCGATTCGGTGATGTTGGGCGGACCCGGCCACAAATGAAGTGGTGGCCGGGTTAGACTTGGGTTGCATGTTCTACTCCCGTAGATGTGTGCCGACCCGGCGGGGGGCTAAGCCCGCCGGGTCAACTAAATTTCTCCCGTAGACAAATCTGTGGCGTGCCTGCCGCTACTCCTCACCCTCGATCCTGAACAAGGTTTCGGCGGGGATATCCAGGCCCGCAGCCAGTTTCGCGGCAGTCGCGGGAGTGCAAGTGGTTCGTGCGCCCGAGCGCAGCAGACCGACGATGGACTTCCCGCATCCCGCGCGCCGTGCCAGCACGCGCACCGGAATCCGTTCGGCCGACATCGCTTCTCGCAGAGCGGTCGGTGATCTCAGCCTTGCTCGATAGGCCATCGGTCTCACCCTCCCTCCTGGATACTCCCCTCCCAGGAACCTACCACCACAGCAGCAGTGTGTCTATCGGGTCGGTAGATTCTGCAATGGGTATTCGCCTGTACAGCAAGGGATTCGGCCACTCGCTTCCGAACCGATGTGAATAGTTCCGCATCATCTCTTATGCGAGTGTCTACTGATGCCCTAGTGTGTGGAACATGCCACGCAAGCGCGCTGTCCCCGAACCCTGGGCCTCGGCGATGGCCGCGGTCGGCCTTACCAGCCGAAACGAACTCGCCGCCGCCGCCGGAATCCACGCCACCACCGTCGCCCGACTCATCGACGACCCCGACCACCAGACCTCCCTCGAGACCATCCGCGCCGTCGCCGACACACTCGAACTCGACACCCGCGACGTCGCCCACTGGGCGGGCCTCTACCTCGAGATGGTCGAACCGTTCGTCCCCGCCCCGGAAGCGGGCATCCTCGGCCGCGAACAACGCCGACTCGTCAACGAACTCATCCGCGCCCTCGCCGCGACCAACCGACACCCGCGCCCTCCCTTGCGGATTCAGACCACCGGCATCATGGTCGTCTCCGATACACCGGACAAGAAATAGCCGCATCGAAATTCCGCACAGAGTAGGTGTGGAATTCAATTGTGTTCGCGCCCCGTAGAATTGATGTGAATACACACCGTCTTAGCCCACGGTGACGCACAACTACGGGAGACGAAAACGATGGCGTACACCCATGCCCCGACTACGGGGGCCCGCTGATGGCCGGTCGACCACCGATGCCCCTGGGCACCTGGGGAAAGATCACACGCTCACAGCTGCGGCTCAACCACTGGGAAGCGAAATGTAAAGTCCGCGACCACGACGGGATCACCCGCAAGGCCAAACGCGCCTCACCCGCGGGCACCACCGACCGGACTGGCGCAGCCGCCGAACGCCGACTCCTGGAACACCTGCGGGAACGGACCTACGCCGGTGCCGGGGAAATCAACGGTGAGACAACCGTTGCGCAGTTGTGGACCGAATATCGCAGATACCTGATCGAGGTCAAGAAACGCGCCACCAACACGATCCTGCGCTACGACCGCGTCGCCGCAGCCATCGTCAAAGCGCTCGGCAGCGTACGGCTGCGTGAACTCTCGACCCAACGGCTGGAGCGATTCCTCCAGGAATACACCAAACACAGCGGAGCCGACGCCAAGGGCGCCCGCACGGTCCTGTCCGGGATGTGCGGCTTGGGTGTCAGATTCGATGTCTGGAAACACAACCCGGTGCGCGAGACCGAACCCATCGAACAGAAGCCCGCCAACGGGTCGACCGCGCTCACGTTGCCCGAACTCCGAACGCTGCTGGTCGACCTCCGGCACAGCGACACCCCGTGCCTGCCCCTGCCGGTCACCAAGAACGGCGTACTCGTCCCACCCGACCCCAAGTATCGGATACCGACCGTGGCGCAGTTCTGCGACCGCGCCGACCTCGCCGACCCGATCACCATGTTCTCGGCTACCGGAGCCCGCATCTCACAGCTGCTGGCGTTCCTGCTCGAGGACTACGACCCCGACACCGGGATCATCCCCGTCCGCGCCCACGTGATCCGCGTACCCGGCACAGGACTGATCCGCCAAACTGTCGACGAGACTCCCGGCAACGCGAAGAACCGCTACTACGAGATCCAGCTACCCGAGTTCTGCATGGTGATGCTCCAACGACGCATCCCGACCCTGAAACCGATGAAAGACGGCACCACACCGCTGTTCCAGTCCAGCACCGGCACCCTGCGTGACCCGACCAACTTCAACGACCAATGGCGGCGCGTGCGCCTGGCCCTGGGCATCCCCGACTCGATCACCGCGCACTCGTTCCGCAAGCTCATGGTCGACCTCGGCTTGGACGCGGGCCTGTCCGCGGTCATGGTCGCCGACCAGGTCGGCCACGCCAACCCCAGCGAAACCCTGAACACCTACGCCACCCGAGGCAGACCCAGCAAACGCATGGCGCAAACCATCCAGAATGCCGTGTTCCCCGACAATAGGGGCGAATAAAAGACCCCGAACCCGAAAAATGGTCCAGGCCAGAGAGACCGAAATCTCTCTGGCCTGGACCTGTTGTAGCGGGGACAGGATTTGAACCTGCGACCTCTGGGTTATGAGCCCAGCGAGCTACCGAGCTGCTCCACCCCGCGTTGGGTATCTCAAACCCTACACGCGGACGGTCCGGTGGCCTAATCGCCAGGTCACGGACGGTCAGCCGAACTGTATGCCCTGTGCGAGCGGAAGTTCGGTGGAGTAGTTGACGGTATTGGTGGCGCGGCGCATGTAGGCCTTCCACGAGTCCGAACCGGATTCGCGACCACCGCCGGTCTGTTTCTCGCCGCCGAAGGCGCCGCCGATCTCCGCGCCCGAGGTGCCGATATTGACGTTGGCGATGCCGCAGTCGGAACCGTCGGCGGCCAGGAACCTTTCGGCCTCCCGCTGGTCGGTCGTGAAAACCGAGGACGAAAGCCCCTGTGGCACCGCGTTGTGCAGTGCGATGGCTTGATCGAAATCGTGATAGGCGAGCACGTAGAGGATGGGGGCGAAGGTCTCCTCGCGTACCACGGCGGTCTGCGCGGGCATCCGCACGATCGCGGGCCGGACATAGTACGCGTCGTCGCCGTGGATCTCGACGCGCTCGCCGCCGCAGAGCAATTCGCCGCCGTCATCGAGCGCGCGCTCCAACGCGCCGCGCATACTCTCGTGGGCCGCCGCGTTGATCAGCGGTCCGACCAACACCCCCTCGTCGAGCGGATTGCCCACGGGCAGCTGAAGATACGCCCGTTCGATCAGATCCAGCAGCGGCCCGGCGACATCGGCGTGCACGATCAGTCTGCGCAATGTGGTGCACCGCTGGCCCGCGGTGCCCGCCGCCGCGAAAACAATGGCGCGGGCGGCCAATTCGAGATCGGCGGACGGCGTGACGACGGCGGCGTTGTTACCGCCGAGTTCCAGTAGGCACCGCCCGAAACGCCGCGCCACCCGCGGCGCGACGATCCGGCCCATACGCACCGAACCCGTCGCGCTTACCAGGGCGACCCGCTCGTCGTCGACCAGCCGCGCGCCGATCTCCGAACCGCCCTGAATCAGTTGGTGCACTTCGGGATCGACGCCGACATCCACGGCGGCGCGACGCACCAGCGTGTGACAGGCGAGCGCGGTGAGCGGCGTGGTCTCCGAAGGTTTCCACACCACCGTGTCGCCGCAGACCAGTGCGAGCGCGGTATTCCACGCCCATACCGCGACGGGGAAATTGAATGCCGAGATCACGCCGACCACACCGAGCGGGTGCCAGGTCTCCATCAGGCGATGTCCCGGCCGCTCCGACGGCATGGTGTGGCCGTAGAGCTGGCGCGACAACCCGATGGCGAACTCGCAGATATCGATCATCTCCTGGACCTCGCCGACGGCCTCCGCGCCGATTTTGCCCGCCTCCAGGGTGACCAGTTCGCCCAGTTCGGTCCGGTGTGTGGTCAGCAATTCGGCCAGCCTGCGCACCACCGCCGCCCGTCCGGGGGCGGGAACGGTGCGCCAGGCGCGAAAGGCCGCGTCGGCGCGGGTGATCGCGGCCTCGGCCTCGGCCAGGGTGTCGGTCCGCAGCGTCAGCAGACGCCCCCCGGTGATGGGGGTGCGGACCGGTAGGTCGCCGGGGTCAGGAATCTCGGCCCCGAGACCGCGCAACAACGCGGCTGCCCGCTGGGCGAGTTCGAGGGTGAGCTGATCGCTGAGAGTATCTGTCATTGCTTGCTCCGCTACGCCTTTGGGTGCTGTCGTGTTGCCGGATGTGAACGAGTCGACGTTTCCGCCACGAGTAGCGTTCGCTGGGTTAGCCTTCGCTGATGGCGGATACACCGGCAAGACCCGTACTCGATGACATAGATCGACTGCTGATTCGTGAACTGATGGCCGATGGTCGCGCCACCCTGTCGAACCTGGCCGAAAAGGCGAGCCTATCGGTCTCCGCGGTGCAATCGCGGGTGCGCAGGCTGGAGGCGCGTGGCGTGATTCGCGGCTACACCGCGCATGTCGACCCCGAGGCGCTCGGACAGCTGCTGTCGGCATTCGTCGCGATCACTCCTCTCGACCCCTCGCAACCCGACGACGCCCCCGCCGTGCTGCAACACATCCCCGGAATCGAGGCATGCCACTCGGTAGCGGGCGACGAGAGTTACGTGTTGCTGGTACGGGTGGCTTCGCCGCGGCACCTCGAACAGTTGCTACAGGAGATCAGGGCGACCGCCAACGTCAGGACTCGAAGTACCATCATTCTGCAGACATTCTACGATAGCTAGCCGCTGACGCTAAATTATCCGCCCTCATGTAGAGAAAGCGTAAATTTTTACGTACCCTACCGGTGTGACCATCGAACTGGAACGCACCCGAAGGGGCGGTGATACGGCACCGGTCACCCCCGCCAACCGCGTACACGAGATCCTGTCGGCGCATATCCTCGCCGACGGGTTCGACCTGGTGCTCGACCTACGGAAGTCCCGAGGCTGCCGACTCGTCGACGAACGTGACGGCAGCATCTACCTGGACATGTTCGGCTTCTTCGCGTCGAACACGCTGGGCATGAACCATCCGGCGCTCGCCGACGACGCCGAATTCCGTGAAGCGCTGACGACCGCGGCGCTGAACAAGCCGAGCAACTCCGATATCTACACCGTCGAGATGGCCCGCTTCGTCGACACCTTCGCGCGCGTCCTCGGCGATCAGCGGCTACCGCATCTGTTCTTCATCGACGGCGGCGCCCTCGCGGTGGAGAACGCGCTCAAGATCGCCTTCGACTGGAAGAGCAGGCATAACGAATCCCACGGCAGGCCTGCCGAACTCGGCGCCAAGGTGGCTCATCTGACCGGCGCGTTCCACGGCCGCTCGGGCTACACGATGTCGCTGACCAATACCGATCCCGTCAAAACCGCGCGCTTCCCGAAGTTCGACTGGCCGCGCATCGACACCCCGTACCGCGCCGCCGGACGCGATATCGAGGCCGACGAGGCGGGCGCGCTCGACCAACTGCGCCGCGCATTCGCCGAAAACCGGCACGACATAGCATGTTTCATCGCCGAGCCGATCCAGGGCGAGGGTGGCGACCGGCATATGCGACCGGAATTCCTGCAGGCCGCGCAGCGGCTGTGCCACGACAACGACGCCCTGTTCATCATCGACGAGGTGCAGACCGGGGTCGGCATGACGGGAACCACCTGGGCCTATCAGCAACTGGGCCTGGAACCCGACGTGGTGGCATTCGGCAAGAAGACCCAGGTGTGCGGAGTGATGGCGGGCGGGCGCGTCGACGAGGTGCCCGACAATGTGTTCGCGGTCGGCTCCCGCCTCAACTCGACCTGGGGCGGCAACCTCACCGATATGGTGCGCACCCGGCGCATCCTCGAGGTGATGGAACGCGACCGAGTCGTCGAAGGCGTCCCGGCGCTCGGTGCGCACCTACTGCGGCGTCTCGAGGACCTGGCACGGGCGCATCCGCGCGTCACCGAACCGCGTGGCCGCGGACTCATGTGCGCGATCACCCTGCCCTCGGCGCGACTGCGCGATGATCTGGTGACCGCGCTGCGGGAACGCGAGCACGTCATGCTCCTCGGAACCGGCGAAAGGGGTATCCGCTTCCGTCCGCCGCTCACCGTCACCGTCGAGGAATTGGATACCGCCGTCGACGCGCTGGAACGGGTGCTCGAGTCGGTCGACTGATCCGGTGCGTCCTCGCCGATCGTGCGCGGCGGCCCTGTGCCTCGGACGGGCGAGACCCCGGCGGCGGCGAATCCTCGGTTGTCCCGTTACCGACTCAGGCGGGTCGTAGGCCGAGAGCGCCCGCGACGAAACGTCGCACCGTACCCAGGCCGTCCTGGAGGGCGGGCTCGTAACCCGCGCGCGCCCACCCGGTGATCCGCGCCGAGCCGTCCTCGGCCGGGGTGACGCCGATTTCGGCGACCATCTCGGCCGTCGTCGGCTCGCACACCGCCCAGGAGAAGTGGGTTTCGTTATCCCACTGGGCGGTTCGTCTGGCGATGTACTCGGGATCGGTGACGCCGCCCTCGGCGAGCGCCGGGCGATCATCGATGCGCTCGTCGGCGCGCATGGCACGCAGATACCAGCTGCCGGCGTTGATCTCGATGGGCTCCATCAGCGATCTTCGCGACGATCGTGCCTGCCGCCGAACAGCAGCGCGGCCGACAGCGGGATGGCGAGAAACCACAGCCAACTGCCGGTGGTGAAGAACAGGATCAGCGCGACGATCGGAATCACCGCCATGATCCGCTCCGGCCATTGCGACAGAAATCGGCGCTCACGCTCGGCGGGCGCGTCGGCGGCGGATAACGGCTCCGGCGGCAGATCGGAGAAGACCTGTGCCACATCGCCGCGCGTCACCGCCGCCGCGACGATCGCGCTGCGCTCATCGAACTCCGCGACACTGAGCCGCCCGGCCGCGAAATTATCCGACAGCCGCCGCATCGCGTGTTCGCGTTCGGCGGTGCCGATCCGGACCTCCGGTAGTTCTGCCACCAGTCAAGGCTAGCGCGGGCGCGCGACGGGTCGCGTCACCGCCGGCGCGACGACGTCGGGCAGGTCACACGGTTCGTGCTGTTCGCCGAGCCGGGGCGGCGCTAGGCTCCCAGTGAGGCCGGGTAGTGCGGCATCTGGTCATTCGAGAGGCGGGACCGGCTCCGGCGGCGCACGTCGATGGTGACGGGGAGGTTCGCGATGGGCGAGGCTCGGTTCGGTCGATACCGACTGGAACGGCTGCTCGGCAAGGGCGGGATGGGGCAGATCTGGCTCGCGCGCGACCCCGACGGCCGCCGGGTGGCGCTGAAACTGCTACCCCAGGAACTGGCGGCGGACGCGAGCTACCGCATCCGATTCGAGCGGGAGGCCGAACTCGCGGCGGCCCTGCGTGATCCGCATCTGGTGACGATCCACCGGCACGGCGAGATCGACGGGCGGCTGTACATCGACATGGAATTCGTCGAAGGCACCGACCTCGCGGCCCGGCTGGCCGCCGAAGGGCCGATGGCCGTGCGGGTCGCCGTCGATATCCTCGGCCAGGTCGCCGCGGCGCTGGATACCGCGCACCGGGCAGGCCTCGTTCATCGTGACGTGAAGCCCGCCAACATTCTCGTGCGGCCGGACGGATTCACCTATCTGATCGATTTCGGCATCGCCCACCGGGCGGGGCAGACGGCTGTCACCGCGACCGGTCTCGCCATCGGCACCTGGGCCTATATGGCTCCCGAACGTTTCAGCGGCAGATCCGACGCGCGCACCGACGTCTATTCGCTGGCCTGCGTGCTGTACGAATGCCTCACCGGTCGACGCCCCTACGGCAACACCGACCCGGCCCAGCAGATGCGCGGGCACCTGCTGATCGACCCGCCCCCCGCCGCGACCCTGAATCCGGCGATCCCCCGAGCGCTCGATCACGTCATCGCCCGTGGCATGGCGAAGGAACCCGCAGAGCGATACCCGACCGCGGGCGAATTCGCCGGCGCCGCACGGGCCGCCACCGGCATGCCCCCGGAAGACTTTCCGCCCCAGCCCTCTTCGATCCCCGCCGGGTCGCAGCCCGCACCGACCGAGCGCCTCCCCGACGGGCCGGCGCCGACCCGCGTCGAAGCACCGACGCCGACGCGGGTCGAGACCCGAAAGCCGAATCCCGGATCGGCGCAGCCGTATCCGGCTCCCGCGGCGCGGATGCCGACTCCGACTGCGGTCATGCCGGAGCCGGGTCCGACGCCGACCCGGGTCGAGACTCGCCTCGATGTTGCCGCCGGCGACTATCCGCCGGTACCGGCGGTATACCAGCCGAACCCGTATGTCCGTCCGCCGGCGCCGCCGCCGGGGCGGCGATGGTACCCGCGGCGTCCGCCGGTAGGCGGCCAGTGGGGTACGGTGCGGTGGCCGTCGCGTGGGCCGGCGCAGGTGATGCCGCCGCATCGTCCGGTGCCGAGGCGGCGTCGGGCGCCGAAGCGGCGGCGAGGCGGCGTGCTGACCAAAGTGATCGGCGCGCTCGTCGTGATCTTCCTCGCCCCCTTCGCCTTCGCGGCGGGTTGTTTCGCGCTCATCGCGACGGGCACCTCGGGCTCGGACGGTTCGACGGCGGCCCGCCCACCTGTCGTCGCCGAGGAGAGTCCCGGACCCGGCGAATCATCGTCGGGACCCGCGCCCGCCGGAACGGCGGTGCGGGACGGCAAATTCGAATTCGCGGTGACCGGCGTCGAATCCGGGGTCGACCGCGTCGGCCTGCAATCGCCGCGCGGTACCTACCTCATCGTCAGCCTCGACGTGCGCAATATCTCCGACGAGACCAAGTGGTTCCTGCCCTTCGGCCAGAAGCTCGTCGACAGCCGATCCCGCGCCATCGACCACGACACCACCGCCACCGCGTGGCAGACCCTCGGCCACGGCCAGGGCTACTCCTTCGAAGTGGCTCCCGGCGGGTCCGCCACCACCCAACTGGTTTTCGACATCCCCGCCGATGCCACCCCGAACCACCTCGAACTACACGACTTCATCCTGTCCGGCGGCACCTCCGTCTACCTCTGGTAGCGGTCGGGCGGCACGGCCGACGGGTTATCCGCGCCCCGCACTCAGGCGGCGTTCACGGTGGCGGCCAGGGCGGCGTGCGTGGCCTGGCGGCCGATTTCGAGGGCGGCGGTGAGCAGATCGGTGTCGCGGGAGGAGCTGTCGATATCGGGAGAGCCGAGTGGGGGATGGATCTGGAGGGCAGCGGTGGCGAGCCCTGCGGTGAAGCGGTCCTCGGCGCTCTGCTGACCACCGCGGGCCAGCCAAGCCCGGTACGCGCCGGGGGCGCGCCACCGCAGGTAGCCGCCGCCGACGACCTGATGTAGGCGGGACGCGCGCGGCCGGTTTTCGTCGGTGCGGCGGGTCCGCAGGATCAGCGAGTGGGTGGCGCCGTCGCGGACCGCGAGCCGGATCGGCACGGATTCGGCCAGACCGCCGTCGAAGTAGTGCGATGCGCCGAGGGCGACGGGAGGTCCCGCCAGGATCGGCAGGCCCGCCGAGGCGCGCAGGGCGGTCTGCAGGGTGTGCTGGTCGACGATGTGGGGGTGCAGGTCAACCGCGAGCCCGGTATGGATATCGGTGGCGACGGGGTGGAAGGTGGTGGGATTGCCGAGGATCGCCGGAAAATCCATCGGCTCGATGCCCTCGTAGACCTTGTGAACCAGGTAGTGCAGATCGAAGGCCCTGCGTCCGCGCAGCACCCGGGCCGGGTCGACGGTGGTGCGCATGATGACCGGATCGGTCCACGTCCGCATCCCCGGCACGACCCGGCCGGACAGGAACCACGCGCCGTTCAGCGCACCGGCGGACGTGCCGTACACGGCGTCGAAGACACCCGAGAGTCCGAGTTCCTCGAGCGCCTGCACCATGCCGCCCGCGTACACCCCGCGGCTGCCGCCGCCTTCGATGACGAGCACCAGGCGATATCCGTCGGCCCGGCTCGCCGACTCCCGGCGCGCGCGGATCACCTCTGCCACGGTGGGGCCGATCGAGGAACTGGTCACCGGATCACGATACGACAGGCCCGGGTGGACGGCACATCGCCGGTCACCGAGCGTCTCCAGGACGCGAAAGCGGGCGTGGACTCCGTTGTCCACGCCCGCTTTCCTACGATCCGGCGGTCCTACTTGATCTCGGCCAGCACGGTGCCCTGGGTGATAGCGGCGCCCGCCTCTACCGACAGGCCGGTGACCACGCCCGCCTTGTGGGCGTTGACCGGATTCTCCATCTTCATGGCCTCGAGTACCACGATGAGATCGCCCGCCTCGACGGACTGGCCCTCTTCGACGGCGACCTTGACCACGGTGCCCTGCATCGGTGCGGTGACCGAATCACCGGAGGCCGCCGCGCCACCCGCGCCGCCGCGCTTTCGCGGCTTGGGCTTCTTGCGGATCACACCGGCGCCGTTACTACCGGCCGCGCCGCCGCCGACGGAGAAGCTACCGGGCAGCGAGACCTCGACGCGACGGCCGCTGACCTCGACGACCACCTTCTGCCGGGGCAGGTCCTCGTCCTCGTCCTCGGTGATACCGGCCGGGGTGTAGGGCTCGACGTTGTTGACCCACTCGGTTTCGATCCACTTGGTGTAGACGTCGAACGTCTCGCCGTCACCGATGAACGCCGGATCCTCGACGATCGCCCGGTGGAACGGGATGACCGTGGCCAGGCCCTCGACCTGGAACTCGGCCAGTGCGCGGCGGGCGCGCTCGAGCGCCTGGGTGCGGTTCTCGCCGGTGACGATCAGCTTGGCCAGCATCGAGTCGAACTGGCCGCCGATGACGCTGCCCTGCACCACGCCGGAATCGACGCGCACACCGGGGCCCGACGGCTCGCGGTACACCGCGACCGGTCCGGGGGCGGGCAGGAACCCGCGGCCGGCGTCCTCACCGTTGATGCGGAATTCGAAAGAATGCCCGCGCGGGGTCGGATCCTCGGTGATCGAGAGTTCGTGGCCCTCGGCGATACGGAACTGCTGACGCACCAGGTCGATGCCCGCGGTCTCCTCGGTGACCGGATGCTCGACCTGCAGGCGGGTGTTGACCTCGAGGAACGAGACGGTGTCGCCCTGCACCAGGTACTCCACGGTGCCGGCGCCGTAGTAGCCGGCCTCCTTGCAGATGGCCTTGGCCGAGGCGTGGATACGTGCGCGCTGATCGTCGGTGAGGAACGGCGCCGGCGCCTCCTCGACCAACTTCTGGAAACGGCGCTGCAGCGAGCAGTCACGGGTGCCCGCGACCACGACGTTGCCGTGCTGATCCGCGATGACCTGCGCCTCGACGTGGCGGGCCTTGTCCAGGTACTGCTCGACGAAGCATTCGCCACGACCGAAGGCGGCGACCGCCTCGCGGGTGGCCGATTCGAAGAGTTCGGGGATCTCCTCGATGGTGTGGGCGACCTTCATGCCGCGGCCACCGCCACCGAACGCGGCCTTGATCGCGACCGGAACGCCGTACTGCTCGGCGAACTCCACCACTTCCGCCGCGTTCTTGACCGGATCCTTGGTGCCCGCGGCCATCGGGGCCTTGGCCCGCTCGGCGATATGACGCGCGGTGACCTTGTCACCGAGGTCGCGAATGGACTGCGGGGAGGGACCGATCCAGATGAGCCCGGCGTCGATGACCGCTTGGGCGAAGTCGGCGTTCTCGGACAGGAATCCGTAGCCGGGGTGGATGGCGTCGGCACCGGATTTCGCGGCGGCGTCGAGGATCTTGTCGAAGACGAGATACGACTCGGCCGAGGTCTGACCGCCCAAGGCGAACGCCTCGTCGGCGAGTTTCACGAAGGGGGCGTCGGCGTCCGGTTCCGCGTAGACCGCGACACTGCCGATTCCGGCATCCTTGGCCGCCCGGATCACGCGCACGGCGATCTCGCCTCGGTTAGCTACGAGTACCTTTGTGATCCGCTCGCTGGCATGGCTGGGCACTGAGCCTCCTGGTTGCAATCTTCTTGGTCGCGTCGCGGGGGTGGGTTGCTGCGCAGGCTCCATTTCCCGTGGTCGACTATTAACGTCTCGGGCGAGTGTAGGCAGTCTGTCAACAGACTCCGAACTCGGATAGTCCTACTCGGCAGTAGGTCGCGGATCACACCATCGCGGTCGGTGTGAGATACGCCCAGATCAGACGGGGCGTCGAGCTAGCGCGAGCGGGCGCGCCTCGGCGCCGTAGCGGGCGCGGGCCCCGGTTCATCCCCCTTGGCGATCGGCAGTCGCACCGAATTGCCCCATTCGGCCCACGAACCGTCGTAATTGCGGACGGTCTCGTATCCGAGCAGATACGTCAGCACGAACCAGCTGTGGCTGGATCGCTCGCCGACGCGGCTGTAGACCACGATGTCGTCGCTGCCTGCGAGCGCGCCGTAGATCTCGTCCAATTCGGCGCGGGGACGGAAGCGCCCGTGCGTGGTCGTCGCGCGGGTCCAGGGGATGTTGACGGCCGTGGGTATATGCCCGCCGCGTAGCGCGGCCTCCTCCGGTTCGCCCGCGCTCTCGCCCGAGTACTCCTGTGGCGCGCGCACGTCGACCATCGGCTTGCCGAGGTGGGCCAGCACGTCGTCGCGGAACGCCCGCGCGACGGCGTCGTCACGGCGCACCGTCGGGTAGTCGACGCGGGCCGGATAGGCGGGTTCGAAGGTGGTGTCGCGTTCCTCGGAGATCCACTTCTCGCGCCCGCCGTCGAGTAGTCGGACATCCTGGTGACCGAACAGCGTGAACAACCACAATGTGTGCGCCGCCTGCGCGTTATTCCGATCTCCGTAGATGACCACGGTATCGTCGCGCTCGATTCCTTTGGCGCGCATCAGTTCGGTGAATCGGGCGCCGTCGATATAGTCACGGGCGACCGGGTCGTTCAAGTCGCCCCGCCAGTCGATCTTGACGGCCCCGGGAACGTGGCCTATGTCATAGAGAAGGATATCTTCGTTCGACTCGATGATCTTGAGTCCCGGCGTGCCTATGTTTGCCGACAGCCACTCTGTGGTTACTAATCGGTGTGGATGTGCGTAGGAACCGAAAGCGGGATGTTGGTCCGGAGCGACGGGCACGGTATGGGGTCCTTCACGCGAGGTAGACGGGTGGTTACGGCGGTTCGGATATCACAGCGATGGTAAGTGTGGGACGAAAGTGAAACTCGTTTCAGATCACGAATCGGCTGAATGGGCGAATAAATCGCACCGGCATCCGATAAAATCTCCCGGGAGGAGGGGTGAGCTATGTCCGATTCTTGGCCGCGACGTCGACTGCTCGCGATCCTACGTGGCGCCAGCGAACCTCTCGATGCCCAGGAACTGGCCCGAATTACCGGACAACATGTCACCACTGTTCGATTTCATCTCGACGTTCTCACCAAGGAATCACTGGTAAGACAATTCCAGCAGCCGCCGCGCGGTCGCGGTCGCCCGCGTATCGGTTATAGCGCCGTTCAGCGATCGGTCGGCTACCAGGAGTTGGCGGAGGTGCTCGCCGATCAGCTCGGCTCCGATTCGCGCCGCCGCTCCGAAGCCGCCGTCACCGCGGGCCGCACCTGGGGCGCCAAACTGGACGCGGGCGATCACGCGGTGGAATCACTCGAGGACGCCAAGGATGTCACCGTGACGCTGCTCTCGGAGCTCGGCTTCGCGCCCGAACGCGATCCGGCGGGCGAGAGCGATGAGCAGGTGCTCGTCAAGATGACGGCGTGCCCGCTGCGCGATCTGGCTCGCACCCACTCCGAGGTGGTCTGCAACGTCCATCTCGGCCTCATCGACGAAGTCCTGGATCGCAACGGTGCCCGCGGTGTGGTGAATGCGCGGCTGCATCCCTTCGTCGAGCCGGAACTATGCGTGGTGCGGCTCGAACTCGTGGCTGCGCGCAGGAACCCGGAGAATCGCGATCTGGCGGTGCCGGTGGGGGCGGATCGAGCGTCGGTGGGAGAGCCGCCGTTGACGTCGACGTCAGTCGGGCGAATGGGCCCACAGGTGCGCAATGCCGACACCGACATCGCCAAGCAGTCGGCGCAGCAGTGGTAGCCCGATTCCGATGACACTCGACGGATCGCCCTCGATCCGGTCGACGAACCAGCCGCCGCGGCCGTCGAGTGTGAACGCGCCCGCGACGGCCAGCGGTTCACCGCTGTCGATATAGGCGTTCAGTTCCTCCGGCTCCGGCTTGGCGAAATGCACGGTGGTGGAACTGCAGTCGACCGCCGAGCCGACGATCCTGCCCTCGCGCACGCGCAGCACGCAATGGCCCGTGATGAGGTCGGCGCTGCGGCCTGCCATATCGGCCCAGCGCGCCCGCGCGACCTCGGGGGTGTGGGGTTTGCCCTGGAGCTCGCCATCGACCGACAACATCGAATCGCACCCGACGACAACGCAATCGGAGCCGAGACCGCCGGCCTTCGATGTGATGGATCCGGCGGCGACGGACTCGGCTTTTGCCCTGGCCAATTCGATGACGACCACCTGCGGCGGCGTCCCCGCAGGCAGGGCGGCGGCCACCGCGTCCTCGTCCACGTCGGAGACCATGACGACGGGCTCGATACCCGCCGAGCGAAGTACTTCTCTGCGGGCCGGGGACGCGGACGCGAGAACGAGTCGCGTCACGGCCGCGCCCCTCGAGCGCCGAGTCCGCTCCCGGCGTGCCTGTCCGGCACGGTATCGATCGTTCGCTCGCCGCCCCCGCTCACGTCAGCGCAGATGCGACAGCTGTGGGAAAGCGTACGGTGAGAAGGGCGATGTGCCACGGTGCATCAGGGTCGGGCGACCCCAGGCATCCGACGGTCCGTTGTCACTCACCGCCGCGCCGTTCGCCGCGGCGCTGAGTACGCAGACCAGCGCCGCGATCTCGGCGTCGCTGGGCGATCCCTTGATGATGCGAATGAATGGCTGCTCCGCCGCGCCCGCGCCTTCGGCCACGGCGGTCTCCACGATCGCCTCGACCTCGTCTGCGATCGGGTCGACTGTGAGCTCCAATTCGGCGGTGGTCAACAAATCTTCTTCTGCCACGGTCGTCACAGTGCCAGATCCTCTCTCTACCTCGATCGGGTGTCCAGCCCGAGGGCCGGACACCCCTGCTCGATGTCTCCGGATGATGAAATGGTCATCCTCAGATCCACTCATTGCGTCTATGCAACAAGTGTGCGCGGCCTACCGAGGGTATCGCGGATTCACAGCGGGATGTTGCCATGCTTTTTCGGCGGCAGGGTCACCATCTTGCGCTCGAGCAGCCGCAGCGCGGACACGATCTGACCGCGGGTGTGCGAGGGCGGGATGACCGCGTCCACGTATCCGCGCTCGGCGGCCACGTAGGGGTTCACCAAGGTGTCCTCGTACTCGTTCTGGAGCTCGAGCCGCAGCGCATCGACGTCGGCGCCACCCTTGGCAGCCTCCTGCAACTGCTTGCGGTACACGAATCCGACGGCGCCGGAAGCGCCCATCACGGCGATCTGGGCGGTGGGCCAGGCCAGGTTCACATCGGCGCCCATATGCTTCGAACCCATGACGTCGTAGGCGCCACCGTAGGCCTTACGAGTGATGATCGTGATTTTGCCCACAGTGGCCTCGCCGTAGGCGTAGAGCAGTTTGGCGCCGCGCCGGATGATGCCGTTGTACTCCTGTCCGGTGCCGGGCAGGAAGCCGGGAACGTCGACCAGGGTGATGATCGGGATATTGAACGCGTCGCAGGTGCGCACGAAGCGCGCGGCCTTCTCCGAGGCGTCGATATCGAGGCAGCCGGCGAACTGGGTCGGCTGGTTGGCGACGAGGCCGACGCTGCGGCCGTCGACCCGGCCGAAGCCGACGATGATGTTCATCGCGCGCTCGGCCTGGACCTCGAGGAATTCGTCGTCGTCGAGCAGGCGCCGGATGACCTCGTGCATGTCGTACGGCTGGTTCGGCGAGTCGGGGATGATCGTGTCCAGCTCGAGGTCCTCGTCGGTGAGGGAATCCTCGATGGCCCCGGTGATCGGGTCGGTGGCCGGGAAACGCGGGGCCTCGGCGCGGTTGTTGCTCGGCAGGTAGGACAGCAGATCCTTGACGTAGTCGAGGGCGTCCTGCTCACCGGAGGCGACGTAGTGCGCGACACCGGATTTGGTCATGTGGGTGTGCGCGCCGCCCAGATCCTCCATGGTGACGTCTTCGCCGGTGACCGTCTTGATGACGTCGGGACCGGTGACGAACATCTGGCTGGTCCCGTCGACCATCACCACGAAGTCGGTCAGCGCGGGGGAGTAGACGTGACCACCGGCGGCCGGGCCCATGATGAGCGAGATCTGCGGGATCACGCCGGAGGCCTGGATGTTGCGGTGGAAGATCTCGCCGTACAGACCGAGAGAGACGACGCCCTCCTGGATACGCGCGCCCGCGCCCTCGTTGATGCCGACCAGCGGGCGGCCCGTCTTGAGTGCCAGGTCCATGACCTTGACGATCTTCTCGCCGTAGACCTCGCCGAGGCTGCCGCCGAAGACGGTGACGTCCTGGCTGAAGATGCAGACGTCGCGGCCGTCGATGGTGCCGTAACCGGTGACGACGCCGTCGCCGAGCGGCCGGTTGCTCTCCAGGCCGAAATTCACCGAGCGATGCCTGGCCAGTGCGTCGAGCTCGACGAAGGAACCCTCGTCGAGCAGGGCGATGATGCGCTCGCGCGCGGTCATCTTGCCCTTGGCGTGCACCTTGTCGACTGCGGCCTCACCCATCGGGTGCTGCGCCTCTTCCAGCCGATTCCGCAGGTCAGCCAGCTTCCCGGCGGTGGTGTGGATATCGGGGGAGTCCGCCGAACCCGAGGCGGACTGCTGCTGGACACTCGTCATGGTCGCCGAGTGTAACCAGAGGCGGTGCCGCTCCGTAACCCAGCATGGGCTACCCGTCAGTAGAATAACCGCAGCTAGATCATGTTCCGACCAGGTTCGACGGGTCAAAGTTCCTGGTCGATCGCGGCTGGAGATTGTGCGGTCCCACAACGGATCCGGTCACCGACAGTGCCCGGCGCATGGCGAAATTCGATGGCCTGCGCCCCGCGACCCCGGATACCGTGGCGTGGTCCGAATTTCAGCTCTGGGGAGGAGCCGGACCATGTGGGAGTGGGGAAGAAGAGTCGCGGAATACGCCGCGGCCGCGGCGTGGACGAGTGCGCGGGCCGTGGAGACGGAACCGACGATTCTGGATCCGGAGTACTGGGAACCCGCACCGGAGGGATCTGAAGGATCGGCAGGGGAGGCCACCACGGCTCCGGTGCCATGGAGTTCGCTGAGTTCGCTGAGTTCGCTCCGGAGCCGGAGCGCGTCGTCGACACGGGGGTTCGGCGCGATCGCGAACCGCGTCACGGCCGCGAACTTCGGTCTCGTCGGGTGAATCCCAGGCGGGTCACCCGGGGCGGGCCGGGTAGCGTGCCCCGGGTGACAACGCCACCGTCGGAATCCGCGCAGCGACCACCGCTGGACGCGCGGCGTTTGCGGCGCGTCGTCGCCGAGTCGCCGGAACTCGCGTTCTTCACCCGCGTCGACGTGGTGGAGTCGACCGGATCGACCAATGCCGACCTGATCGCGCGGGCCGGGCGCGGTGAGGCCGACAACAGCGTGCTCATCGCCGAGGCGCAGGAATCCGGGCGCGGGCGACACGCGCGCAACTGGGTGAGTCCGCCGCGGGCGCAGATAGCGATGTCGCTGCTGGTGCGACCGCGCGGGATCGATCCCGCGGTACTCGGCTGGCTGCCGCTGCTCACCGGAGTCGCGGTGGTCGACGCGCTGCGCGCGACCGCGGGCGTGGACGCGAATCTCAAATGGCCCAACGATGTGCTGATCGGCGGACGTAAGGTCGCCGGCATCCTCGCCGAGGTCGCCTCGGGTGGCGAAGCGCCCGCCGTGGTGATCGGCGTCGGGCTGAATGTGAGCCTGGACGAGGCGGAACTGCCGGTGCCGCACGCGATTTCACTGACGCTCGCCGGAGCGTCCAGCGTCGATCGCACCGAGTTGGCCGCGAGCATATTGACCGAATTCGCCCGTCGCTTCACGGCGTGGCGCGATGCCGGATGGAATGTCGGCGAGTTGGCCGCCGCCTACCGCGAACGATGCGCGACCCTGGGAGCGCGGGTGCGGGCGGAACTGCCCGGCGGGGAAGTCCTCATCGGCGTCGCCACCGATATCGACCGGCACGGCCGGGTGGTGATCGGAGACCGCGCCGTCTCCGCGGGCGACGTCACCCATTTGCGCGCCGAATACTGAATGACAGAATCGGTTCTCGCCGACGACCGGACTGGCGAATTCACCCCCGCGGGCTGAAGACTGTGCAGCACGCCGTGTTCGGTGTCAGGTATCAGGACACCTCGACGCGGTAGGGTTCCTGCATGGGTTATCCGGAGGATGTGCTCGCGCCGGACGAGCAATTGATACTCCATCGCCATCCGCATTGGAAAATGCTGTTCTGGCCTGCGGTGACATTGCTGCTCGCCACGGCGGTAGCCGGCTTCGCGGGGGGATTCGTCTACCGCACCACCGATCCGCCGACGCGCTCGATACTACTGATCGTGGTGCTGGTGCTGTGGCTCGCCATTCTCGGATGGCGTTGCGTCGCACCGGTTGTCAGTTGGAAGTCGACGCATTTCATCGTGACCGAGCGGCGCGTGCTCGTCCGCCAGGGAGTGCTGACGCATTCCGGCATCGACATACCGATGAACCGGATCTCGAGTGTCCAGTTCCGGCACGGACTGTTCGACCGCATGCTCGGCACCGGCACGCTGATCATCGGGTCGTCCTCCGACGAGCCGCTGGAATACGACGACATCCCGGATGTGGAGGGCGTGCACGCCCTTCTCTACCGCCAGGTCTTCGAGGTCGAGCGCGACCAGGTCGGCGGCCACGGGCACCGCGGCAGCCGTATCCCGGACGGCGATTACTGATGACCCGGCCGACTCCGTGACGCGCGACGAGCCCCGCGCGGTCACACCGCACCCGTGGCCCGTCACGCGCGCCGTGTCCGCCGCTGTCCGTAATCTGAGACCATGACCGCCGTACTGCTGGCCGAAGACGACGAGGCCATCGCCGCGCCGCTCTCGCGGGCACTGGGGCGGGAAGGCTATTCCGTCACGGTGGAGAGTTTCGGCCCAGCCGTCCTGCGCCGCGCCCTCGAGGGCAATCACGATCTGCTGATCCTCGACCTCGGCCTGCCGGGTATGGACGGGCTCGAGGTGTGCCGCCAGGTCAGGGCGCGCGGTGCGGATCTGGCCGTCTTGATGCTGACCGCGCGCACCGACGAGGTGGATTTCGTGGTCGGCCTGGACGCGGGCGCAGACGATTACGTCGGCAAGCCGTTCCGCCTCGCCGAGTTACTGGCTCGCGTCCGGGCATTGCTGCGGCGCAGCGGTATCGGCGACGAAGCGGTCGAGGTCGGCGGGATCAGGCTGGAACCGGCCGCGCGCCGGGTGCTGGTCAACGGCGTCGAGATCGGCTTGGCGAACAAGGAATACGAACTGCTCAAGGTGCTCATCGACCGGGCGGGTCAGGTGGTGGCGCGCGAGACCATCCTGCGCGAGGTGTGGGGCGACGCCGAGCTACGCGGTTCGAAGACCTTGGATATGCATATGTCGTGGCTGCGCCGGAAGATCGGCGATGAGGGGCCGATGGCGGAACGCCGGATCGTCACCGTGCGCGGCGTCGGATTCCGGCTGAACACCGACTGACGTGCGTCGCAGAATCCTGCGCTCCATGCTCACCGTGCTGACCATCACCACGGTGGTGCTCGGCGTACCGCTCATCTACACCGCCTGGCTGTGGGTGGAGGACATCACCCGCAACGATCTGCAGGACCGCCTGGATCGGATCGCCACCGAGGTGATCGGTCAGGAACAGCAGGACGGCATGGTGCGCGGCGGCCTCGATACCCGTTCGGTCGGCCCGCTCGTGCCGAAAGACGGCAAACTCACCGTCGTCTACCCGACCCCGCAGGACAATGCCTCGCGGCTCGATGTCGGCGTGGTGGAGGTCCGAGATCCACTGGTGGAATCGCTGTCGATGGGGACGTCGGGATCGCTGCGGCTGGAGGTGCCCTCCGCGCCGATGCATGCCATGCAGCGCCAAGCGGTCGCGGTGGTGGCGCTGGCCGTGCTGGTCTCGCTCGCCGCGGCGGCGGCGGTCGCGGTGGTGACCGCGCGCCGGGTAGCCGATCCGCTGCGGGATGTGGCAGCGCGTGCCGCGCGTCTGGCCATGGGCGATTTCCGGCCCGATCCGCGCAGGCACGGTATCTCCGAACTGGACCGCGTCTCCGATGTACTCGATTCCGCGACCGTCGAGATCGCGGGCCGTCTGCAACGCGAGCACGCGCTCGTCGCCGATGTCTCCCACCAGTTGCGCAGCAGGCTGACGGCGGTGCGGCTGCGGCTGGACGAATTGTCCGCGCATTCGGATCCCGCGGTGGTGCACGAGGCCGAGGAGGCGATGGCTCAGGTCGATCGGCTGACGGAGGCGATCGATGATCTGGTCCGCGCCTCACGAGACGAGGATGCCGCCGACCGCGATCCGATTCCGGTGATGGACGAATTGAGCGGGGTCGTCGAGGAGTGGAAACATCCGTTCACCGAGGCGGGCCGGACCCTGGTCCTCACCGGTGATCGCACACTGAGCGCACCGATCACCGCGCAGCGGTTGCGGGAGGCGGTGGCAGTGCTGGTCGACAACGCGCTCATGCACGGTGGCGGCACCTGCACGGTGTCGGTGCGCACCGTCCGTCCCGGAAACGCGAGAGAACCACTGGTGTGCGTAGAGGTCGCCGACGAGGGTGACGGCGTGCGCGACGAACTGGCCCCGCACATCTTCGACAGGGGATTCTCGGCGGGCGGTTCGACCGGCGTCGGGCTGGCGCTGGCCAGGGCGCTGATCGAAGCGGACGGCGGCAGGCTGGAATTACAGCGGCGCAGGCCCGCGCTGTTCGCCGTATTCCTCGGCGCGTCCCCGACGAGCAGGCAGGGCAACGTCGCGGTCACCGAACCGCGCTAACTGCGGTCGAGTCGCTCTTCTTCGAGCAGTTCCTCGAACTCCTCGACGATCTCGCTCATCTCGTCGGGGAAAACCCATCGGCGCATCGCCCAGAACCGGAACGCCATCTGCAGCAGGTTGCCGATGACGAACGCGCTGACGAAGTCCGCGACATTCTCGACGGTGAAACTCACATCCGGTTGCCGCAGGTCCAGCACGTAACTGGAGATCCACAGCGGAATATTGCTCAGGATCACGCCGATGCCGCTGACGACGAAGAACAGCAGCGCCTCGTGATGTTTCTCGCGTCCGCCGCGGTTCTTGAACGACCACTCGCGGTTGAGGACATAGGAGGCGATGACGGCGATGACACCGGAGATGATCTTCGCGGTGACCGGTTTCTCGGCCAGCACCGTCCACTTCAGCGCGTAGAAGATGCCGCCGTCGATGACGAAGGTGGTGGCGCCGACGATGGCGAATTTGATCAATTCGTGATGACGGAAGGCGATCTCCCGGAGGGGCTGGGGGAGGACGCTGACCACGCCGTCGACGAATGACACAAGCGCCGAGTGTACCGGTAGCGTTCATTGCCACCTGACATGACAAGATTGGCGAACGTGACGCCCCGTTCCTTCGATCCGTCCACAATGCCCACCGTCGCCATGGTCGGCGGCGGCCAGCTCGCGCGGATGACCCACCAGGCCGCGATCGCGCTCGGCCAGCGTTTGCGCGTACTCGCCGAGAATCCCGACGACCCGGCGGCCCAGGTGAGCCCCGAAGTCGTGCTGGGAAGTCACACCGACCTGGCGGCCTTGCGCAAGGCCGCCGTCGGCTCGCACGCGCTGACCTTCGATCACGAACACGTGCCGACACAACATCTGGAGGCGCTGGTCGCCGAAGGGGTGAACGTGCAGCCGCCGCCGCGGGCCCTGGTCTTCGCGCAGGACAAGCTGGCGATGCGCGTGAAGCTGTCCGAACTCGGCGTCCCCGTGCCCGCCTTCACGCCGGTCGCCGAACCCGCCGACGCGGTGCGTTTCGGCGACGAGCACGGCTGGCCCTTCGTACTGAAGGCGGTGCGCGGCGGTTACGACGGACGCGGCGTCTGGATGCCCGCCTCCGCCGCGGAGGCCGAGGCCCTGGTGGCCGACCAGGTGGCCAACGGCGTGCGGCTGCTGGCCGAGGCCAAGGTCGATCTGCGCCGCGAGCTGTCCGCGATGGTGGCCCGCTCCCCCTACGGGCAGGCCGCGACCTGGCCGGTGGTCGAGACGGTGCAGCGCAACGGACAGTGCGCGGTCGTCATCGCGCCCGCGCCGGATCTGGCGGAGGAATCGGCCGCAGCGGCCGAGACGTTGGCGCTGAAACTCGCGCGCGAACTCGGCGTCGTCGGTGTGATGGCTGTCGAACTGTTCGAGACCCGCGCGGGCGAGCTGCTGGTCAACGAGCTCGCTATGCGTCCGCACAATTCCGGTCACTGGGGGATGGACGGCGCGGTGACCGGCCAATTCGAGCAGCATCTGCGCGCTGTGCTCGATTACCCGCTCGGCGACACCGCGCCCCTCGCGCCGGTCACGGTGATGGCGAATATCCTCGGTGCGCCGCAGGCGCCGCAGATGTCGATGGACGAGCGGCTGCACCATCTGTTCGCGCGGTTGCCGCGGGCGAAGGTGCATCTCTACGGCAAAGGCGAACGCCGTGATCGCAAGATCGGGCACGTCAACGTGCTCGGCGACGATGTCGCGGTGGCGCGAGAGCAGGCAGAGCGGGCGGCGCATTGGATGTCGCACGCGGTATGGACCGACGGATGGGATCCCCATGAGTAATCCGCTTGTTGGCCTGATCATGGGCAGCGACTCCGACTGGCCGACGCTGGAGGCCGCGGCGGAAGCATTGGCGGAGTTCGGGATTCGGTTCGAGGTCGGCGTAGTCTCGGCGCACCGTACGCCCCAGCGCATGCTCGATTACGCTCGCGACGCCGCCGGTCGGGGTCTGCGGGTCATCATCGCGGGCGCGGGCGGCGCCGCCCACCTGCCCGGTATGGTCGCCTCGGCCACGCCGCTGCCGGTCATCGGCGTGCCCGTCCCGCTCAAATACCTCGACGGTATGGATTCACTGCTGTCCATCGTCCAGATGCCGGCGGGCGTCCCCGTCGCCACCGTCTCGATCGGCGGGGCCCGCAACGCGGGGCTGCTCGCCGCCCGCATTCTCGGCGCGAGCGATCCCGACCTCCGCGAGCGCATGGCGGTGTTCCAGGCGAGCCTGGAAACCATGGTGCTGGAGAAGGACGAAGCCCTGCGCACCAAGCTGCTCGGTTAGTCAGCCGAGTCGGCCGTCACGGAGCGCGCAGAGTCCCGAGTGCCTCGTCGGAGATCAGCTTCGCCAGCCTCTACCAGGCCGAATTCAGACGAAATATCCGGAACCGATCGAAACCGCTTCGGTCACGCGGATTCGCGGTCTGTGTCGGCCAGTACTGTGGTCCGGTGAACATTGGCGAAAGCGCTCGGGCCCGGATGGACAGCGACGCCGCCCGCTTCCGGCTGACGGTCGTGGATCAGGCGCTGCGCTTGTTCGCCGAGAAGGGCTACGAAGCGACGACCGTCGACGAGATCGCGGAGGCGGCGGGGATTTCGCGGCGGACGTTCTTCCGGCAGTTCCGGTCGAAAGAGGATGTGGTCTTCGCCGATCACGAATCGCAGTTGGCGCAGGCGGCCGCGTATCTCGAAGGCGCGCAGGAGGATCCGTGGGAGGCGGTCTGCGCGGCGGTGGTGCAGGTTTTCGAGCGGTTCACCCAGTGGCGCGAGATCGCGGCCAGACGGTACCGGGTGGTGCGCCGGGTGCCCGCACTGCGGGACCGCGAGATCGTGACGGTCTTCCGGTACGAGCGGCTGTTCACCGACTACCTGCGCGAGCGTCTGCCCGAGGTGCCCGATCTGGCCAGGGTGCAGTTCACGGCGGCGGTGACCGCGACGCACAACTATCTGCTGCGGCGCATGGTCCGCGGTGAATCGGACGCGGGCGCGGCGGATCTGCGGATCGAGTTGGCGGCGATTCCGCGCGGTCGCGGCCCGGTGCGCGGCGATGAGGATCTGGTGGTCGCGGTCTTCCCGCGGGATATGCCGACGCGTCAGGTCGCCGATCTGCTCGCCCGCAAACTCGGTACGCTGTGAACCGGCGAACAACGCCTCGGCCGAGATCACGCGCTGTGGGCGGTCTGAAGTGCGGCACCGTCGTCCAGCACGCCAACTGACACCCAGTGCCATTAAGTATCCCCCTGTGACGTGGATCTTCGGCGTATACTCGGTCGTGATGTGGCACTGAGTGCCGCTCAGGATACTCTGCGCAGCGCAGCGATCGAGACCCACAGACCAGGAGAGTGCCCCCATGGCGGGAAATCCGAATTTCGACCTCTTCAAGCTCGAGGACTTCCACGACGAACTGCGGGCGGCCATCCGCGGACTCGCGGAGAAGGAAATCGCCCCGCACGCCAAGGATGTCGACGGCAACGCCCGCTTCCCCGAGGAGGCGCTCACCGCGCTGAACGCCGCGGGCTTCAACGCGGTGCACGTGCCGGAGGCGTACGGCGGCCAGGGCGCCGACTCGGTCGCCACCTGCATCGTGATCGAGGAAGTCGCGCGCGTCTGCGGTTCCTCCTCGCTGATCCCCGCCGTCAACAAACTCGGCACCATGGGCATGATCCTGAACGGTTCCGAGGAACTGAAGCAGAAGGTGCTGCCGGATATCGTCAACGGCGAGATGGCCTCCTACGCGCTGTCCGAACGCGAGGCCGGTTCCGATGCGGCGAGTATGCGTACCCGCGCGCGCAAAGACGGCGACGACTGGATCATCAACGGCTCCAAGTGTTGGATCACCAACGGCGGCAAATCCTCCTGGTACACGGTGATGGCGGTGACCGACGCGGACAAGGGCGCCAACGGCATCTCCGCGTTCCTGGTCCACAAGGACGACGAGGGTTTCGTCGTCGGCCCGCTCGAGCACAAACTCGGCATCAAGGGCTCGCCCACCGCGGAACTCTACTTCGAGAACTGCCGGGTGCCGGGTGACCGCATCGTCGGCGAGCCGGGCACCGGTTTCAAGACCGCGCTGCAGACTCTCGATCACACCCGCCCCACCATCGGTGCGCAGGCCGTCGGCCTGGCCCAGGGCGCGCTGGACGCGGCGATCGCCTACACCAAGGACCGCAAGCAGTTCGGCACCGCCATCGCCGACTTCCAGAACACCCAGTTCATGCTCGCGGATATGGCGATGAAGATCGAGGCCGCGCGCCTGATGGTCTACACCTCGGCCGCCCGCGCCGAGCGTGGCGAGAAGAATCTCGGATTCATCTCGGCGGCTGCGAAATGTTTCGCCTCCGATGTGGCCATGGAAGTCACCACCAACGCCGTCCAACTCTTCGGCGGCGCCGGCTACACCACCGACTTCCCGGTGGAGCGCATGATGCGCGATGCCAAGATCACCCAGATCTACGAGGGAACCAACCAGATCCAGCGCGTCGTCATGTCGCGTGCCCTGCTCAAGGGGTAGATCCGTCACTCGCGAGGTGCTTCGATCGGACCGGGTTCGCATCGTCAGGCCGCTATCGGGCCGTGAGATGTTCCCAGTCCGTCGAAGCGCGGGATCTGCATCGTTCGTTGGGCGGCGGCCGTAGTTCAGGCGGAACGCGGTGCGTACATGATGACGGCGACCCCGATCAGGCACAACGTAGCGCCGGTGATGTCGAGAGGGTCGGGGCGGAATCCGTCCAACGCCATGCCCCACAGCAGCGACCCGGCGACGAAGACGCCACCGTAGGCAGCGAGGATGCGCCCGAAATCGGCGTCGGGTTGCAGGGTGGCGACGAACCCGTACAACCCCAGGGCGATGACACCGGCGCCGATCCACGCCCAGCCGCGTTGTTCACGGACTCCTTGCCAGACCAGCCAAGCGCCGCCGATCTCTGCGACGGCGGCCAGGGCGAACAAGAGGATCGAACGCAGAACGGTCATGGCTGGCGAGCCTACGAAACCCGGACGCACGGCGTCGCGGTAGCGGCGCATCCGCATCCAGCGCTCGTGCACCCGCCGTCGTCGCCGTCGGCGGAAGGGCTGGTGCCGCTGGTGCGGCGACCGCGCGTGCGCGACCAGATCAGTCCCGCCGCACCAACGGCAAGCAGAACGAAGCCGAGGGGTTCGAGCCACGACAGGCTCACCAATAGTGTTCCGCTGCCGAGGATTCCGGCGGCGATGCATCGGCACGGCGATGCCCGAGCTGGGTAGCGGCGAGAAGATCGGCGACCTCATCGAGGTGAACCCGAGACGTTGGGCGGCCTTGATCACCCGTAGCACCGACAGTGCCTGTTCCGGGTACATGCGATGCCCGCCCGGAGAGCGGTCCGGTTCGGCGAGCAGACCGCGGCGTTCGTAGTAGCGCAACGTCTGCGCGTTCACTCCGGCCGCGGCGGCCAGTTCCCCGCTACGCATACCCGTCATCGACCGGCCCCGGTGACGGCGGCCCGGGCGCAGCGGTCCAACGCATCGAGCACCTCGACGTAGGTGGCGGGTGCCTCGATCCGCATCACAGTCCCGGCGTCGGCGGGTTCGAAGGTGAAGGTGAAGGACGAACAGCACGCCGATTCCCGTGCGGCCAGGTCCCGGCCGACAGATGTGACCCAGGTACCGAATGCAACCCCGAAAAACACATGACAGTCACGAATCGGCCCGCCAGGGTGGGCGCGGTGGGGGGCGGCGTAACGGTTCATCGAGGAGTTGGTCGGCCGGTGGGGCGGGGGCGCTACTCCTGTGGGTTACACCGTCGCTGAACCCCGATGCGCACATCGTCCGAGTGTGGTTCGTCCATACTCTCTCCGTTTTCGGGACGGCGAAACATTTTGCGCGATGCAGTTGAATCCATTTGTTTGTCTATTTGTATCCGGGGTGCGTACCGATTCGATACCCGGTGTGGACGGGAAATGGTAACGACATCGCTCGGGAGTTCGATGATCAGTCAAGGAACGTGGAAGAAGTCGACCCTTCGGCCGTTGGTTCTAGCTGTGAACAGCGTCTTCTCGTGATTCGCCGGGCGCGGGGCGCGGGCAGGCGATATTCATCACTCGATTTACAGAAGAATCGACCCATAAATTCGGGTAGGGCAGTACAGGTTTAAATCGGTGGTCGCTGGGTGGATACTCGACTTCGTGGAGTGATGAGGTGAGTGATGACCAAGATCGTTATCGGGCCGCGGTCGGGAATGTATTGGTTCCCGCTGTCCGCGACCGAGATCGAATCCGACTTCACCGGAGCCGCGATCGCTGTCATTCGCAACTGGGCAGGAGAATATCTGACGGCGCCGCATCCGGCGCTCGGCAGGGACGGACCGGTATGCCCGTACGCGGCGCCATCCATGCGGCGCGATCTGATGTGGATCGGCCGCATTCCCGGCGCGCACCCGTGGCCGGATTTCGTCCGGCTCGTCCTGGCCGACGCCAAGGATCTGTACCTCGGACTACCCCCCACCGGCGGCGGCGCGGCGGTGCTGCGGGCGTTGATCACGGTTTTCCCCGATCTGCACGACTACTCCCTCATCGATGAGTTGCACCGCGAACTCAAGACCGGCTTCGTCGAACTCGGCACCATGCTCGGCCAGTTCTACCCGGGCTGCGCGCAGCCGGGACTCTGGAACAAGGATTTCCATCCGCTCGACGCGCCCATCGCGATGCTCGTGGTCCGCACGATGATGGCCACCGACTTCCCGTTCCTGGTCGAGCGCCCGGAGTGGATGTCCTCGTATGTGAAGAAATTCGCGCCCGCCCTGCCCGCCCATGTCCGCAAAGCGGTGGTGAGCAGGCTGATCGCGGGGAGGGGCCCCGAGGTGCCCGTCTACGAACGCGAATCCGAACCGGCTACGGCGGCGGGCGGCGGGGCGGCTGACAAGCCGGTGCGCGTCGCCCCGATGCGCGCCCGATGATGTCGGGGGGAGAGCACCGATGTCACACGCACTGTCGCATGTCCCGGCCACCGTCACGGAATTCCCGCTCTCGCCGGCGCAGCTGGGGATGTGGTACGCCCAGCAGTTGGACCCCGATGTGCCGCTGTACGAGGCGCAGTACATCGAGATGCGCGGCCCGCTGGATATCGAGGTATTGATCGACGCGGCCCTGCGCGCCGCGCGTGAATTCGGCTCGGGGATCCTGCGGCTGGCCGAAAAGGATTCCCAGCCCTATCAGATCATCGACGAGACGATCGAATCCACGGTGGCGTATCTGGATCTGTCCGATGCCACCGATCCCGACGGCGAGGCCATGCGCTGGATGCGGGCCGATGTCGCGGCGCCGATCGATCTGCTCCACGATCGGCCCGGTATCTCCACGCTGATCCGGGTAGGGCCGGACCGGGTGCTGTGGTACTCGCGGGTCCACCACATCGTGCTCGACGGATTCGGTTCGGTCGGCCTGCTGTACCGGGTGGCTGAGCTGTACAACGCGATGCTCGCGGGCAACACGCCGAAACCCGCGTCGGCGGCGAGTCTGCGCGCGGTATTCGACGCGGAGGCGAGTTACCGCGGGTCGACCAGATTCGCCGCGGACGCGGCCTACTGGGCCGAACGGGTCGAGGGGATGCCACGGCGGTGCAGCCTGGTCGAGTCGGCCGCGCCCGCCCATGCCGTCGGACGCGAGCACCGGATCACGCTCTCGGCGCGGATGGCCGAGTTGCTCGACGGCGCGGCGGCGCGGTTCGGAGTCGGATCGCCCGCGCTGGCGATGGCCGCACTCGCGGCCTACTACGCCAGGATGACCGGATCGCCGGATGTGGTGCTCAGCCTGCCGGTTTCCGGGCGCACCACCGCCGTCCTGCGCCGTTCCGGCGGGATGCTGGCCAATGTGGTGCCGCTGTGGATCACTGTGGACGACGCCGACACGGTGGCCGATGTGGTGGACGCGGTGCGGCTGGAGGTGTCAGGAGCGCTGCGGCATCAACGGTTCCGGTACGAGGAGATCCGGCAGGACGCGGGCGATTCCGGCGCCGGTCCCGCCGGGCGCGGATTCATCGGCCCGGTCTTCAACATCATGCTGTTCCCGGCCGAGGTCGACTTCACCGGCATCGAATCGAATCTGCACGTGCTCACGTCCGGACCGATCGATGACCTGTTCGTCAATCTGTACCAGCACGGCGCCGACAGTCCGATACACGTCGACTTCCACGCCAATCCCGATCTCTACGACTCGAATTCCCTTGCCCGCCATCATCATCGGTTCATGCGGATCTTCGAATCGCTGCTCGCCGCCGATCCGGGCACTGCGCTGCGCGATCTCGACTGTTTCCTCGATGACGAGCGACAGTTGCTCGACGGCGTCAACGGTCCGCCCGCCCCCGCGCCGTTGCTGCTGCCCGAACTGCTGGCCGGGGGGTTGCGCGCCGCGGGTCCTCGGGCGGTGGCGGTGCGTGCGGGGGCGCGCACGGTGACGTACGGACAGTTGGACCGGCAGTCGAATCTCCTGGCGCGCAGACTGATCGATGCCGGGTGCGGTCCTGAATGCTGTGTTCTCGTCGCATTGCCGCGTTCGGTGGAATCGGCGATCGCGCTCTGGGGCGTCGCGCGGTCGGGGGCCGCCCAGGTACCGGTCGGGATCGCGAATCCGGCGGCGCGAGTCGCCGACATGGCCGTCGAATGCGGTGCGCGACTGGGTATTTCGGTGTCATCGGTGCGCGAGTCGCTACCGGACGGTGTGCGGTGGATACTGCTCGACGAGCCGAGCGCGGGGGCTGGGAACGATGGCAACGGCGCAACTCGCCCCGCCGCTTACGCCGACACCGAGCCGGTCGCGGGGAAGGCGCGGGGCAACGGTCAGACCCGTGACGACCGCCCCGCGGTGGATCCACCCCGGCGATTGCGCGGCGAGCATCCGGCCTACGTGGTCTTCACCTCCGGGTCGACCGGGACGCCCAAGGGTGTCGTAGTGACCCACGCGGGGTTGGCGGGGCTGGTCCAGGGGGCGCACGAGGCGTACCGGCCCGCTCCGGGTGCGCGGATCATGCACTGCCTCAACCCCGCTTTCGACGCGGCGCTGCTGGAACTGCTGGTAGCCCTCAGCTCCGGTGCGACCGCGGTGATCGCCGCGGGCGACGCGGTCGCGGGGTCCGACCTCGGGGCGGTGGTCACCGAACATCGCGTCACCCACCTGACCGGTACACCGTCGATGTTGGCGACGCTGCCCGAGGATGCCTTCGCCAGCGTTCAGGTCGTGGTGACCGGCGGTGAGACCTGCTCGCCGGAGCTGACAGCACGTTTCGGCTCCCGGCGCAGGCTGCTCAATTCGTACGGCCCGGCCGAGACGACCATCGCGGCCACCTTCACCGACGAACGTGCGGGCGGGATCGGCAGGCCGGTGCCCGGCACCGGGGTACTCGTCCTCGATCGACGGCTGCGACCGGTGCCGATCGGGACGCCGGGGGAGCTGTACATCACGGGGGCGGGCCTGGCTCGCGGCTATATATCGCGGGCGGGACTGACGGCGCAGCGCTTCGTGGCCGATCCGTTCGATCGGGGCGGCGCGAGGATGTATCGCACCGGCGATCTGGTCTGCTGGCGTGCCGCCACCGATCGGGATGGGGACGGCGCGATGAGCCTGGATTATCTGGGCCGCACCGATTTCCAGGTGAAGCTGCGTGGTATGCGGGTGGAGCCGAGCGAGGTCGACGCGGTGCTGGAGACCCACCCTTCGGTGGAGGCCGCGGTCACCGTCGCGCGCGCCGGGGTGACCGGACGGACGGTGCTCGCCTCGTATGTGGTGCCGGTATCCCACCCGGATACCTCGGTGGCGGACCCGGACGAGCTGCGGCAGTTCAGCACGCGACGACTGCCGGGACATATGGTGCCCAGCGTCATCACGGTGCTGGACGCCCTGCCGCTCAACAGCAATGGCAAGGTCGATCGGCGCGCGCTGCCGGAACCGACCGAGGAATGCGCGGATACCGAGGGCGCGAACGATACCGAACGGGCCCTGTGCGCGCTGTTCGCCCAGGTGCTCGGCGTCGAACAGGTAGGGGCGCGATCGTCCTTCTTCGCGATGGGCGGGGATTCCATCCTGTCGATCCAACTGGTTTCGCTGGCGCGTGCCGACGGCCTGGTGTTCTCGGCCCGCGATGTGTTCGAACATCCGACGCCCGCCGCGCTCGCCGCGGTCGTCACCTCAGCGGACCGCCCCCGGACGCTGCCTGAAATGCCCGGTGGTGGTGTGGGATTCGTGCCACGCACCCCCATCGTGGACTGGCTGCTCGAGCAGCCGGGCTGGGAGCGTTTCGCGCAATCGATGGTGCTGGCGCTGCCGACCGGGATGGATCGCCCGCGGCTGACTCGCACCGTGCAGGCGGTACTCGATCGCCACGACATGCTGCGCGCCCGCGTTATTCCCGGTGGTTTCGATGTGCGCCCGCCGGGCTCGGTATCCGCCGACCGCATACTGGCGCACCTACCGTGCGGGTCTGTCGACACAACGGCCTTGGACGAAACGGCCACCGATGCGGTGTCCATCGACACGGTGTCCATCGATGCGGTGTCCATCGACGCGGCGATCGCGGCGGCGACCGGACGTCTGGACCCGACGGCGGGGGTCATGGTGGCCGCGACCTGGATGGATCCCGGTGCGCAAGGGCGGGGACGACTGGTGCTCGTGATCCATCACCTGGCCGTCGACGCGATCTCGTGGCGCATCATCATCGCCGATCTGATGGCGGCGTGGGCGCGGGTCGCTGCGGGCGAAGCGCCCGCACTGCCTGCGACCGGCACATCCATGCGCACCTGGGCCCATGCCGTCAGGGCGGCGGCCCTGCGCCCGGAATGGGCCGACGAGCTGCGCTACTGGGAGGCGGTGCTCGCCGCACCCGAACCGCCACTCGGCCACCGACCACTGGACCCGGCCGTCGACGTGGGCGGCACGCTCGACCACGTCGAGGTGCGGTTGCCGCGCGACGTGACCGCCACCCTGCTGGACCGCATGCCGAAGGCCTACCGGTGCGGTGTGGAAGAAGCCCTGCTCACGGCCACGGCCCTGGTATCGGCCCATGCGGCGGGGCCTCGTCTGCTGATGCTGGAACGGCACGGGCGCGACGAGAGCCTGGTTCCCGGCGCGGATCTGTCACGCACGGTGGGCTGGTTCACCAGCCAGTTCCCCGTGCGGCTCGACATCGGCGCGGCCGATACCACCGACGCCGCGGTGAAAGCGGTCAAGGAACAGTTGCGTGCGGTGCCGCACGGCGGCATCGGGTACGGACTGCTGCGCCACCTCGATCCGCGCGCCTCGGCAACTTTGCGCGCGGCCCCGCTGCCTCAGCTCGGCGTCAACTATCTCGGCCAGGTCGCCGCTGCGGAAACCGAAGGCGATACCCCGCCGTGGCTGCCGGTGTCCCTCGCGGCGCGGCTCGGCGGTGTCGGCGCCGCGGATCTGCCCGCCGCCGCGGTCTTGACGATCGACGCGATCATCGCCGAATCCAGTGAAGGCCCCGTGCTGCACGCGGTGTGGAGTTTCGCCTCCGGCGCGATCGATCGCGACAATGTGGAAAAGCTCGTCGCGCAGTGGGTTTCGGAGCTGGCGGGGATCGCCCGAATGCTGGAAACCCCGGATGCGGGCGGTCTCACCCCCTCGGATCTGCCCCTGGTCCGCTCGACCCAGGAGCGCATCGAGGAGTGGACGGCACGGTATCCGTCCGTCGAGGATGTGTGGCCGCTGGCTCCGTTGCAGCGTGGACTGCTCTTCCATGCCCAGCTCGAATCCGGGCACACCGACGCCTATTCCGTGCAATCGGTCTTCGAATTCGACGGCCAGGCCGATGTCGACCGCCTGGCCGCCGCCGCTGCCGCGCTGATCCGCCGTCATCAGGTGCTGCGCACGGCCTTCGTGGCTGATGTCGATACCGCGGTGCAGGTGGTGCTCGCCGACGTCGCGACGCCGTGGCGGTCCGTCGATGCGGTCCCGGCCGAGTGCGACGAACTCGCGGCGGCGGAACTGGCGACACCGTTCGACCCGCGGCGCCCGCCGCTGATCCGCTTCCTCTGCGTCCGCTGCGGTGTGCGGGATGTGCGGCTGATCATCACCAATCATCATCTGGTGCTGGACGGCTGGTCGATGCCGCTGCTGTTCGGCGAACTGCTCACCCTCTACGAGAGCCAGGGACTCGGCGCGGGATCGGGCGAACCGGCCGGCTATCGGGACTATCTCGAATGGCTCGCGGGCCGCGACGAGGCGGCGGCACGAACCGCGTGGTCGTCGGCCTTGGCCGACCTCCGCGGCCCGACGCTGGTCACGGCGGGGCGCGAACCGACGCCGGGATCACCGGAATCCGCGAAATACGAACTCGAAATCCCGTTCGCGGCGGCGGATTCAGCGGCGCTGTCCCGCCTGATCGCCGAGCGCGGCCTCACCATGTACACGGTGGTCCAGGTCGCCTGGGCTTTGCTGCTCGCCGAGTCCACGGGACAGACCGATGTCGTCTTCGGCGCGACGGTATCCGATCGCCCGGCCGAACTGCCAGGCGCCGAGCGCATGATCGGGATGATGGTGAACACCGTCCCGGTCCGCATCGCGCTCGCGCCCGCCGAACCGGTGGCCGAACTGCTGGCGCGGGTGCAGCGCGAACAGGGCGCGCTGATCGGGCACCACACGTTGGGACTCAACGAGATCCAGTCGGCCGCCGGTCTCGGACCGCTGTTCGACACGACCATCGTCTTCGAGTCGTATCCGGTCGACGCGGCGGCGCTGGCCGCGGCGGTCGAGCGAGCGAATCTGCGGCTGAGGGGTTTTCGAGGCCGCGACGGCACGCACTATCCGCTCTCGGTCGCGGCGCAGGCTCGCGACGGTCTGCACCTGGTGATCACCTGTTCCGCCCGGTATTTCGACGAGAACGAAGCACACGAGAACGCCGCGCGGCTGGCGCGGATACTGGCGAGGATCGCGCGGGATCCGGCTCGGCCCACCGCGGCGGTGCGCGGAACGGACCGGATCGAGCAACCGTCCTCCCGTCCGCGGCCGATAGTGCTGCTCCCCGATCTGCTGCGCCGCGAGGTCCGCGCCGACCGAGACGCGGTCGTCGACGGCACGACCCGACTCGGTTACGCGGAACTCGACGCCCGCTCGAACCGGCTGGCCAGAACCCTGATCGAGGCGGGAGCCGGTCCCGAGACGACGGTATTGCTCGCGGCCCCGCGCTCTGCGGAGTGGATCGTCGCCGCGTGGGCCATCGCCAAATCCGGCGCGGCCTTCGTCCCGGTGGACGTCGACTACCCGGCGTCGCGTATCACCGCGATCGCCCTCGCCTCCGGCGCCCGGCTGGGGGTGACGGTAGCGGACTACCGCGAGCGAATGCCGGACGGATTCAATTGGCACCGTATCGATCTCACGGACCCGGTGCCGGTCTCGAGCCCGCCGGTCACCGACGCAGACCGGCTCCGGCCGCTGCGCGCCGGGAACCCCGCCTACCTGATCTACACCTCCGGTTCCACCGGAGCGCCGAAGGGTGTCGTGGTGAGTCACGCCGGACTGAACGGATTGGCGGCGGGCGTGTGCGCCGTGACCGACCTCGGCGCGGGGGAGCGGGTATTGCTGAGCATGAACCCGAATTTCGACGCCGCGATCATGGTGTGGCTGACGACGTCCTACGCGGGCGCGACACTGGTGATCGCCCCACCGAGGGTGAACGCGGGCGCGGAACTCGGCGAGGTGATCGCGGAATCGTCGGTGACACATGTGTTCTCGACCCCGGCCGTCCTGGCGACCCTGCCCACCCACGCGCTGGACGGAGTACGGGTACTCGTCACCGGCGGTGAGGCGTGCCCGCCCGATCTGACCGCGCGGCTCGGCGTAGGGCGCTCGCTGCTGAACTCCTACGGTCCCGCCGAGGCCACTGTGGCCGCGACCTTCACCGCCGCGCTCGAGGTCGGCGAACGTCCCGGCCTCGGCGCGCCGCTGCCAGGGGTCGGCGTCGCGCTGCTCGACCCGTGGCTGCGACCGGTGCCCGCCGGAACCACCGGGGAGTTGTACCTGACGGGGCCGGGCATCGCGCGCGGATACACCGGACGGGCCGGGTTGACCGCCGAACGGTTCGTCGCCGATCCTTTCGGAGGCACGGGAGCGCGGATGTATCGCACCGGCGATCTGGCGCGCAGGATCTCGGGTTCGCGACTGGAATATGTCGGCCGCAACGACGACCAGGTGAAACTGCGCGGCATCCGCGTCGAGCCGGGCGAAGTGGACGCGATGCTGCGCGGTCATCCGCGCGTGACGCTCGCGGTCACGGTGGCGCACGTCGGCGCCAACGGTGAGCACCTGCTCGACACCTACGCGACGGCGAGCGGCGGCGACCTCGATCCGGCCGAACTCATCGACTATCTGGCGCACCGCCTGCCCCGGCACCTCGTCCCGTCCACCGTGACGGTGCTCGACGCGTTGCCGCTGACCGCGAACGGCAAAGTCGATCTGCGCGGGCTGCCCGAACCGGAACGCGCGGCGCGATACGTGGCACCGGTCGGTGTCGAGGAAGTGGTCGCCGATGCCTTCGGCGCGGTGCTGGATCGCACCGGAATCGGGGCGGCCGACGATTTCTTCGCCCTCGGCGGCGATTCGCTCTCGGCCACCCGTGTGGTCGCCAGGCTCGGGATCGCGTTGCACACGCAGGTGCCGGTGCGGATGCTGTTCGAAGCGCCGACGGTCCGCGCGCTCGCGGCGCGGCTGGGCACACTCGCGGCCGAAGGACCGGCGACGGAGACGATCCTGCCGCGGCCAGGCCCGCGCCCCGATCGCATTCCGCTGGCACCCGCTCAGCAGCGGATGTGGTTCGTCAACCGATACGATCCGCAATCCGGCGCGTACAACATCCCGGTAGTGCTGCGGCTGCGCGGCGGCCTCGATACGTCCGCCATGCGCGCGGCGCTCACCGATGTCCTCGTCCGCCACGAATCCCTGCGCACCGTCTATCCGGGTCACGACGGCATCGGCTACCAGGTCGTGCTGCCGGCCGACGAGGTCGGTCTCGCCCTGGATCCGGTGCCGGTCGCCGAGCGGGAGCTGGCGGAGGCGGTGATGCGCTGTGTCATCACCGGATTCGACGTCACCGGCGCGGTTCCCCTGCGCCTGGCACTGTTCCGGATCACCGACGCCGACGGCGCGGATGCCGACCACCTGCTCGTCCTGGTCGTGCACCACATCGCGGCCGACGGATTCTCGATGGGGCCGCTGGCCCGCGACGTCATGACGGCCTACCAGGCCCGCGCGCACGGCACCGTCCCTCGCTGGACTCCGCTGCCGGCGCAGTACGCGGATTACACGCTGTGGCAGCGTGCACGGCTGGGATCGGCGCACGATCCGGATTCGCTACTCGCCCGCCAACTGGCGTTCTGGACCGAAACCCTCGACGGCCTCCCCGATCGTCTCGACCTGCCCGCCGACCGGCCGCGCCCGGCCACCCCGTCCATGCGTGCGGGTACGGTGCGCGCCGAACTCGACGCGGCGACGACCACGCGGCTCGAAGCGCTGGCCCGTGCCGAGCACTGCTCGTTGTTCATGGTGGTGCATACCGCCCTCGCCGTCGTGTCGGCCCGGCTCAGCGCGACCTCCGATATCGCGATCGGCACCCCGGTGGCCGGACGCGGCGCACCCGAACTCGACGACGTGGTCGGAATGTTCGTCAACACCGTGGTGCTGCGCACGCACGTGGCGACCGAGCTCCCGTTCACCACCCTGCTCGACCGGGTGCGCCGCGCCGACCTCGACGCATTCGCCCACGCGGACGTGCCCTTCGAGAGCCTGGTCGACGTGCTCGACCCCGCCAGGTCGGCGGCGCGGCATCCGCTGATCCAGGTGATGCTGATCTTCCAGAATCTGACGCCGGTGCGACTGACACTGCCCGAGCTGACCATCGAGCCGGTCGACCTGGATCAGCCCACACTGCGTTTCGACCTCAGCGTCACGGTGACTCGATCGGACAGCGGTCTGTCTCTGCGCCTGTGCTACGCGACCGACCTGTTCGACGCGGATACCATCGGCCATTTCGCAGACCGTTTCCTGCGAGTACTGCGGTCCGTCGCGGACCGGCCCGAGCTGGTCGTCGGCGATATCGAACTGCTCACCCCGGCCGAGCGGACCTCGGTTCTCGCCGCGCCGCGCCCCGTCGCCGCCGAACCGGTGATCCTGCCGGATCTGCTGGCCGCGGCGGTGGCGGTCTATCCGGACGGCGTCGCCGTGGTCGACGGCGCGCGAACCCTGACCTACCGAGAATTGGACGAACAGTCGAATCGGCTGGCCAGGATGCTGATTCAGGCCGGAGCCGCGCCCGAGGGGCTGGTCGCGGTGGCCGTGCGCCGTTCGATGGAATCCGTGCTCGCGGTCTGGGCGGTGGCCAAGACCGGGGCGGCCTTCGTCCCGATCGATCCGGCCTATCCGGCCGAACGCGTCGCGCAGATACTCGCCGATTCCGGAGCGCGACTCGGCGTCACGCGCGCCGCGCAGCTGGCCATCGCGGGAGCGGCGGCGCGATCCGCCGAGGACGAAACGCAGGGGAATATCCGGTGGTTCGCGCTCGATGATCCCGAGACCGCCGCAGCCATGGCACAGACCGCGCCAACGCCGGTCGAGCCCGACGGTGTCGCGCGTACGGCGAATCCCGCCTACGTCATCTTCACCTCCGGGTCCACCGGGCGGCCGAAGGGCGTCGTCGTCACCCATGCGGGACTCGCCGAACTGGCCGTGACACAACGTAATCGGCTCGGCATCGACCGTCACTCCCGGATCCTGCACGTGGCCTCACCGAGTTTCGACGCCGCCGTACTCGAGATATTGCTCGCCGTCGGCGCGGCGGCGACCCTCGTCGTCGCCGGACCTACCGCGTTCGGCGGTGTCGAACTGGGTGAACTGCTTATGCGCGAGCGGGTTTCGCATATCGCGTTGACGCCGTCGGCGCTCGGCTCGGTCGATCCGTCTCTGGTGGGCGGGAATCGGCACGAGCCGGACGCCGCCTCGGCGACGAGAAACCCGTCGGCCGCGCGATGCGGGGCGCTGCGCGCGATCGTCACCGGGGGCGAACCCTGCCCGCCGGAACTCGTCGCGCGATGGGCCGCACCGGGACGCACGCATTTCAACGATTACGGCCCGACCGAGGCGACCATCTGGGCTACCGGAAGCGCCCCGCTGCGCCCCGGCGACACGATCACCATCGGCACGCCGATCGCGGGGATGTGCGCACGGGTGCTCGACGCGCGGCTGCACCCGGTGCCGGACGGCGTCGTCGGCGAGTTGTACCTGACGGGTCCCGCGCTGGCGCGCGGCTATCACGGCCGCACCGGCCACAGCGCCGCCCGATTCGTCGCCGATCCGCACGGGCCACGGGGACAACGGATGTACCGCACCGGCGACCTGGTGCGACGGCGCGACGGCGATCTCGAGTACCTCGGCCGCTCCGATCTCCAGGTGAAATTACGCGGCCTGCGTATCGAACTCGGCGAGATCGAATCGGCGCTGGTAAGCGATCCGTCGGTGCGTCAGGCGGCGGTGGTTGTCCATACCGATCCCGCCGTCGGGGAGGTACTCGTCGCCTACGTGGTGCCGGAGCCGGGCGCGGACCTGCGGATCGCGACGGTGAAAGGCACTGTCGCGCATCGTCTCCCCTCGTATATGGTCCCCGCGACGATCGTCGTCCTCGACGCGCTGCCGCGCACGGCGAATGGAAAACTCGATCGCCGCGCCCTTCCTGCCCCCGATATCCGGTCCGGGCGCTACCGCCCGCCGACCACCCCCACCGAACGGGTCATCGCGGAGACTTTCGCCGATCTGCTCGGGGTGCCCGGGGTCGGACTCGACGACGACTTCTTCGCCCTCGGCGGCAATTCGCTCATCGCGACGCGCATCGTCGCGCGACTCGGCGCGGCGCTGAACACCAGGATCGCCGTGCGCACGGTATTCGACGCGCCGTCGGTCGCCGAACTCGCCGAGGCCGTGCGGAAGGCCACCGCGGTGCCCGGTCCGCGACCGGGTCCACGACCACGGCCGAGGCATATCCCGCTCTCGGCCGCCCAGCGCCGCATGTGGTTCCTCAACCGCTACGACCCACGGTCGCCCGCGCACAATGTGCCGATCGCGGTGGATATCGAGGGCGAACTCGATATCGGGGTCCTGCAGATCGCGCTCATGGACGTAGTGGCACGACACGAATCGCTGCGGACCGTCTACCCCGTCGACGCCGACGGCGAGCCCTACCAGGATGTGCGCCCCGTCGCGAAGGCCTATGTGCCGGTGTGCGTATCGGATGTCGGCCCGGACGAGGTCACCGAGGCGGCGGCGCGGGTGAGCGCGCGTGGTTTCGACCTGACCAGCGAATTACCGGTGCGGGTCGTACTGCTGCGACACACACCGCGGCACTGCGCGCTGATACTCGTGCTGCATCACATCGCCTCCGACGGTTGGTCGCTCGCGCCGCTCACCCGCGATGTGATGGTGGCCGTCGGCGCGCGCAGGTCGGGCGCCGCACCGCTGTGGGCGCCACTGCCGCTGCACTACGCCGACTACGCGCTCTGGCAGCGGGAATTGCTCGGCGCGGCCGACGATCCGGACAGCGTGGCTTTCCGCCAGTCGGCGTATTGGCGAGCCGCGCTGGACGGTCTGCCCGAGGTCGCGGCCCTACCGAGCGATCATCCGCGCCCCGCCGTACGGACCCACCGCGCGGGCATGGTGGAGTTCGAGGTGGACGTCGCGGTGCAGCAGCGGGTTCGACGGCTCGCCCGCTGGCACGGGGTGAGCACCTTCATGGTCGCGCACGCGGTGCTGGCCGTACTGCTCGCCCGACTGTCCGGCGACACGGATATCGCGATCGGTTCGGTGATCGCCGGCCGCGGTGACGGTGAACTCGACGATCTGGTCGGCATGTTCGTCAATACGCTGGTGCTGCGCAGCCGCATCGACATCGACGCCACCTTCGAGACAGTGCTCGCCGCGGTCAAAGACAGCGACCTGGACGCCTTCGGCAATGCCGACCTGCCGTTCGAGCAGTTGGTCGAAGTACTCGCGCCTGCCCGGTCGACGGCGCATCACCCGCTGTTCCAGGTGCTGCTGATATTCCAGAACTTCGATCGCCAGCCGATCACGATGCCCGGCCTGGATATTCGCCTCATCGACATCCCCGCGGTCGGCGCGAAATTCGACCTGGAATGGATGCTCGCCGAGAAATTCGACGCCGACGGCGCACCGGCGGGGATGGCGGGAAATCTCACCTACGCTCTCGACCTGTTCGAGCCGTCCACCGCGCGGACCCTCACGCGCCGGTTCACCGAGGCGCTCGACGCCCTGACGGCCGATCCGGGGCTGGTCATCGGCGACCTGGATGTGACCGCGCCGCCGGGAACCGTGGTGTACGAGCCGCCGCCAGCGCCGCGCCGTGCCGATCTGCCCTACCGCCCCGCGGTGACACCGGCCGAACAGGCCGTCGTCGCCGCCTTCGAGACGGTGCTCGGGGCCGAACGGGTCGGGCTGGACGACAACTTCTTCGAACTCGGCGGCACCTCCATGGTCGCCGTCCGGCTGGTCGCCGAAATCCGCGAACAACTCGGATTCCCCATGCCGGTGCAGTGGATGTTCGGCGACCCGACACCAGGCGCGCTGGCGCAGCGCATCGCCGCTGACACCGATCCTCGCGGTGTCGATCCCGCGTTGCGCACCCTGCTCGCGCTGCGCGAAGGCGGCCGAGGGCCCGGACTGTTCTGCGTGCATCCGGCCATCGGATTGGCGTGGGGCTACGCCGGACTGGTGCGCTACCTCGACGACGACCACCCGGTCTACGGCCTGCAGTCACCCGGCGTCGCGGGTGACGCGAGACCGGAACGGACCCTGCGGGCCCGCGCCGCGCACTACGCCGACGAAATTCAGCGGGTCGAGCGCAGTGGGCCGTATCGCGTCCTCGGCTATTCGGCGGGCGGGCCCATCGCCCACGCCGTCGCCGTGGAACTCCAGCGGCGCGGTACGGCCGTCTCGACCCTGATCGTCATGGACGGTCGCGCCGATTCCGCACCGGAGAGCGCCGACGATATTCCGCCCCCCGAAGTCCTGCTGGCGGAATTCGGCGGCATCGATCCGGACCTGCTCCCCGCCGACGGCGTCGCGACGGCGGAGCGCGCCGCCGAACTCCTGCGCGCGGCGGGCGGCGCTTTCGCCGAGCTCACCGCCGCCGACCTGCGTCATCTCTACGACGATTACCGCGAGCTGATCCGTGAGACGGCAGCGCATCGCCCCGAGGTGTTCGACGGGGATCTGCACTTCATCAGCAGCACGAGCACGCGCCCGGGCATGAGCCCGAATGCCGAGACCTGGCGTCCCTACGTGACCGGTGCGATCGTCGAGCACCGGTCCGCCCGCGCGCACAACGAACTCACCAGCGCGAAGGCGTTCGAGGAATTCGGCCCGCTCATCGCGGAGTGGTTACGCTGAGCGGGTGGACGACGGGGGTGGACTACAGGGGTGTATGACGGGGGTGGACGACAGGGGTGGGCTATGCCACCAGGTCGGCGTATTCCCTGTGCTCGGCGACGTATTTGTCCACGTACCAGCAGGTGGGAATGATGGTGAAACCCTGCGAGCGTGATTCGTCGAGCGCGAATCCGACCACTTGGCCCGCGACACCATGACCACGGAACTCCGGGAAGGTCATGGTGTGGTGGAAGTCGCGAACCTTCGCGTCCTCGCGTTCGGCGTAGTCGGCGTACCCGGCGAGGGTGTCGTCGATATAGATCTCGAAACGGGTGTCGGCGACATTGTGCTCGAGCCTGGTGGTCATGTTGTGGGAAAACTCCTCGGTGGTCGGATATGTTCCGGCCCGACCGAGGCCGGGCCACGCTCGAAACCGAGTGTATAGGTGTGACCGCGACGGTTCGCGGATCACAGAATCGAGCCGGGATTGAGAATGCCGCGCGGATCGAGGGCATCTTTGACGCGCTGGGTCAGCGCCATGACATCGGGTCCGAGCTGAGCGGGCAGCCAGGCCTTCTTGAGTCGGCCCACACCGTGTTCGCCGGTGATGGTGCCGCCGAGTTCGATGGCCAGTTCCATGATCTCGCCGAAGGCGCGATGCGCGCGCGCCGTATTCGCGGCATCGGTGGGGTCGTGCACGATCAGCGGGTGGGTATTGCCGTCGCCCGCGTGCGCGATCACCGAGACCACTACATCGTTGCGCCGCGCGATCGCGGCGATGCCGGTGACCAGATCGCCGAGCCGGGGCAACGGGACGCCGACATCCTCGAGCAGCAGCGGGCCGATACGTTCCACGGCGGGAATGGCGAAGCGTCTCGCCGCGGTGAACGCCTCGCCCTCCTCGGGATCCTCGGTATGGAAAACCTCGGACGCTCCGGCCTTCTCGCAGGCGGCCACCATCGACTCGGCCTCGCGGGCGGCGAATTCGCCCGGCGCGTCCGATCGGGCGACCAGCAGCGCCGCCGCCGAACGATCCAACCCCATGCGCATTTCGTCCTCGACGGCGTTGATCGCCACCGCGTCCATGAATTCGAGCATCGACGGGCGCAGCGCCCCGGTGATCGCGAGGATCGCCTCGGTGGCCGCGGTCACTGTGGCGAAGGTCGCGACGACGGTGCTCTGGCGCGGTTGGGCGGGTAACAGTCGCAAGGTCACCTCGGTGATGACGCCGAGGGTGCCCTCGCTGCCGACGAAGAGTTTGGTCAGGGAGAGCCCCGCCGAATCCTTCAGCCGCGGCCCGCCGAGCCGCACCGCGGTGCCGTCGGCGAGCACCACCTCCATTCCGAGGATGTAATCGGCGGTCACGCCGTACTTCACGCAGCAGAGCCCGCCCGCGTTGGTCGCGGCGTTGCCGCCGATCGAGCAGATCTCGAAGGAGGACGGGTCCGGCGGATACCACAGCCCGTGTTCGGCCACCGCGCGTTTGACCTCGACGTTCAACAGTCCCGGCTGCGCCACCGCGGTCCTGGTGACCGGATCGACGGTGATATCGCGCATCCGCTCGGTGCTCAGCACGATTCCGCCGTCAACGGCCGTCGCGCCCCCGGACAGCCCGGAGCCCGCGCCGCGCGGCACCACCGGCACCCGGTGCTCGTGCGCCCAGCGCAGCGTCGCGACCACGTCGGCGGTGCCGGTGGCGCGAACCACCGCGCGCGGTGTTCCCGCGTCGGGGTCGCGGGCCCAGTCGTGGCGGTAACCTGTCAGCAGGTCGGGATCGGTGAGTACCGCGCCCTCGGGAAGCAGGTCGATCAGGTCATGCAGTTCCACAGTCGTCCACGGTAACGTCCCGATCCCGGCACGACGGGATCCGCACGGCGAGGCCGCACGACGGGATGCGCACGGCGGGATCCGCACGGCGGGGCCGCGCGCGTCACCGCGCGTCGGCGCTACGGTGGGCGCGGGTGCGCCGGAACACCCGTGGTTCCGGGATACGACGAGATGGGAGGGCTGGTGCGATGCCGAGCGAAACGCCGGACTACCGCGAATTGGTGAGTGCCGCATTCGCGGGCGAGGCGGCGGACGGAGGTCTCGACGCCGCGGTGTTGCGGCGAATCCGCGCGGGGGATTTCGGGGAGTGGCTCACCGCGCTCGATCACTCGGGACTGTTCGGCCAGGACGCGCTGGCGAAGATCGCCGAACAGTGGCGCGCGGATCCGACGGTGCTGCTCGACGCCCTGCTCGCGGACGCGGACATCGTCACGAGGCGGCGCACCATGGCCGAATGGACGGCACTCGACCGCCCCGAAACGCGCACCCGGCTCGGCTGAGACGCCGATCGGTTTGCCGAGTGCTCACCTGACGGCCACCTACCGCTGGCATGCTGACGTCGTGCTCGATCCGGCGGTCACCACCGAAACCCTTCCCGACCGGTTCACCCGGTGGTGCGAAGTGGTCGTCGCGCGTCTGCCGTGGGGGCTGAATCGCCTTGTGCCGCCGACCCTTCTGGGGTTCGCGCTCATCAACGGAGGCACGTTCGGCGTGGATCTGATCCTGCTGACGATCTTCCACGGCTGGTGGGGCCTGCCGGTATGGCTCGCGGTCACGGTCGGATACATCTGCGCGTTCGCGCTGAGTTTCGTCCTGAACCGGACCTTCAACTTCCATTCGCACGCCCCGGTCGGCAGGCAGGCCGCGATCTACGTCGTGGTGGTCGCGATCAACTACGCGACGTTCATCCTCGGCGTCGGCACCGGCCTCACCGGGCTCGGCCTCGAATACCACCTGTCCCGGCTGCTGGCGGGGGGCTGTGAAGCGGTGTTCATGTACAGCGCTATGCGCTGGGTGGTGTTTCGCACCCGTCCGACCGCCGCGGCGCCGACACGCGGTCACTGATCCAGGATCAGGACGGCCCGCGCAGCACCTCGACGCGGTCGCCGTCGACGACGACCGCGTCGTCATCGGTGAGTCCCCAATGCGGTACTCCATTCGCGCGGAACTGCGCCGCGAGCCGGTCGCAGGTGCCCTCCGGGTCCAGCGCCGAAGACAGATGCGGCACGATCGGCCGATCGACCAATCCCAGTCCGTCCCACAGCGGTTCGATTCCGCAGAAGGGCTCGACCTCGGCGGGGTCGTCGCTGGTCTCCAGCCCGTGCAGATCCGGGGTGAGCAGGCAGGCGCCCGCGCTGTACCCGGCGTAGACCAGCGTGTCGGCGGCCAGTAGTCGCGGCAGCACCAGATCGGCTCCGCTGCGGGCGAATTGGGCGCGCAGGACGAAGGTATTTCCTCCGCGCACCCACAGCATCGGGAATTCGGCCAGCCGTTGCTCCAATTCCGCTGTGCGACCGATGAAATCGCGCAGGTCGAGCACCTCGGGGAGGTAGCCGAGCGCACGCAGTGGAGTCATATCGCTGGCGATCGCGGCCTCCCAGAACTGGGGCCAGGCGTCGCAGGCGTTGGGAATCACCGCGACACGGCCCGGTTCGCCGACGAGTGCGCGCAACCGGTCGGCGTGGACCCCGAATCGGTAGCTGGACAGGAATAGGCGCATCAGATGGTGAAGGCCAGGTTGCGGACCAGTCGAAGGCCGAGTTCCTCGTCGCCGGTGACGGTGATGTCATCGGCATGCTCCTCGGCGGTGGTGCGCCCGCCGCCGAGGCGAACCAGCAGCCCCGAATCGAGCCGGATGGCCACGGTGCACGGATCATCGAATGTGTCTGCATAGGCGGCCCTGCCGTCGACCGCGATATGCAGCGTCCGCGCCAGCGGGCCGGTCAGGTCGAGGGTTATCCGTGATCCGTCCGGAGCCTTGCCGCGCTTGGCGAGCACCCGGGGAAGCGATGCGGCGAATTCGGCGAATGCCTGCTCACCGCGCGGTCCGCCCTCGTCGATGGTTTTGCCGATGGCGTCGGCGATATCGAGTTCGTGCATCCAGCAGTCGAACAGGCGCACCCGCATGAACCGGCCGTAGCTGACCTGTCCGATCGGCGACGGTGTCGGGGTCTTCCATACGGCGTCGTCCATTTTGCCGAGCATCGTCAGACGTCGGTCGGTGATCCGGCCGAACATCTCGAGCAACTCCGCCCCCGACAGCGGGCGCAGCCGGTCGACCCAGATCTCGTTGAGTACTGCCGTCTCGTTGCGGACGTGGGGGAGCGCGCGCACATCCGTCTCGTCACTGCCCGGCTCACGGGCGGGCGGCTTCTCGCCGAGCAGCCACGATTCGGTGCCGATCATATGGGCCACGACGTCGAAGACGGTCCAGCCCGGCAGGGCCGTCGGCGTGCGCCATCCGTCCTCGTCCAGGTCGGCGACCAGCGCGGTGACGGCCTGCCACTGTCGCGACAGCAGGTCGATCGTCTCGATCCGGTCCGGGATCTCCTCGGTCATCATTGCTTCCCTTCGACATCGCGTGCGGAGCTCTGCCCGTCCAGCGCCGCGAGACCGGCCGTGATGGCGGCGGCGGTTCCGGCCGGATCGTGTGGTCTGCGCAGCAGGAAACCCTTCGCGAAGCCGAAGAGATCGCCGTGCCTGCGCGGGATGACGTGCAGGTGGACATGCGCGACGGTCTGGAACGCGGCCTTGCCGTCGTTGAGCACCAGGTTGGCCCCGTCCGCGGACAGTGTGCTGCCGCGCATCGCCAGCGCGAGCCGGTGTCCGGTCCGGAAGATCTCCGCGCCGAGGTCGGCGTCGAGGTCCCCCAATTCGGCGGCGTGCTGTTTGGGGATGACCAGGGTGTGCCCCTTGGCGATGGGCCGGATATCGAGGAACGCGCACAGGGTGTCGTCCTCGTAGACTTTCGTCGACGGAGCTTCGCCCGCCACGATGCGGCAGAAGACGCAGGCATTCACACCGCGACCATACGACCTACGACGAACGCCGAACACCCCCGAATCGGGCATTCGGCATGATGCACGTCACTGTCATGGCGCGCGGCCGACGACCGGGACGCGCCCAGGCGCGGCGTCGCGTGATGTCGCGCCGGCAGTGGATTCGCCACGCTCACCTGCGTCGATAAGTGTCGGTAGCACCGCGGCGTCGCGGCGGAACCGGGGTCACGCGGATGTCGGTGCTGTCGTCACGCCGGGTGCGGGTGTCCCGACGTGCGGACGGTGGTCCGGGCGTGTGATCGGCATCTCAGCTACGCTCACCGCGAGCCGAGTACAGTTGCGAGGATTTCGATGAACTTACTCACGAGTAACTTCATTGGTCCGTCGTTCGGTGGCTAATGGCCAGCACGAGAAGGAAGTCTGACAAGTGGAGACAACGCAGAGCGCGGGCGACTCGTCGCCGCGCGGAGCGCGTGTCGGAGTCGTTCGCGAGTCTAACGCGGGCGAACGGCGTGTCGCATTGGTGCCCAAGATAATTCCCGCCTTGCTGAAACAGGGTGTGGAGGTAGTCGTGGAAACCGGCGCCGGACTGGGTGCGCTCATCCCCGACGAGGCGTATATCGAGGCCGGAGCGACCATCGGTGATCCGTGGTCGGCCGAGGTCGTCGTGAAGGTGGCCCCACCGAGCGACGCCGAGGTGGCGAAACTGTCCAAGGGGCAGACGCTCATCGGATTCCTCGCGCCGCGCAACAGTGATAACCAGATAGGCGCGCTCACCGACGCGGGCGTGCAAGCCTTCGCGGTGGAGGCGATCCCGCGTATCTCACGCGCGCAGGTGATGGACGCGCTGTCCTCGCAGGCGAATGTGGCGGGGTACAAGGCCGTCCTGCTGGCCGCGTCCGAATCGACCCGCTTCTTCCCGATGCTCACCACCGCGGCGGGCACGGTGAAACCGGCGACCGTGCTGGTGCTCGGCGTCGGCGTCGCGGGGCTACAGGCGCTGGCCACGGCCAAGCGCCTAGGCGGGCGCACCACCGGTTACGACGTGCGACCCGAGGTCGCCGATCAGGTGCGTTCGGTGGGTGCGCAATGGCTGGATCTGGGAATCGACGCCGCGGGCGAGGGCGGGTATGCCCGTGAACTCACCGACGACGAGAAGGTCCAGCAGCAGAAGGCCCTCGAAGACGCGATAAAAACCTTCGATGTGGTGATCACCACCGCGCTGGTGCCGGGACGTCCCGCGCCGCGCCTTGTCACCGCCGACGCGGTGCGAGGGATGAAGCCCGGCAGCGTCATCGTGGACCTGGCCGGGGAGACCGGCGGCAACTGCGAACTCACCGAACCCGGTGAGACGGTGGTCAAGCACGAGGTCACCATCGCCTCGCCGCTGAACCTGCCCGCCACCATGCCCGAGCACGCGTCGGAGCTGTACTCGAAAAATATCGCGGCGCTGCTGGAACTGATGCTCGTGGACGGCAAGGTCGTCCCCGACTTCGAAGACCAGGTGCTCGCCGATTCCTGTGTTACCCGTGAGCGAGGCTTGCCGAGCGAACCGACCAACTCAGAGCGAGGCTTGCCGAGCGAACCGACCAACTCAGAGGTGCAGGCCTGATGTATACCGAACTGCTCGCGAATATCGCGATCCTGGTGTTGTCCGGATTCGTCGGATTCGCCGTCATCTCCAAGGTGCCCAACACCCTGCACACCCCGCTGATGTCGGGTACCAACGCCATTCACGGCATCGTCGTCCTCGGCGCGCTGGTGACTCTCGGCAAGATGGAGGATCCGTCCATCGGGATCCAGATCATCCTGTTCGTCGCCGTGGTGTTCGGAACCCTGAACGTCATCGGTGGTTTCGTCGTCACCGACCGCATGCTCGGCATGTTCAAGGGTAAGAAGGCTGTCGCGGCCGACGGCGCGGAGAAGGCGGGTAAGTAGGCCATGGACAACCTCGTCAATATTCTCTATATTGTCGCGTTCGCGCTGTTCATCTACGGTCTGATGGGCCTGACCGGCCCCAAGACCGCGGTGCGCGGCAACTGGATCGCCGCGGTCGGCATGGGGATCGCCGTGGTGGCGACCCTGATCGCGGTCCGCGATACCGGTAACTGGATCCTGATCGTCGCCGGACTCGTCGTCGGTATCGCGTTGGGCGTGCCGCCCGCGAAATACACCAAGATGACCGCGATGCCGCAGCTGGTCGCCGCGTTCAACGGTGTCGGCGGCGGCACCGTCGCACTCATCGCGTGGGCCGAATTCATCGACACCAGCGGCTTTTCCGCGTTCAAGCACGGCGAATCCCCGACCGTGCACATCATCGTCGGTTCGCTGTTCGCCGCGATCATCGGTTCGATCTCGTTCTGGGGTTCGCTGATCGCCTTCGGCAAATTGCAGGAGATCCTGCCGGGTAAGCCGATCGGTGTCGGCAAACTCCAGCAGCCGCTGAACCTGCTGCTGCTCATCGTGTCCGTGGCGGCGGCGGTGGTCATCGGCGTCAACGCCTCCGACGGCGGCGCGCCGTGGTGGTGGATGGTGCTGCTGCTGCTCGCGGCCGGTGTGCTCGGCCTGATGGTGGTGCTGCCCATCGGTGGCGCGGATATGCCCGTTGTCATCTCCCTGCTCAACGCGCTCACCGGTCTTTCGGCCGCCGCGGCCGGTCTGGCATTGAACAACACCGCCATGATCGTCGCCGGCATGATCGTCGGTGCGTCGGGCACCATCCTCACCAACCTCATGGCCAAGGCCATGAACCGGTCGATCCCGGCCATCGTGGCGGGCGGCTTCGGTGGCGGCGGCACCGCGCCCGGCGCGGGCGACGGCGAGGCGAAACAGGCCAAGGCCACCTCGGCGGCCGACGCCGCGATCCAGATGGCCTACGCCAATCAGGTCATCGTGGTCCCCGGCTACGGCATGGCCGTGGCGCAGGCCCAGCACGCGGTCAAGGAGATGGCGGCGCTGCTCGAGGCCAAGGGCGTGGAAGTCAAATACGCCATCCACCCGGTCGCCGGTCGGATGCCAGGCCATATGAACGTGCTGCTCGCCGAGGCCGAGGTGTCCTACGACGCCCTCAAGGAGATGGACGATATCAACGGCGAGTTCTCTCGCACCGATGTCGCCCTCGTCATCGGCGCGAACGATGTCACCAATCCCGCCGCCCGCGAGGACAAGTCCAGCCCGATCTACGGGATGCCGGTGCTCAACGTCGACCAGGCGCGCAGCGTCATCGTGCTCAAGCGCTCGATGAATTCCGGCTTCGCGGGTATCGACAATCCCCTGTTCTACGCCGACCACACCTCCATGCTGTTCGGCGACGCCAAGAAGTCCGTCGGTGCGGTCACCGAGGAACTGAAGGCGCTGTAGGACAACGCACTAACGCCACAGCGGCCCCCGTTCGCACGTCGAACGGGGGCCGCTGTGGGTTTTCCGGCGAGCTACCGCCGGGTCAGCCGACCGGAACGATCGGGGCGCCGCGCCCCGCTCCCGGCGTAGGCGGAACCAGCGCTCCCGCAGGAGGATTGGCGTTCGGCCCGGTCGGCCGCTGCTGCGGGATCATCGTGCTCGGCGAGGACTGCTGCGGCAGCGCCGGTGGACGCGGCGTCGCCGTGGTCGTCTTCGGCGGCTCGCAGGAGGTCTCGGTATCGGCGCATTCCCGATCCGGTGCGGCGGGCACGATCGGCGCGGCCTGCGCGACCGGGTACAGCGCGACGACCGAGAGCACCACGCCCGCCGCTATCCTGGCCGCGCGCCTCACAGCCACACCGGATCGCCGTAGACGGATATCGAATTATCGGCCGTGGCAGTGGAAATGGAGACGATCGCGTAGGAACGCAGGCTCACCGCGCCGAGGCATCCGTCCACTTTGATCTGCACCTGATCGGTGCTGATCGATCCGTGTGCTCCGGCCAGCGCTTTCGTTCCGAAGGGCAGGCTGACGATGCTGCCCGGTTTGGCCGTCATCGACATACTCGGCACCACTTGAGCGCCCACCCCGACATTGACCCCGGTTGTCGAAATCCCGACGCTCGGTCCCATGGACACCCCGAGGCTCATGGTGAGCCCACTGGAAACGTCGACCTGGCATCCGAGTTGGTAGCCGAGTTGCAGCGATCCCGAATCCACCGCGACCCGGCCGCCTCCGCCGATATCCGCGACGGCCGAAAGGCTGACGAACGCCTCCCGGCTCAGTGGCGAATTGGCGAGATTGGGTTGCCGGTCCACATTCTCGGCGGATTTGGTGATCCGCAGTTCCCAGCCGTCGTCGGTGGTGACCACCCGGGACTTGTCCGCCGTCTGTTCGGCTGCCGCTATCGCGCCGTCGAAACCCAGCGCCCCCGCACCGCCGAGCCCTAGCGCTGCCGCCGTGAACGTACAGAGCAGCGCTCTGGTCGAGCTCTTCATCGAACTTTCCTCATCTTCGAAATAATTCCAGCCTGAAGACAACGTACAGTCGACGGCCGGAGCGGGTGCGGTGCGCCCGAGCCGCGCACCGGTCGCGTGCCGGAATCCGATACATTGGCCGCCAGAGTCGCCGCGCGTACGGCAGTGAGTTGGATCCAGGGAGTGTACGTATGACCACGCCGCCGCAATACCCGCGGCAGATGTCCGATCACCGGTCCACGCAGGCATCAGATCGCCCACCGCTGTCGTATGACGATTCGCCCGGTGACGCGCCCGGTGACAGCACACTGGTGGAGGTTCTCAAGCTCGTCGGCGCATTTCTGGTGCTGGGGTTGGCGATTTTCGCGGCGCGGACATATTTCGCGACCGACGGCCAGAAGATCGCGATCGGCCAGTGCGCGAAACTTTCGGGCAGTACCGTCAAAGCCGAATTCACGGTCGCCGAATGCGGCGACGCCGACGCCAATTATGTGGTGGCGCAGCGACTGGACGGGGCCGACGCGGAATGCGCGAGCCGGGATTACGAGAGTTATTACCAGACCAGCGGTGACGAATACACGCTGTGTCTTCGCCTCAATGTCGCGGAGGGTGACTGCGTCAACAGCGTGCTGATGGGCGCGAGTACGCGCGTCGATTGCACGGCCGCCGCCGATTTCAAGGTCGTCCGGATCATTCGCGGCACCGCCGACCGCTCGGCCTGCGACAGCGCGGCGGCCGACGAGGACGCCATCGTCTACCCGAAACCCGATCCGATGACGTTATGCCTTGCCCCGCCGCTGTAGGTGACCTATCCGGTGGCCTCGCGCCGCTCGGTGGCGACCGGCGCGACGATTCCGGCCCAACGTGCGCAGACCAGGACGGCTACGAGCGGCACGGCCAACGCGGTGGTCAGGGGAACGATCACGGTCAGCCATCCGATGAGAGCCGGTCCCGCGAGCAGACCGAGGTAGCCGATGCTGAAGACGTGGGACATGTCGGTGGCGACGGTCGCCGAACCGAGATTGCCCGCGGCGGTGAAGATCTGCGGTATCACGCCGGACAGGCCGAGCCCGACGCAGGCCCAGCCGAATAGGGTCAGCGGGGTCAAGACCGATATCAGGACGACCGCGAGTCCACCCGCGCATATCAGGGTGCCGTAGCGCACCACGGCCACCGCGCCGAAAGCCCCGGCGATGCGATCGGTCGCGAAGCGTCCCGCGGTCATGGTGAACGAGAAGCCGGCGAAAGCCAGTGCGGCGGTGGCCTCGTCGGTTCCGAGGTGGTCGCGAACCTGCAGTGCGCTCCAGTCCGCCGCCGCGCCCTCGGTGAGCAAGCAGATGAAGGCGATGACGGCCAGTCCGAGCACCTTCCGGGTCCTGGCCGCCCGCGCGGGAGCCCACCGTGTGTCCTCGACCGCCGCCGGCCCGGTGCCGGTGACGACATGAAGCGACACGGGCATCGGGACGACCTCGACCGCGTCGGAGACGAATTCCGCCGCCGAGTCGCGCAGGAGCAGCGGAAGCGAGACCGCGACGAGCGCGAGTCCCGCCACCGCGGCGATCGACAGGGTGAGCCGGATATCCATCCCGGCCCGCAGCGCGCCCGCGCCCGCGAGCGAACCCAGGAGTCCGCCGCCGGAGAACAGGGCGTGGAACGCCGACATGACGGGTCTGCCGTACGCTCGTTCGACATGCACCGCCTGCGTATTCATCGAGACGTCGAGCGCCCCGTTGCCCAATCCGAAGCAGGCCAACGCGATGGCCAAGGTGAGCGGACCGGTCGCCAGGCCGGGACCGATCACCGTCACCGAGATCAGACACGCTGCCACCCCGACCATGGTGCGACTGCCGACGCGGTCGGCCAGTGGTCCGGCGAGTCGCATTCCGACCAGCGCCGCACCGGCGAGCGCGAGGATGAAGGTGCCGAGTGTGGATTTCGCGATTCCGGTGCGATCGCAGACGGCGGGGATATGCACCACCCACAGCGCGAGTAGGCATCCGTTCAGCGCGAAAACCGCGAATACCGCCGCGCGGGCCAGACGAAGCCTGCGGTCGACCGTCGGAACCGGCACCCCTCCAACGGTACCCACGATCATCCGCGCACGCGGTGACAATCGTCGGCCTGAGACCACGGGCAGGCGTCTACCCTGGGTGGGTGGATGCCCTCGCCAGCTTGCTCGAAGGTCCGCGTGCTCGCGGCGCGTTCGTGGTCTGCTCGCTGCTCGACCCGCCCTGGGCGCTGCGCATCCAGGACGAATCACCGCTGACGGTGCTGTCGATCGTCCGCGGCACGGCCTGGATCGTTCCCGACGCGGATCCGAAGCGGGCCGAATCGCCCGCGCCGCGTCGACTGGAGGCGGGGGACGTCGCCATTTTCCGTGGACCGCAGCCGTATACGATCGCCGACTCCCCGGAGACGACACCGCAGATCATCATTCACCCCGGCCAGATCACGACCACGCCGGACGGTGAATTGTTGTGCGAGGCGTTGACTCTCGGCGTGCGTCAGTGGGGGACCACCCCGGACGGCGCCACCATGATGGTGACCGGCACCTACGAAACCGTCGGCGCGGTGAGCAGGCGGCTGCTGCGCGCGTTGCCGCCGGTCGTGGTCCTGCGGCACGGCGAATTCGACAGCCGCGTACTGGATCTGCTCGCAGACGAGGCCACCAAGGACGAACCGGCCCAGGGCGCGGTACTGGACCGGCTGCTCGACCTGCTGCTCATCACCGCGCTGCGCTGCTGGTTCGCGGGCAATGACGCGCCCGCCTGGTACCACGCCTACAGCGATCCGCTGGTCGGCAAGGCGCTGCGGCTGTTGCAGCACAATCCGGCGCACGGCTGGACCGTCGCCGGTCTGGCCGAGGCGGTCGGGGTGTCGCGGGCCGCGCTGGCTCGCCGTTTCACCGAGCTGGTGGGCGAGCCGCCGATGGCCTTCCTCACCGAATGGCGTCTCGAACTCGCCGCCGACCTGTTACAGGGATCGGACGCCACCATCGAGGCCATCGCGCGACAGGTCGGTTACGGCAGCGCCTTCGCGCTCAGCGCCGCGTTCAAGCGCCACTTCGGCGTCAGCCCGCGTGACCATCGGCACGGCGCGACACCCGCTGAGCTATCGTCGGCCGGGTGACGCAGCAGTATCCAGTGCTCTGGCCGGTGCCGACCAGGTGGGCCGATAACGACCACTACGGCCACGTGAACAACGTGACGTACTACTCGTACTTCGACACCGCGGTGAACGCGTGGCTGATGGACGCCACCGGTACCGATATCCGGAATCTGCCCGCCCTCGGCGTGGTCGCGCAGACCTCGTGCCAGTACCACGGGTCGCTCAGCTTCCCCGACCAGTTGCGGGTCGGCGTGCGCGTCTCGCGCCTCGGCCGCTCCAGCATCACCTACGATCTGGCGATCTTCCGGGAAGCGGGCGACGACCTCGAACTCGCCGCCACCGGCGTATTCGTCCACGTCTACGTCGATTCCGACACCCGCAAACCGGTCGAGATCCCCGAGGTCATCCGCACGGCGGCGGCCGCGCTTGTCACCGACTGAATCAGCCCTGCAACGCGGCCTGGAAGCGGCGCATGCCTTCGAGCCAGCGGTCGTAGTCGGAACCCTTGTGGCGGTACATCTTCAGAACCTCCGGGTGGGGGAGGATGAGGAATCGCTCGGCATCGATACCCTCGATGACGGATTCGGCGACCTGCTCCGGGGTGAGCACCGCGCCCGCGGTGGTCACCGCCTTGACGGCGAGTTCGGCGGCGGCGTCGCCGGGGATGAGATCGCCGTGCAGCAGCCGGGTGTCGACGCCCATCGGGCAGAGGCAGCTGACGCGAACACCCTTGTCGCCGTAGGTGATCGAGAGCCATTCTGCGAATCCGACGGCGGCGTGCTTGGTCACCGAATACGGGGCGGAGCCGATCTGGGTGAGCAGTCCGGCGGCCGAGGCGGTGGACATGAAATAGCCCGCGCCGCGCTCGACCCAGCGCGGCACGAGGAGGCGAGCGGCGCGCACGTGGGCCAAGACATTGATCTCGATCGACGCCGACCACTGTTCGTCGGTGCTTTCCAGGCCGGGACCGCCGCCGATACCCGCGTTGGCGACATAGAGGTCGACCGGCCCGAACGCGTCCTCGGCGCGGTCGATCAGATTCTGGATCACCTTCTCGTCGGCGACATCGCCGCCGACCGCGATCGCGGCGGAACCGATGGATTCGGCGACCTTCGCCGCCGAATCCGCGTCGAGATCGGCGATCACCACCCGCGCGCCTCCGGCGGCCAGTCGCCGCGCCACTGCGGCCCCGATTCCCGCCCCGGCTCCCGTGACGATCGCGATCTTGCCCGAAATCTCCATATTCGGCACCCTAGCGGGCGCTCCCGCCCGGGATGCGCCCAACCGGAACCCCGGCGGCGCTTTCGGCGGAAACTAGTCGCGCCCGGCCAGCCGTTCCAGCAGCGGCGCGGTGCGAGGTCCGACGAGCGAACGCATCACCAGTGCCATATTCGTCCGCTCGACCCCGGGAATCTTCAGGATCTGCCCGGTGATCCGGTACAGATCGTCGGCATCGCGGGCGACGACGCGCACGGTCAGATCGGTCTGCCCGGTGAGCCCGCAGACCTCGGTCACCTCGGGTACCTCGGCGAGTTCGGCGACGACCGAATCCAGTCGATGCTGATCCAGCACGACCGCGACGAAGGCCGACAGCGGATAGCCGAGCGCCCGCGGTCGCACCCGCAACTCGACACTGCTGAGCACCCCACCGGCCTCCCATCGCGACAATCGTGCCTGCACGGTGTTGCGGGACAGGCCGAGACGGGTCGCGAGTTCCACGCCGGTCGCGCGCGGATTGGCGACCAGTTCGAGTAAGAGGCGCGCGTCGGTGGCGTCCAGGGTCACCTCGGCGGATTCCTTGCTGGTCATAAGACGCAGTATGACATTCGACTACGCCCCGAAATTGTGCAATCTGCTCATTCGGTGCGTGTCCACTTGCGCATAACGCCTCGAGGTGGATGCTGTGAGGTAGAGCATAGTGTTCGGGCGCGGCGCCCGGATGTGACACCCCACGGTCAGGAGGCGATCGGCGATGACGGATAAGCCCGCGTACCCGGTCCAGTTGGTCCAGCCCGATGGACGCAGGGTGTTCGACCGTGAACACGCGGCTCTCGTGGCCGATATCGGCCCCGAGCGGTTGCGCGCTTTGTACGAGGATCTCGTCGTCAGCCGCCGCATCGACACCGAGGCGACGGCGCTGCAACGGCAGGGTCAGCTCGGCCTGTGGCCGCCGCTGCTCGGCCAGGAAGCGGCGCAGGTCGGTTCGGCGCGGGCCCTTCGTCCCGACGACTACGTGTTCTGCAGCTACCGGGAGGCCGCCGTCGCCTACTGCCGCGGTGTCGATCCCGGCGATCTGACGCGGCTGTGGCGCGGCGCGGCCCACCACTGCTGGGATCCCGCCGCGATCAATATGACCAATCCGAATATCGTCGTCGGCTCGCAGGGGCTGCACGCCACCGGCTACGCCTACGCCGCCCATCTGGACGGTGCGGAGATCGGCACCATCGCCTATTTCGGCGACGGCGCGAGCAGCCAGGGCGATATCGCCGAAGCCATGGGTTTCGCCGCGAGCTGGGGCGCGGCGGTGGTGTTCTTCTGCCAGAACAACCACTGGGCGATCAGCGCGCCGGTCCGGGTGCAGAGCGCGACGCCGATCGTGCGCAGGGCCTTCGGATACGGCATCCCCGGCGTCCAGGTCGACGGAAACGACGTGCTCGCGGTGCTCGCGGTGACGCGACAGGCCCTCGCCCGCGCCCGCAGCGGCGGCGGTCCGTCCTTCATCGAGGCGCTGACCTACCGGATGGGCCCGCACACCACCGCCGACGACCCCTCCCGCTACCGCTTCGCCGCGGAAACCGAGCTGTGGAAGCGCCGGGATCCGATCGATCGGATGCGCAGACTCCTCGAACGCGAGGATCTGTGGGACAGCGATATCGACAAGCAGGTCACCGCGCGGGCCGACGAGGTGGCCCACCGGCTGCGCACCGCGACCATCGAGATGGCCGATCCCGACCCGATGCGACTGTTCGACCACGTCTACGCCACCCCGCATCCGCTGCTCACCGAACAGCGGCGTGCCTACGCGGAGTACCTCGCCGGCGATCCCGGGACATCCTCCGCGCCACCGGAAGGAGTCCGCGCATGATCACCACCTTCGCCGCCGCGCTCAACACCGGTCTGCGCAGGGCGCTGGAGGATGATCCGAAGGTTCTGCTGATGGGCGAGGACATCGGCAGGCTCGGCGGAGTCTTCCGTGTCACCGACACCCTGCAGAAGGATTTCGGTGACGACCGGGTGATCGATACGCCGCTGGCCGAATCAGGCATCGTGGGAACGGCTTTCGGTATGGCACTACGCGGATATCGGCCGGTGTGTGAGATACAGTTCGACGGGTTCGTCTATCCGGCCTTCGATCAGATCGTCTCGCAGGTGGCAAAAATCCATTACCGCACCGGGGGAAAGGTGACCGTTCCCCTCACGATTCGCATCCCCTGCGGCGGCGGGATCGGCTCCGTCGAGCATCATTCGGAGTCGCCCGAGGCGTATTTCGCGCATACCCCCGGACTGCGCGTGGTGATACCGAGTACGCCGGTCGACGCGTATCAGATGGTGCGTCAGGCGATCGCGCTCGATGATCCGGTCATCTTCTTCGAACCGAAACGCCGCTACTGGGACCGCGCCGAGGTCGATTTCGACGCGGAGCCCACACTGCCGTTGGATCGGGCGCGGGTCTGCCGCCCCGGAACCGACGCGACGATCGCGGCATACGGCGGTACCGTCGCCACCGCGCTGACCGCGGCGAAAATCGCTGCCGAGGAAGGGCATTCGCTGGAGGTGATCGATCTGCGCAGTCTCGCGCCGATCGATTTCGACACCATCGAGGAATCCGTCACGAAAACCGGCAGGCTGATCGTCGTGCACGAAGCATCGGTTTTCGGGGGTCTGGGAGCCGAAATCGCGGCGCGGATCACCGAACGCTGCTTCTATCATCTGGAGGCTCCGGTGCTGCGCGTCGGCGGCCACGATATTCCGTACCCCCCGGCCAAGCTCGAAAAGCACCACCTGCCAGATCCCGATCGCATTCTGGCCGCGGTGGACCGATCGTTGCCCGCCGCCTGACGCCCCGCCCACCGAAGTGAGAGGTGCCCTGTGCACGATGACGGCCACGTCCTGGAATTCCGGCTCCCGGATCTCGGGGAGGGGCTCGCGGACGCCGAATTGCTGTCGTGGTCGGTCGGTGTCGGGGACACGGTGGAGTTGAACCAGACGATCGCGGAGGTGGAGACGGCCAAGGCGGTGGTTGCCCTACCTTCGCCGTTCTCCGGAACCGTCGTGGAATTGCTGGCGCAGCCGGGCGATACGGTTCCGGTGGGCGCGCCGTTGATCCGGGTGCGCAACGATCTGGCGGTCGCCGCCGACAGCGGCGACAGCGGCGACAGCAGCGGCGGGCGCACATCGGTTCTCGTGGGTTACGGACCGGAAGACGAGCCCGCATCCCGGCGGCGTGCCGCCGCACGGCAGACGGAAACGCCCGCGCCGCAACCGAATCAGGACCGTTCGACCTCGATGGATAGGCGCGCCGCCGCAACGCCGGGGGCGCGCAGACTAGCCAAGGAACTCGGCATCGATCTGTGGTACATCGCCGGTTCCGGTCCGCGGGGCGCGGTGACCGTCGAGGATGTGCGCGGTGCGGTCCCCGTCTCGCGTCCGCGCACCCCCGCCGCGCGCGCGGGCGCGACCACCGTCGCCCCTGCCGCGGACCGGCAGGAGGGTCTCATCAGGCCCGCGGTCAGGGAATCGCGGACCCCGATCGCGGGCATCCGCAAACGCATCGCCGGATCCATGACGGTCAGCGCCCGCACCATCCCGCAGGCCAGCACCTTCCTCACCTTGGATTTCACCGCCTCGATGGAGTTGCTCGACCACCTGCGCACCACCAAGGCGTTCGCCGAACTCACGCCGACGCCCCTGGCCTTGATCGCCAAGGCCGTGGTCGCCGCGATCGCCGAATTCCCCGGTATCAACGCGACCTGGGACGACGCGAATCAGCAGATCGTCACCAAGCACTATGTGAATCTCGGCATCGCGGTCGCGACCGAACGCGGACTGCTCGTGCCCAATCTCAAGGAGGCGCAGACATTGAGCCTGCGCGATCTGTGCCGGGAGATCGGCTGGCTGGCCGAAACCGCGCGCGGGGGCAGCGCGACCCCGGTCGACCTGCGCGGTGGCACCTTCACCATCACCAATGTCGGTGTCTTCGGGGTGGATACCGGGGTTCCGCTGGTCAATCCGGGCGAGGGGGCGATTCTGTGCGTCGGGTCGATCAGGAAGCGGCCCTGGGTGGTTCGTGACGAAGTCGCCGTCCGGTGGGTCACCACCCTCGGCGTCAGTTTCGACCACCGCATGATCGATGGCGAACTCGGCGCGCGCTTCCTCGCGACGGTGGCGGGCCTGCTGGAGGATCCGCTCACCCTGCTCAGTCGCGCGTAGGGCCACGGCCTGGATATCTTCACCGCGGCGCTGTCGTCTGTGCTCAGTCGCGGCGGCTGAGCACCCGTCGTACCACCAATCCCGCGACCAGCGCCCAGAATGCCGCGCCGATACCGAGGAAGCCGACGCCCGAAGCGGCGATCAGGAAGGTTACGACGCCCGCCTCCCGATGCCGCTCCGATGTCAGCGCCCCCGCCAGGGCCGCCGCGAGGGTGGCGAGCAGGGCGAGACCCGCGACCGTTTCCAGCGTGCCCTCGGGTGCGGTCGCGATGAGCGTGACCAGTGCGGCCGAACCGAGCGCGAGCAGCAGGTACGCGACGCCCGTGGTAGCGGCCGCGATCCAGCGGCGTTTCGGGTCGGGATGTGCCGAGGGCGCGGCGGACAGCGCCGCGCTGATCGCCGCGAGATTGATGGCGTGCCCACCGGCGGTCGCACCCGCGATGGTGCCGATTCCGGTGACGGTCATGGCCGCCCGCCACGGCACCCGATAGCCGAAGGAGCCCATCACGGCGGTGCCCGGAATGTTCTGCGATGCCATGGTCACGATGTAGAGCGGAATCGCGACACCGATTACCGCCTGCCAATTCCACTGCGGCAGTGTCAGTTCCACCGCGGGAACCATCGCGGACAGATCCACTCGCCGATGCTGTACCCCGATGCTGACGCCTGCCCCGATCGCGCCGGTCACGAAGGCGGCGATCACCGCCCACCGCTTCGCGAACCGCTGCAATACCAACCAGACCACGATCACCGGCGCCACCACCGCAGGACTCGTGTGCACTGCCCGCACCGGAGCCAGGCACAGTGGAACGAGTACCCCGGCCAGCATCGCCTGGGCGATCTCCACCGGAATCGCCGCGACCAGATCCGCAAGCCGCCGCCACAATCCGGTGATCACGACGAGAACGCCGGTCAGCGCGAAGGCGCCGACAGCGGCGGCCCAGCCGCCCGCGACCGCGCCGGTGCTCACCAGCAGCGCGGCGCCGGGCGTCGACCAGGCCAGGGTGATGGGCATCCGGTATCGGTAGCTGAGCAGGATCATCCCGACGGCCTGGGTGACGCACAGCGCCAGCAGCCCCGAGGCGGCCTGCGCGTGCGTCGCGCCCACCGCGCTCAACCCGCTCAGCACGACCGCGAACGAGCTGGTGAACCCGACCAGTGCGGTAACCACACCCGCGCCGATCGGCTGGGCGATTCCGGTATCGGGACCGGTCGCGGGCGGTTCAGGCACGGTGCCCGGCTCGTCTTGCGCTGCGGAAACCGTCGACATCGTCCGGATCTTGCCGCTGGTAAGTCGGCATGTCACCGGCCAGTCGGCGGAAACTGGCCTGAATTTCCGCAGTCGCGGGTGATGTCGACGACCTCCGGGTAGCGTCGCGAACTACCCTCCTTCACCCCGCGGGGCGAAAAGACATGCGCGCAGGTGGTGCGTAGGGTGGGGACGTCGGTGCGCGAGATGCGATTCTGGATGAGGAGTTCGGGTGTGAGCGCGGTACTGATTTCGGCAGCGGAACTTCGAGAAGCGTTGGCGGGCAGCGGTATTCGTCTGCTCGATATTCGATGGGCGCTCGGTGATCCCGACGGTCCCCAGCACTATCTGGACGGCCATATCCCCGGTGCGGTCTTCGTCGATCTCGAGACGGAGCTGGCCGCGGTTCCCTCACCCGCCCGGGGCAGGCATCCGCTGCCCGATGTCGTGCAGTTGGAGAAATGCGCACGCAGTTGGGGACTCGGGGCAGGCGACACCGTGGTGGTCTACGACGCCACCTGCGGTATGGCCGCGGCCCGCGCCTGGTGGCTGCTGCGCTGGGCGGGTATCGATGACGTCAGAATCCTCGACGGCGGACTGCCCGCGTGGACGGCGACGGGGGGAGCCATCGCGACGGGCCCCGAACCCGATCCGGAACCGGGTGATGTCACGCTGTCCTCCGGCCGGTTGCCGGTGGTCGAGGCCGACGCGGTCGCCAGGTGGCGGGGCGTACTGCTCGACGCGAGAGCCGGTGAGCGATACCGGGGCGAGATCGAGCCGATCGACCCTCGCGCCGGGCATATCCCCGGTGCGGTGAGCGCGCCGACCGCCGAGAATCTCGACGCCGACGGACGGTTCCGCGCCGTGGACGATCTGCGCGAACGGTTCGCCGAATTCGGCTCGGGACCGATCGCGGTCTACTGCGGGTCGGGCGTAACGGCGGCCCACCAGGTCGCCGCCCTGGCGGTGGCAGGGGTGGAAGCCGCGCTGTATCCGGGTTCGTGGTCGCAGTGGTCCAACGATCCGAAGCGTCCGGTAGCCACCGGCGTGTGATCCGAGGACGTCGCCGTCCATCGACACCGGTGCTCACGGACACGTACGCGCGACCTCGTGTAGCGCCGCGTTGTCCATGGCCGTCACCGGCAGGTCGTAGCGCACCGCCACGGTGAGATATTTCGCCGCGTAGAAGCAGTGGTTGGCGCGTGCGGGCGGCAGCCATTCGGCCGGGGTGCTGTCGCGCTTGGCCCGGTTGGTCTCCGCGTCGGTGGCGAGCAGATTGGTCTCGATATCGTTGGCGAACAACACCCGTCGCTCTGCCTGCCAGCGCGAGGCGCCCATATCCCAGGCGGCGGCCAGCGGGTAGACGTGGTCGATCTGCACCGCGCCGGCCTCGGCCTTGCCGAAGGGCAGACGTCGCCCGGTGTAGGGGTCGTTCAACGTTCCCGACACGACGACGCATGCGCGCGTGCCCGCGCGGAAGGCCACCTCCGTGAGCTGCGTGGCGAGCACATTGTTGCGGGTATCGCAGCCATCGTGACCTGCGGGTCCGTCGTAATCGTCGGTCCACGCCTGCCCGAAGACGCACGCCTGACCACCCGTGCACCCGCGCTCGTAACCGCCGGGATGCGGACGAGCGGCGACGACCCGCACCGTGGACAGCAATTCGTCGAGCTGGATTCGCGTGGGACTTCCCGGCGCGGGCTCGACCGCGCCGCCGTCGAGCGCGGCGCAGCCGGCGAGGGCAAGCGCGCCCGCCAGGACGACAGGTAACCATCCGGGCGATCGGCCCGGCGAGAATTCTCGAGTATCCGCGCGCACGTGCCACTTGTACCCGGCCGCACCGACACATCCGGCGGCGGCCATCGGTGCGGGAGCGTGTTCAGAGCCAGGCGCGCGCCAGCAGTTCGTCCTCGGCGACCGCACTGGTACGCGGGGGAAATCGGGTAGCCGAAATCGATTCGGTATGCGCGCCGTCGTGCCCGATCAACCAGGAACCGCCGCGCTCCTCGCATTCGGCGATCTTGGCGAAGGTCGTGAGGAGAAAGGTCACCGCGTCCGCCGGGTCGATGGTGCGGGCGAGGCGCTGGGATTCGCCGGGACGTGAGAGATCCAGCCAGACCCCGGATTGACCGTCCAGTCGCATATCGACGATCTTGTCGGTGTTGACGAAGGTGAATTTGCGCCGTTCCCACGGTGTGGTCGGCGTGAAGCTCTGCTCGAGTACCTGGAGCAGAATTGTCATTGCTGCTGCCCTGCACTTTCCTTGGACGCCTGGGTCGGGGGTGCTACCCAGCGGTGGTCGAGGCGATAACCGATCCGATAACCGATCCGATAACCGTTGTGATGATGCTTGCGACGCGGTGACCAGCGGATATACCAGTTTATCCGCTCGGGTGCGGAAATCCAGGGCAGTGGGTTCGGGAATTCGGCGCGGTCGGTGTCGGAGCCACCTGATTGGATGGTCGGATGCTGCACGGTCTGTGGTCGTCGGGTTCCGGCCTGCTGCTGTGGACAGACGACGGCGAGGTTCCTCCCGGTCTGCCCGACCCGTTGGGCGCGATCCTGCGTTCATCGAAGTTCCGCCACCACGCCGACGTCATGCGCGCCGAGGGAATCGAGCGCGCCGACATCGAACGCGTGCGCGCGCACGCGATGGCGCCCGCCGCCGCCGCTGCCGCGCTCCGCCAGCGGCTGCCCGGCGAATCCGTCTCCGGCGACCTGCGCTATCTGGCTCACCTCGCGCACGGCATCGAGCGGTGGGTGCGCGCCGGGCGCGTCGTCCCCGAACTCCGTCGTGACGACGGTCAGTGGTGGGTGCGCTGGCGGTTGGCGGGCGGCGAGCGGCAACGTGCCTGGCTCGCCGAGGCGGCGGTGGCCATGCCCGCCGCGCTCCAGGTCGCGGGCAGACCGGCGGCGCTACTGGAGGATCTGGTCGGGAAACTCACCGATCCGATCGCGCGGGAGTTGCTGGATGGGCGGCCCGTCACGCATCCGCTGCTGAGCGCGCTGGTCGGGGATGTGCCGCTGGAGGGCGGCAGTCACCACTTGGCCGAGACATTGGAACGCTGGCGGGCCAGTCTCACCGTCGACCAGCCGGAACTGGTACTGCGTCTGCTCGAGCCCGACGGCACGTTCGGCACCGAGGACGAATCGGTCGCGCTGTGGCGTCTGGAGGTCTGTCTGCGGCTGCCCGGGGAAGCGCCGAATCCGATTCCGCTGCACGGTGATCCGAGTCTGGTGCGCACCACGATCGAGAAGTTGGGCGAGGCGCAGCGGGCCTATCCGCGGTTGCGTGATCTCCCCTCCGATCCCCGGAGCATGGATCTGCTGCTGCCGACGCCGGTCGTGGCCGACCTGGTCGAACACGGTGCGCACGCACTGCGGGAGGCGGGGGTCGGCCTCCTGCTGCCCCGTGCCTGGAATATCACCGCGCCGTCCATGCGCTTGCGGGTGGACAGCGCCGTTCCCGCCGCCGAGAGCACCGTCGGCATGCGCGGATTGGTTTCCTACCGTTGGGAATTGGCACTCGGCGATACCGTGCTCACCGCTGCGGAGATGGGCAGGCTGATCCACGCGAAATCCGATCTGGTGCAGTTGCGCGGGGAATGGGTGCAGGCCGATCACAAGGTGCTCGCCGCGGCGGCCCGCTACGTCGCCGCCCATCTCGATCCCTCGCCGATAACCCTGGCCGATATGCTCGGCGAACTCGCGGGCGGGCGGGTCGACCGGGTGCCGATCACCGAGGTCACCGCCACCGGTTGGGCGGCCGAGCTGTTCGACCGCCAGCACGAGGTGGAACCCGTCGAGCCCCCGGTCGGATTGAAGGCGCAGTTGCGTCCCTATCAGCTGCGCGGCGTGACATGGCTTGCCACCATGAGCCGCATGGGATGCGGTGCGATCCTCGCCGACGATATGGGGCTGGGTAAGACCATCCAGGTGCTCGCGCTGCTCCTGCACGAACGCGAAGTCGCGCGGGGGCTTTCGCGAACCGACGACATCACGGCGGACGCGGCGGCGATGCCGGGGCCGACGCTGCTGGTGAGCCCGATGTCGGTGGTCGGCAACTGGCAACGCGAGGCCCAGCGGTTCGCGCCCGATCTGCGGGTGCTCGTGCACCACGGCGTCGGGCGTCGCGCTGGCCCCGAATTCGACGCGGCGGTGGCCGATGCGGATCTGGTGATCACCACCTACGCGCTGCTTGCCCGCGATATCGACGATATGCGGCGCGGCCCGTGGGAGCGGATCGTGCTGGACGAGGCGCAGCACATCAAGAACGCGGGAACCAGGCAGGCCCGCGCGGCGCGGTCGGTGCCCGCGCGACATCGCCTGGCGCTCACCGGAACCCCGGTGGAGAACCGCCTGGAGGAATTGCGCTCGATCCTCGATTTCGCGATGCCATCGCTACTCGGCAGTGCCCAGACCTTCCGCGCTCGCTTCGCCGTCCCGATCGAGCGGGAACAGGATCAGAACGCGCTGACGCGCCTGCGATATCTCACCCAGCCGTTCGTGCTGCGCCGGGTGAAAACCGATCCGGCGGTCATCTCCGATCTTCCGGAGAAATTCGAGATGACGGTGCGCGCCAACCTCACCGTGGAGCAGGCCGCGCTATACCAGGCGGTGGTCGACGACATGCTGGCAAAGATCAAGGATGCCAAGGGTATGGCGCGCAAGGGCGCGGTACTCGGCGCGCTGACCCGGCTCAAACAGGTGTGCAACCATCCGGCGCATTTCCTCGGCGACGGCTCGCCAGTGCTGCTGCGCGGCGGCCATCGCTCCGGAAAATTGGCCCTGGTGGAGGATATTCTGGAGTCGGTGCTCGCCGATGGCGAGAAAGCCCTGCTGTTCACCCAGTTCCGGGAATTCGGCGATCTCGTCGCGCCCTATCTGGTGGAGCGTTTCGGCGCCGAGATCCCGTTCCTGCACGGTGGGGTGGCGAAGAAGCGGCGCGACGCCATGGTCGAACGATTCCAGTCCGAGGGCGGACCGCCGCTGATGCTGTTGTCGCTCAAGGCGGGCGGTACCGGGCTGAATCTCACCGCCGCCAATCACGTTGTGCACCTGGATCGTTGGTGGAATCCAGCGGTGGAGAACCAGGCCACCGACCGTGCCTTCCGCATCGGGCAGCGTCGTGACGTGCAGGTGCGCAAGCTGGTCTGCGTCGACACCATCGAGGAGAAGATCGACGAAATGATCAACGGCAAGCGTCATCTCGCCGAATTGGCGGTCGGCGCGGGCGAGAACTGGATCACCGAACTCGGCACCGACGAATTGCGCGAATTGTTCGCGCTCGGCGCGGAAGCGGTCGGCGAATGAGCCCCTTCGAGGATTACCGCAAATACGGTAAACGCCGCGCGGTCGAGGGCGGTATGGCGGCGCGGAGCAGGCGCGGCGGATTCGGCCGGACCTGGTGGGGTAAGGCGCTGATCGACGCGGTGGAGGCGATGGCCGAGCCGGGCAGGCTGGCGCGCGGCCGTACCTACGCGCGATCCGGTCAGGTGATCAGTTATCGCATCGAACCCGGTGTGGTGACGGCGGAAGTGCAGGGGAGCCAACCCCGCCCGTTCACCGCCGTGTTCACCGTGCGAGCGCTGCGCGAGGAGGAATTGGCGCTGCTGATCGAGACGATTCGCACCGCGCCGGGAATGCTCGCCGAGATCGCCTCCGGCGCATTGCCCAGCGGTCTCGGACCGCATCTGCTGCCGACCACGGCCGCGGATCTGGATTTCGCGTGCACCTGCCCGGACCCGGGCTGGCCGTGCAAACATGTGGCCGCCGTCTGTTATCTGCTGGCCGAACGACTCGACGAGCGTCCGCGCGAAATCCTCACCCTGCGCGGACTCGATCTGGACACGCTCATCGGCGGGATCGAACGCGATCCACAGCCCACCGTCTCCGACGATCCATACGGCGATCGGGCGACGCTACCGGATCTGCCGACACCGGAATTCCATCCCGCACTGGAGGATCTGGACCCGGTGATCCTGCGCCGCGCCTTGCGGATGATCGCCGAGGACGAGCCGACCGCGGCCGCCGGGCTGCGGGAACTGCGCGCGCTGTACGAGGTACTCGGGCGCTGAGTTTGCGGGCACCCGGCAGCGCAACCGACCACGCCTCCCGGACTCGTTCGGGCGGAGTTCGCCCGGTGTGCCGTGGATCGGTAGCTTCCTCGCGCCGGGTGCCACAATCGAGTCTGCCCTGTTCGCACCGTGCGGAGAATGCCCTAATGCTGTCCCTGCACTGCCTCCGGGCGTTGTGTGACCCCTCCTCGGAAACGCCGGAATCACCCCTCCTGATTCCTGTACGGTATGGCTGACGGTATGTCGAGGAGGGCATTGATGGGTATCGCACTGACCGACGACCACCGCGAGCTCGGTGCGGTGGCGCGCGCGTTCCTGATCAGCCACAAAGCGCGCTGGGCTGCGCGGGAACTACTCGACGCCGCCGAGGAGACCCGCCCGTCGTTCTGGGCGGAGCTGGCCGGGCTCGGCTGGCTCGGTCTGCATATCGGCACAGAATACGGCGGATCCGGATACGGATTACCCGAACTGGTCGTCGTCGTCGAGGAATTGGGGCGCGCGGTGGCCCCCGGCCCGTTCGTTCCGACCGTGATCGCCTCGGCGGTGCTCGCCGCGCGCGGCAGCGAGGAACAGCAGGCGCGCCTGCTTCCCGGATTGATCGATGGATCGGTCACGGCCGGTATCGGTTTCGGCGGTGAGATCACCGTGGACGGCGCGGGCCGTGCGAGCGGCGCGGCGGGGGTTGTCCTCGGCGCGGGCACCGCCGACCTGCTGTTACTTCTGTCGGGCGACGATGTGCTGGTGGTGGAACGCGAGAGCGAGGGTGTCTCGGTCGCCGTCCCCGCGAATCTGGATCCCACTCGCCGGTCGGGCCGGGTGACGCTGCGCGATGTCGCGGTCGGGCCGTCCGGCATCCTGCCGGGAGCGCGCGCCGCCGCACTCGCGCGGGCCAGGACGATCCTGGCCGCCGAGGCGGTCGGCGGTGCGTTGGACTGTGTCGAGACCGCGGTCGACTATGCCAAGGTGCGCAAGCAATTCGGTCGTACCATCGCGACGTTCCAAGCCGTCAAACATCACTGCGCCAATATGCTGATGGCCGCCGAATCGGCCGTCGCCACCGTCTGGGATGCCGCGCGTGCGGCATCCGAGGACGAGCGGCAATTCGAATTGATCGCCGCTGCCGCCGCGACGCTGGCGCTGCCCGCGTACGTGCACAACGCCGAACTCGATATCCAGGTGCACGGCGGAATCGGATTCACCTGGGAGCACGACGCGCACCTGCATCTGCGCCGGGCACTGGCCCTACGGGCGCTGTTCGGCGGGGACGTCACGGCCCACGACGTCTTCACGATGACATCAGCGGGCATCACCAGGGAGAACAGCCTCGACCTGCCCGAGGGAACCGACGAATTGCGCGCCGCGATCCGTGTCGACGCCGAGCGACTCGCGGCGCTCGAGCAGACGGCGCAACGGGACGAGCTGATCGAGACCGGCTACGTCATGCCGCACTGGCCCCGGCCGTGGGGACGTGCCGCGAATGCGGTCGAGCAGCTCGTCATCGAGGAGGAATTCACCAGGGCGGGCGTTCGGCGGCCCGACTATTCGATCACCGGGTGGGTTGTCCTCACCCTGATCCAGCACGGAACACCTGGGCAGATCGAACGATTCGTCGAGAAGGCGCTGCGTCAGGAAGAGGTCTGGTGCCAGCTCTTCTCCGAACCCGATGCCGGGTCGGACGCCGCGGCGGTCAAGACCAGGGCCACCCGGGTCGAGGGCGGCTGGATCATCAACGGTCAGAAGGTGTGGACCAGCGGCGCGCACTACAGCCGTCGTGGATTGGCGACCGTGCGCACCAACCCGGATGTGCCGAAACACGCGGGTATCACCACGGTGATCATCGATATGACGGCGCCCGGCGTCGAGGTGCGGCCGCTGCGCATGCTCATCGGCGGGTCTGAATTCAACGAGGTGTTCTTCAGCGATGTCTTCGTGCCCGATGACGACGTCGTCGGCGCACCCGACGGCGGGTGGACCGTCGCACGGGCGACCCTCGGCAACGAGCGGGTCAGCATCGGTGGCGGTTCGGGTGCAGGCGTAGTACCCGCGGCCACGCTGGTGCCGATGGTCACGCAATATCCCGATCGGCTCGCCGACGCCGCGATTCGGGTGGGCCGGTTCCTGGCCGATGACCACGCGCTGCGCCTGCTCAATCTACGCAGGGCCGCCCGCAGTATCGAAGGAGCGGGCCCGGGTCCCGAAGGCAATATCACGAAACTGAAGCTGGCCGAGCATATCGGTGAGCGGGCCGCGATCATGGCCGCGCTGCTCGGCCCCGATCTCGCGCTGGCCGAAGGCCCCGCGGCGATGGCCGGACTGATGGTGCTCGGATCACGCGGCATGGCCATCGCGGGCGGCACGTCGGAGGTGACTCGCAACCAGATCGCGGAGCGGATTCTGGGAATGCCTCGCGATCCGCTCATCGATTAGACGGCCCCCCAATGGATGGCCCCCGCATCGACCACATCACGTGGTTCCAGGGGCGGGATGGGCTGGCGTCGATGGTTCCGGCGCGGCGACAGCGGAGCCGTATTCGTCGGGATGACGGGTCCGGATCAGCGCAGTGCGGCGCGGATCTCGGCGGCGAAGGCGTAGTCGCGCTGCCAGTCCGGCCCGGTGGGAGCGAGGATCACGCGCTCGACCCCCGCCGAGGCGTAGTCGTGCAGCGCTTCGGCGGCGGCGTGCGGACCGGTCGGTAAGACGGGGGCGACGACGGTGACTCCCGGTGTCGGCCTCCCGTGCTGTTCGGCGAGATCGCGGAGATGCGCGATATCGGAGGGGAGTCGCGTCGAATCCGGGCGCAGGACGATCCACCCGTCGCCGTAGGCGGCGGCGCGGCGACGTGCGCGATTCCCGTTGCCCGCCACCAGCACCGGAGGCATATGCGCGGCCGGTGACAGTGTCACGTCCAGTCCTTCGGACACCGTCGTCGGCTTGCCCGAGACCAGACCGGGCAGCACGGCCAGCGCCTCGTCGGTGAGCCTGCCACGCTGCTCGAACGACACGCCGGCGGCTCGCCACCCGATATCGCCGTGTGCGGGGTTCCCGGTTCCGACACCGAGCATCAGCCGATTCCCCGACACGTATTGCAGCGTGCTGATCTGCTTCGCGGCCCATGCCACCGGTCGCAACGCGAGCAGCATGACATTGAATCCGATACGGATCCGCTCCGTGACCGCCGCGGCGGTGGCGAGGGTGACCGTACTGTCCAGCATCGGCGCGCTGGCGATGAGATGGTCTGTGGACCAGACGGATTCGAGTCCGGCTTGTTCGGCCAGCCGCGCGCTCGCCCGCACATCGCCGAGGATCGGATGCTCCGGATCGGGTGTGGACGTGGGCAGAATGACGCCGAGTTCAACGGCCATGGTTCCTCCGCAGCGTTGTCGCGATTGATCTCGAGACAACGCTAGGAGTTCACGCTCGGCAGGCCAATGTCCGAAAAACTCTCATCCATATCCGTGTCGCTCATCGCCCGAGCGGGGATTGCCGATAGTGAGCACCCGGCATCGAGGGCGACGGTATGCCGGACCAGCTCGGGACGGGACCTGTCCGGTGGCTCCGGTCTCCCGGCGCCGGGTGCTTCCTCCAGTGTGGCGGTGCCGGGGCCGCGCGGGTACTGCCCGGCCACTGCCACTACACCGTCCTTCGCGCATATTCGGTACCGCACGGGCTGTATGGCGCCGTCGCATCCGCGCCGGTCCTACCCCGCGTTGCGGTCCTGCCCGATCCGTGCGGACCATGGAGGGATGAGTTCCGACGTGCGCGTCGAATCCGACGATCTCGGCTTCGCGATGACGCTGCCCGCACCGATGCGGCGCGTGGTCTCCCTGGTGCCATCGCTCACCGAATCGGTCGCGCACACCAGCCCGGACCTGCTCGTCGCGGCGACAGAATGGTGCACGCATCCACGCGATCTCGACGTGGAGCGGGTGCGCGGCACGAAGAATCCGAATATTCGTCGCATTGTCGAACTCGCGCCGGATCTGGTGCTGTGCAACAGGGAGGAGAACCGCCGCATCGATGTCGAGCGTCTGCGGGACGCGGGGATCGCGGTGTGGGTCACCGAGATCGAAACCGTCGACCAGGCCATCGGGTCACTGACGCGGCTGTTCACCCTCGCCCTCGGTGTCGAGCGCCCGCACTGGCTGGCCGAGGCCGAATCCGCGTGGGCGGCACCGCCTCCCGAACCGTCGTGCGATGCCGTGATCCCCGTCTGGCGCGATCCGTGGATGGTGGTCGGCCGCGATACCTTCACCGGCGATCTCGCGGCCAGGCTCGGCCTGCGCCTGGTGCACGCCGACCGCCCCGACCGCTACCCGCGAATCTCCGCTGAGGAACTCACCGAGGACGTGTCGCTGGCCGTACTGCCCGACGAACCCTACGTTTTCACCGAGACCGACGGCCCCGACGCATTCCCCGGCATCCCGGTCGCACTCGTCTCCGGGCGCGATCTCACCTGGTACGGGCCGTCGCTGGTCACCGCACGCGCCACCCTCACCGATCGGCTGGCGCGGGCCGTTCAGGCGAAGTCGTAATCGAACCGGATGCGGTGGGTGCCGTCGGCGTCGACGGTGATCTCGCCGGTTCCGGTCATACCGGCCAATTCGCCGGTGCCGCTGTGCGGAACGATCAGGAAGAACGGCTCGCTGCTGTCCTCGCCGGAGGTGGTCGCCGAATGCACGAAATTGACACTGCCCGCGCGCCCCGCGATCGCGCCCTCGAACGATTCCAACGCCACATACGTCCCGATGCCGCTGTCCTGGTCGAACGCGGCGGTGAACACGGTCGCCGAATGACCCGCGATCTCACCCTCGAAGACTTTGGTCATGGTGGCGACGCCGACGGGCAGTGCGGTGATGACAACGGGTTCGGCGGCCACCTCGGCCGGGACGAAGGCGGTCACGGAGAAGGTGCCGGTTGCTTCCATGCGCCGGATGGTAGCGGCACGCACCGACAGATCGACCGAACTTCAGGCGGCGAGGGAGCCGCCGCCTCACACATTGCGGCGGTACTGGCCGCCGACGCGGAAGAAGGTATCGGTGACCTGCTGCAGCGTGCACACCCGCGCGGCGTCCATGAGCACATCGAAGATGTTGTCGTCGGTGCGGGCCACCTCCTCCAGGCGGGCAAGTGCGGCGTGCGCCTCGTCGCGGTGACGCTGCTGGAAGTCGCCGACCCGCGCCAGCTGTGACCGCTTCTCGGTCTCGGTCCCGCGTGCCAGTTCCAGGGTGTGACGCGGTTCGCCGTGCGGGTTGCGGAAGGTGTTGACGCCGATGATCGGCAGCGATCCGTCGTGTTTGCGATGTTCGTAGCGCATGGACTCGTCCTGGATCTTGCCGCGCTGGTAGCCGGTCTCCATGGCCCCGAGCACACCGCCGCGATCGCTGATGCGCTCGAATTCGAGCAGTACCGCCTCCTCGACCAGATCGGTGAGCTCATCGATAAGAAAACTGCCCTGCAACGGGTTTTCGTTCATCGCGATACCCCACTCGCGATTGATGATGAGCTGGATCGCCAGCGCCCGGCGCACCGATTCCTCGGTGGGGGTGGTCACCGCCTCGTCGTAGGCGTTGGTGTGCAGGCTGTTGCAATTGTCGTAGATGGCGATCAGTGCTTGCAGTGTGGTGCGGATATCGTTGAAATTCATTTCTTGGGCGTGCAGCGAACGGCCCGAGGTCTGGATGTGGTACTTGAGTTTCTGCGAGCGTTCGTCGGCCCCGTAGCGATCCCGCATCGCGACCGCCCAGATCCGCCTGGCCACCCGCCCGATCACCGAGTACTCGGGGTCCATGCCGTTGGAGAAGAAGAACGACAGGTTGGGCGCGAACTCGTCGATCCGCATTCCGCGCGCCAGATACGCCTCGACGTAGGTGAATCCGTTGGCGAGGGTGAACGCGAGCTGGCTGATCGGATTCGCACCGGCTTCGGCGATGTGATAGCCGGAGATCGACACCGAGTAGAAATTGCGGACACCGTTGCGCACGAACCATTCCTGGATATCGGCCATCATGCGCAGGCTGAATTCGGTGGAGAAGATGCAGGTGTTCTGGCCCTGATCCTCCTTGAGAATGTCGGCCTGCACCGTGCCGCGGACCGTCGCCAGTGTCGCGGCGCGGATATCGGCGGCTTCCTCGGCGGTCGGTTCGCGGCCCCGGTCGGACGCGAACGATTCCAGCGCCTGGTCGATCGCGGTATTGAGGAAATACGCCAGGATGGTCGGAGCCGGGCCGTTGATCGTCATCGACACCGAGGTGGTCGGCGCGGTCAGGTCGAAGCCGTCGTAGAGCGCCTTCATGTCGTCGAGCGAGGCGATGGAAACCCCTGACGTGCCGACCTTGCCGTAGATGTCGGGGCGCTCGGCGGGATCGTGGCCGTAGAGCGTCACCGAATCGAAAGCCGTGGAAAGCCTTTTCGCGTCGGAATGTTCGCTGAGCACCTTGAAGCGCCGGTTGGTGCGGAACGGGTCGCCTTCCCCGGCGAACATTCTCGCCGGATCCTCGTTATCGCGCTTGAAGGCGAAGACGCCCGCGGTGAACGGGAAATGTCCCGGCAGATGTTCCGCGCGCAGGAATCGCAGCAGTTCCCCGTGATCGGTGAACCGGGGCAGTGCCACCCGGGGAATCGAATTGCCCGACAGGGTCTCCCGGCGCAGCGGTGTGTGAATCTCGCGATCGCGCACGCGCACGACCCGTTCGTCGCCGCGATAGGACTCCGCCAGCGCGGGCCATTCCGCGAGCAGTGCGGCATTGTCGGCGGTGAGGTCGCCGCGGGCGCTGTCGAGCAGTTCGGTCAGCGCCGTATCGTCCGGCAATTCCGCCGAGACGAGTTGCAGCCGCTGCACACGCTGGGCCGCGGCGATCTGGTGTGCGGTTTGCGCGTGGTAATCGCGCACGGTTTCGGCGATTTCGGCGAGATAGCGCACCCGTGCGGGCGGAATGATCTGGGCGAACCGGGTGGAGGCGCGGGTCTGCACGCGTGGCAGCACACCCTGTTCCAGCGGCAAGCCGAATTCGGCGAGCCGTGCCGTCAGATGCTGATAGAGCGCGGTGACACCGTCGTCGTTGAACGTCGCGGCGCTGGTGCCGAAGACCGGCATATCCTCCGGCTCCGCGCCGAATGCCGCGCGATTGCGGATCAGTTGGCGCGAGACATCCCGCAGCGCGTCCGCGCCGCCGCGCCGCTCGAATTTGTTGATCGCCACCACGTCCGCGAAGTCCAGCATGTCGATCTTCTCCAGCTGGGAGGCGGCCCCGAATTCGGGCGTCATCACATACATGGCGATATCGACGTGGTCGACGACGGCGGCGTCACCCTGGCCGATGCCCGGCGTCTCCAGGATCACCAGGTCGTATCCGGCGGCCTTGCACGCGGTCACGATGCCGTCGATATCGCCGGGCAATTCGTGTCCGCCCCTGGTGGCCAGCGACCGGAAGAAGATGTGATCGCCGTCGAGGGCGTTCATCCTGATGCGGTCGCCGAGCAGCGCACCGCCGCCGCGCCTGCGGGTGGGATCGACCGCGAGGATCGCCACGCGCAGTTTGTCCTGCTGATCTGTTCGCAACCTGCGCACCAGTTCGTCGGTGAGCGAGGATTTCCCGGATCCGCCGGTGCCGGTGATGCCGAGTACGGGCACCGGGCGCGCGGACGCGACTTCGGCGAGGGCATGGCGGTCGGCGGCGGGGAGGGTGCCCTCCTGCAGGCAGGTGATCGCCCGCGCGAGGGCGGGTCGTTCTCCGGCCAGCACGGCGTCGAGGACAGGGTATTCGGTGGCGAGGTCGTAGTCGCAGTCGCGGATCAAGCGGTTGATCATGCCGGGCAGTCCGAGTCGCTGCCCGTCCTCGGGGGAGAAGATGGTCACCCCCGCCTCGGCCAGGCGCGCGATCTCCTCCTCGACGATCACCCCGCCGCCCCCGCCGAAGATCCGGACATGCTCGGCCCCGGCCTTTTTCAGCGCGTCCGCCAGATATTCGAAATATTCGACATGGCCGCCCTGGTAGGAGCTGACCGCGACACCCTGCACATCCTCGGTGAGGACCGCGTCGACGACCTCGCTGACCGCGCGATTGTGGCCGAGGTGGATCACTTCGGCGCCCTGGGCCTGCAGGATCCTGCGCATGATGTTGATCGCGGCGTCGTGCCCGTCGAACAGGGCGGCCGATGTCACGAATCGAACGGGATGGGTTGGCGTGTGCAACGGGCGGTCATCGGCCACGGGAGTCCTCCGGAGTCCATTCGACGCCCGATACTAGGACGTCAAACAAAGTGTACGGTGATGGCCGTCACAGTGCCAGGCAATCCGGGTAGGGCCGTCGCAGGAGGGGTGGGAAGTGTCACATCGAACGACCGTCGTATATTTACTTGGACATCCAACTATAGGATGACCGCAGATCGCGCGCTGCGCGGCGTCGACAACGAAGACAGGACTGGCATGGTTCGCGAACTCACGCATTTCATCGGTGGACAGCATGTCCCCGGTGCCTCCGGCAAATTCGGCGACGTCTTCGACCCGAATATCGGGCAGGTGCAGGCCAGGGTGCCGCTGGCGAGCAAATCCGAGGTGGAGGCGGTCATCGCCGATGCCGAGGCCGCCCAGCCCGTGTGGGCCGCGTTCAACCCGCAGAAGCGGGCCAGGGTACTGATGAAATTCCTGACCCTGGTGCAGAACGAGATGGACTCCCTCGCCGCGCTGCTGTCCTCCGAGCACGGCAAGACCATCGCCGACGCCAAGGGCGATATCCAGCGCGGACTCGAGGTCGTCGAATTCGCCGTCGGCATCCCGCACCTGCTCAAGGGCGAGTACACCGAGAGCGCGGGCACCGGCATCGACGTCTACTCGATGCGCCAGCCGCTGGGTGTCGTCGCGGGCATCACCCCGTTCAACTTCCCGGCGATGATCCCGCTGTGGAAGGCCGGACCGGCGCTTGCCACCGGCAACGCGTTCATCCTCAAGCCGTCCGAGCGCGATCCCTCGGTACCGCTGCGCCTGGCCGAACTGTTCCTCGAGGCGGGCCTGCCGCCTGGCGTCTTCAACGTTGTCAACGGTGACAAGGAAGCCGTCGACACGCTGCTGCACGATCCGCGGATCAAGGCGGTCGGCTTCGTCGGCTCCACCCCGATCGCGCAGTACATCTACGAGACCGCGACCGCCAACGGCAAACGGGCGCAGTGCTTCGGCGGCGCGAAGAATCACGCCATCGTCATGCCCGACGCCGACCTCGACGATGTCGCCGACCAGCTGATCGGCGCGGGATACGGTTCCGCGGGCGAGCGCTGCATGGCCATCTCGGTGGCGGTGCCGGTCGGCAAGGAAACCGCGGACCGCTTAGTCGCCAAGCTCACCGAACGCGTGCACAAGCTCAATGTCGGCCGCTCCGACGATCCCGGCGCCGATTACGGCCCGATGGTCGGCCTCGACGGCGTCGACCGGGTGAACAACTACGTCCAGGTCGGCATCGATGAGGGGGCCGATCTGGTGGTCGACGGTCGTGGCCTCAGCGTCGAGGGCGGCGAGGAGGGATTCTTCGTCGGCGCGACCCTGTTCGACAACGTCACTCCCGAGATGCGGATCTACAAGGAAGAGATCTTCGGTCCGGTGGTGACGGTCGTGCGAGCCAAGGATTACGAAGAGGGCCTGCGCCTGGCGAACGAGCACGAGTACGGCAACGGCGTCGCGATCTTCACCCGTGACGGCGACACCGCCCGTGATTTCGCCGCGCGCGTGCAGGTCGGCATGGTCGGCATCAACGTCCCGATCCCGGTCCCGATCGCCTACTACACCTTCGGCGGCTGGAAGCGGTCGGGCTTCGGCGATCTCAACCAGCACGGCCCGGATTCGATCCGCTTCTACACCAAGACCAAGACCGTCACGCAGCGCTGGCCGGAGGGCGGAAGGAAAGCGGTGTCCCCGGGACATTCCGCAGGCTCCGCGTCCAACGCTTTCGTCATCCCGACCATGGAATGACGATGTTCGATCTAGACGAAGACGAGAAGGCGATCCGCGACACCGCGCGCGGATTCGCCGACGAATTCCTCGCGCCGCGCGCGCTGGAATGGGATGAGCAGAAACATTTCCCGGTAGACGTCCTGCGCAAGGCCGGCCCGCTCGGCCTCGGCGGCATCTACGTCCGCGAGGACGTGGGCGGTTCGGGGCTGCGCAGGCTCGACGCGGTGCGCATCTTCGAGCAACTCGCCACCGGCTGCCCCGCCATCGCGGCCTATATCTCGATCCACAATATGGCCACCTGGATGATCGACAGCTACGGCGACGATACGCAGCGCAATTATTGGCTGCCCCGCCTGACGTCGATGGAACATCTGGCCAGCTACGCGCTGACCGAACCTGGTGTCGGCTCGGACGCGGCGGCGTTGAGTACCAAGGCGGTGCGCGACGGTGAGGACTACATCCTCAACGGAGCCAAGCAGTTCATCTCCGGCGCGGGTTCCAACGACGTGTACGTGATGATGGTGCGCACCGGAGACGATGGCGCGCGCGGTATTTCGGCCTTCATCGTCGCGGCCGATACGCCGGGACTCTCGGTCGGGCCGAACGAGAAGAAGATGGGCTGGAACGCGCAGCCGACCCGCCAGGTGATCCTGCAGGATGCCAGGGTGCCCGCCGCGAACCGGCTCGGCGCCGAGGGCGACGGATTCCGGATCGCCATGAACGGTCTCAACGGCGGTCGCCTGAATATCGCCGCCTGCTCGGTCGGCGGCGCGCAGGCCGCGCTCGACAAGACCGTTCCGTATCTGGCCGAACGCCAGGCATTCGGCAAGGCGCTGCTGAAGAATCAGGCGCTGCAATTCGAACTCGCCGATATGCGTACCGAATTGGAGGCGGCGCGGACATTGCTCTGGCGTGCCGCCGCCGCGCTCGACGCCGATGCCGCCGACAAAGTCGAACTGTGCGCCATGGCGAAACGTTTCGCGACCGACGCCGGATTCGAGGTCGCGAACAAAGCCCTGCAATTACACGGCGGCTACGGCTACCTGTCCGAATACGGGCTGGAGAAGATCGTCAGGGATCTGCGGGTGCACCAGATCCTCGAGGGCACGAACGAAATCATGCGGGTGGTCGTCGCCCGCGCGGTGGTAGGAGCAGCATAGTGACCGAACCCGAAGTTCTGATCGACAAACGTGACGGGCTCGGCCTGATCACGCTGAACCGTCCCAAATCCATCAACGCGCTCAATCACGCGATGGCGCTCGCGATCACGCGGGCACTGCGGGAGTGGGCCGACGATGACGAGGTGCGCACCGTCGTGCTCACCGGCGCTGGGGAGCGCGGTCTGTGCGCGGGCGGCGATATCGTCGCCATCCACAGCGACGCGACCGGCGGTGGCGCCGACGCCGATTCGTCGACCGGCCTCTTCTGGCGCGACGAATACATCCTCAACGCGCTGATCGGCCGTTACCCGAAGCCGTACGTCGTGGTGATGGACGGCATCGTGATGGGCGGCGGTGTAGGGCTGTCCGGACACGGCAGCCACCGCATCGTCACCGAACGGTCCAAGATCGGAATGCCCGAGGTCGGCATCGGTTTCGTCCCGGATGTCGGCGGCACCTACCTGCTCTCGCGCACCCCCGGCGAAATCGGCACCCATGTCGCGCTGACCACCGCGCGGATGGGCGCGGGCGACGCCATCGCCGCCGGATTCGCCGACTACTACGTGACTTCGGATAATATCGCGGCCCTGCTGGAGACACTGCGGACCGAGCCCGCCGATATCGCGATCGCCAAATTCGCCACCGACGCACCGGAATCCGCGTTGGTCGCGCGGCAGAGCTGGATCGACGCCTGCTACAGCGCCGATACCGTCGAGGAGATCGTCGCCAGATTGCGGGCCGACGGCAGCCCCGACGCGGCACGGGCGGCCGAGGATATTCTCGGCAAATCGCCTGTCGCGCTGAAGGTCACGTTACGGTCGTTGCGCGACGCGCGCGGCCTGTCGACTCTGGAGGCGGTGCTGAACGAGGAGTATCGGGTCTCCATCGCGGCCCTCGGCTCGCACGACCTGGTCGAGGGGATTCGCGCGCAGGTCATCGACAAGGACCGTAATCCGCAGTGGAATCCGGCCACCCTCGCCGATGTCACCGCGGCGCAGGTCGACGCCTATTTCGCCGACCTCGGCGATAGGGAACTGGGTTTGAATATTCCGGAAGGACAGCAGTGACGAAGAGAATCGGCTTCCTCGGCCTCGGGCATATGGGCGGCCCGATGGCCGCCAACCTCGTCGCGGCGGGCTACGACGTACTCGCCTTCGACCCGGTGCCCGCCGCGCAGGACAAGGCGCGCGAGGACGGCGCGACCGTCGTCGCCACGGCCGCTGCCGCCGCGACCGATCGCGACGTGGTCATCACCATGTTGCCCAACGGCAAACTGGTGCTCGACGTCTACGCCGACCTGCTGGTCGCCGCCACGCCGGGCACGCTGTTCATCGACTGCTCGACCATCGATGTCGCCGACGCCAAGGCCGCCGCCGCACTGGCCGTCGAGGCGGGCCATCGGGCTCTGGACGCCCCCGTTTCCGGCGGTGTCGCGGGCGCGTCGGCGGGCACGCTGACGTTCATGGTCGGCGGCGGCGAGCAGGATTTCGCCGACGCGGCGGATGTGCTGAACGTCATGGGCGGCAAAGTGGTGCACTGCGGCGGTTCCGGCGTCGGCCAGGCCGCCAAGATCTGCAACAACATGCTGCTCGGCATTTCCATGATCGGCCTGTCCGAAGCGCTGGTACTGGGCGAGAAGCTCGGCCTGAGCCACCAGTCCTTCTTCGACGTCGTCTCGACCGCGTCGGGCCAGAGCTGGGCGCTGACCAGCTACTGCCCGGTGCCCGGCCCGGTGCCGACCAGTCCGGCCAACAACGACTACCAGCCCGGTTTCGCGACGGCGTTGATGACCAAGGATCTCGGCCTCGCCGCGAACGCGCTGCGGGACAACGGTGTCGAGGGGCAGCTCGGACTGCTCGCCTCGCAGATCTACACCCGGTTCAACCAGGAGCAGGCCGGTCTGGACTTCTCCGCTATCGTCACCGATATCCGGGAACGGAGCGAAACCGCCAGCTCAGAGCCCATCGGCCCGGAGTAGAACCGCCAGAATCGGAACTTTCCCGTCAGTTTGGCCGGGGAAGAGGATTTCGAGTACGTCCGCATTGTCGACGGCCTTGCGGACGTACCCGTTCCGGTCGATGTAGTGGCGAGTCGCCATGCTCGACCCCTCGGAGTGGCCCAGCTGGGCACTGGCCCGTTTCGAATCACCGGTCTTGCCAGTGACTTCCGTCGCCACGGTGTCACGCAGGTTGCCCCAATTGACCCACGCCAGACCGGTGTCCTTCCGCACACGGGACAGGCAGTATCCGGGGTTGTCCGGGTCGATCACCTTGCCGCGGTGCTTGAACATCAGGTCAGCCGGGTCGGTCGGCGCGCACAGCTGTTTCCAGGCCCGGAGTTCGCGAGTGAGCCACGTCGGCAGGACCAGGAAGTAGGAGGCCCCGCGCTTGCGGTGATCCTGCCGGAACGGCTTCTGCCCGTCGAGGCGAACAACCGTGCCGCACACGTGGAGCACGGCCCGGTCGACTGCCACGTCATCCAGATCCGGGCAGTCGGACCAGCGGAACGCCAGCGCCTCACTCGGCCGGACACCGGTACCGAGCACCGCCAACGTGAACGGCAGCAGGTATGCCGAGTCCTTCGGCTTGAGAGGGCTCGACACAACCAGGCTGACCAGCTGCGCGCGTTCATTGCCGTTGAGTGCCCGCTGTTGACCGCCGACGTCGTATGGGTTCGGGACCAGCCGCATAGGCGAGTCATCGAACAGCCCTTCCAGCGTCAGCGCACCGAACACCGCGGACAGAATCAGGTGATGTCGCGCCGCCATACTCGGAGAATGCCGCGCCACAGCCTTGAGGTACCCGTTCAACACACGCGGCTTGCCAACCTCACCGATCGACAGATTGCCCAGCTCAGACCCGAGTTTGATAGCGCTCGCACTGGCCCGAGTGCTGTCGGTGCGGTAGATCGCATTGCGGTAGTCGCGCAACGACTGAGCTTTGAGCTTGCCTTTCGCTACACGCTGTTCCTGTTCGAGCATGAACCAGTCGAAGACCGCGCTCATCCTGTCGGAGAGCGAGAATTGCGGCTCATCATCGAGCGCGTACGCGATCACGCTACCCTTGTACCGGTTCTTCTCGAACTTCGCGTCCCAGTCCGCCTGACACTCTCTCTTGGTAGCACCGATCCCACTAGTGCGCACGTAGACGCCACTGTAGGCCCGGTGCCGAACCTCCGACAGCCGCCAGAGCCCGTCCGTACCCTGCACCGGCTGTAGCTTGTGCTTCGGCGGATACGCACCAGGCTCCAAAGCAACCTGAGCCATCTACGCCGCCTCCGCCTGAGCGTGCTGCCACGCAACGACATCGGCCAAGTCATAGCGCACCTGTCGTCCGACCTTCCTGAACCGCGGCCCCCTCGGCGGGTTCTCAGAGGCCCAATTCGCCAATGTCTTCGGAGCGAAACGCAGCCTTTCGCCGACCTCATCACGCGTGAGCCATGTCGGCCCGGCATCCACCAACCGAATGTCCTTGCTGGTCACAGTCCTCTCCTGCCTTCTGATTGCTTGATTGCCGAATGTTCTTTCCACGCTTGTGGTCCCGCTGTCAGGAGTGCGTTGTCGTACTCGGCTCGCCAGGCTTTGCGTTGGGCGATGGTCGACAGGATCAGGTGATCGCGGGGTGGCGCGTTCTGGTCGCCGGGTTGTACCGGTCGCACGATCAGGCGCGAGTTGTCGGGTTTGACGATGCCGACCGAGGCCAGCAGTTGCCGAACGAACTCGATCCGATCGGCTTTGTGATCCGGGAGCGTCTTACCGGACCAACGACGCGACACCAGCACCCGCCGACCGGGAAGCCCGAGAGTGTCACGACGATGGGCCTTGCCCCGGCACTTGCCCGCTATCGTCTTCTCGCTGGCACCCTTGGGAACGATGCCGTAGCGCAGCCACACCGGGCACTTCGGCGAGCACGGGGTGTGCTGGAGTTCGGCGTGCAACCGGTCGTAGTGGATCGCGGTACGCACCGAATCGGTTTCGAGGACTTCGGACACGGCCTTGGTCAGGTACTTGGTGACGTAGCCGATCGCGGCATCAGCCTTGTTGCCGGGGATATGGCCCTTGATATGGCCCGGGTCCATCCGTTCACCGAAACGCACGGTGTAGGCCGGTTGCAGGTCATCGACGGTATCGAGGATGTCCAACGCCTCATCCCAGCCGGTGAGCGGCTGACCGCTGTCGGGATCTACGAAGGTCATCGCCTGCCAGTCCCACACCGGCACTATGTCGCCGGAGTAGATCTCGTTTTCCGGGTCGAAGTGCGGCCACCACACCTGGTGATAGGTCGCCGCGGTCACCAGCTTCAACGTGTCACGCGAGATCGCCGAACGCAGCAGGATATGGATGTGAGGTGCGCCGCGCCGTTGGGGTTCCACGGTCGCGAAGTACTGGATGTCGTAGCCCAGGCAGCGACGCAGGTTCTGAATCCAGCGGTCGACCAACGCGGCGAAAAACACGATGTCACGCGCGGCGCTGGTGTAGTCGTAGGAGTCGGGATCGGCCGGGGAGCCGTCACCACACACCTTGCCCTTCTTGTCGATGCCGCCGTCCTGGTTCATCGACCCGTAGGAAGGCATGGTCAAAGTGACCATCATCGACGGGCGATGCTTGCCACCGAAGATCTTGCCGATGGTCTTTTTCGTGACCTTACGACGCGGCAGGTTCGGCACATCTTGACGACGACGAGTCGAGCGAGCCCGCCGTTTAGACGGTTTCGGGTCCAACGCGGGCAGACGACCACGAATCCCGGAATCACGGAGTTCGGTGTCCATCTCGCCCACCAGGGCCGCGAACGCATCAGCCATTTCGTCGTCACCATCGTTGCGGGCACTCCGGTATTCGGTGACCAGATCCGCGCGGGCGGTCAGCAGCTCGGTTTGCCGGGCCGTGGGTGTGCGGACCAGATCGACCGGTTCGACTTCGACATGCCAGCCCTCGCGGCCCTGGGTGATACGCAGCCACCGCGCCTTGTCCGCACACGGCTTGCACACCGAGGCGATGGTGGCCTTGCAGGGGGAGCCGACGTATTCGGTCTTGCCGGTGATCGGGTCGACCGAGGCCATCGTGATCGGGCGCACGCACACCCCGAACTCTTCGGCCGCAGCCGCGGCGATGTCGGTGAAGTCCGGGAGCGCGCGACGCTGGGCCGCTGTTTGACGGACCGGAGCCGTGTCGGTATCGGTGTCAGTGTCGAGGTTCACAAGGTCGCTCATGCCGGTTCTCCGTTCTTGCGGTCCCACAGCCACTCCACCCGCGTAGTGGGCACAGCAACGGCTGTAGCGAGTGAATCGTGGTGTCGGAAAGCAAGTTCCACCGTGGACGGGCCGACGACAACAGCGCGGCATTCCAGGACACCGAACGCGTGGGCGAGGTGAGTGGTGCGTCCGGTGTAGTCGTCGGGGCATTGACCGGGCAGCATCCGCACCGTCACCCAGTCGGTGAACTCACCGACTCGAATCGAGACCAGGCGAGGAGTGGCGGTGTTGTGGCCGTAGGTGACCTGTAGGCCACATGCCGCGCTCATCGCGACCCAGCGACGCCGATACCGCAACCAAGCCAACAACCGTTGCCGTACCCGGTCGGTGACCCAGCGGGTGAAACTGGCCGGGGAAGCCAACCGCCAACCGAGCAGCAGCGCCAGGCCCACGCCGACGACCGCAACCGCGGCAGGCCAGCCGAACAGCAGCCAGGTTGCCACGGCCGCGCCGGTCGGGATCGACAGCATCGGGAACAGCAGCGCCCACCACAGCGACCGAGTAGCGGCCTTGACCGCGAACCAGGCGATCCCGATCGCAACGTCTGTGAATGCGTCAGACGGTTCGGGTTGTCCGAGATAGGTTTTCGCGGTCTTGATGTGTTTCGTGCTCACGACGCCTCCTGGTCGAACAGAGCGAACTGTGTCGGTACCGGGGTGTTGTCGCGGTGGCGTTTCCACATGTCGTGTTCGCCGTCGCGGAACACCACCACCGGCTTGTTCCCACGCTTGCCCCGGTTGCTGGGCTGCTCAGCCATCAGCAGGGCTTGAGTGACGTTCTGGGCCTTCGGGAGCGGGCGCACGGTCTCACCGATCAGAACGCCCCACTGCACCGACTTACGAGTGCTCATCACATCGCCCCTGACCCGCGGACCAGGACCGGGGACACTTCGGGGATCTCGCGGCCGGTCAGGTCGCAGGCGTCACCGATCGCGTAGGCCAGGACCGCGAGCACAGACGCGGCATCATCGAGAGTCATGACCAGGTGAGCGACGGCAGCGAACCCAGCTTCCCGGTGGAAGGTCAGTTCCACCTCACCGGCACCGGCCGGGGATTCAGGCCGGTACTGGGCGAAGACCTCGCAGCGTTCCCGGATACGACCGCGGTCGACCACGACGGAGACCCGGTTGAAGTCCATGCCGGGGGCGGGTTTCCACGTCCCGGTCATGCCGCCCACCCGCCGTCATCGGAGTCGGAGTAGTCGGCACCCCAGGCGACGAATCCGCCGGATTCCACGCACATGTACACCGCGACCTCCAGCGGATCGGCACCGCGACGCTCCATCAGCCCACGACGACGCGACATCATGTCGATCACGTTGTCATCGGAGTCCGTATTGCGGGTGTTGTTGCTGTGCTTCATGATTCAGTCCTCGGTGTAGAGATCGGTGGTGTCGAGTTCATGGCGTTCGACGGCACGGCAGGCATCGCACAAGACGCGATCGCCGTCGTAGACCCAGCCCTGCGGGCAACCGGTGAACCAGTCGACCGCCAGAGCGCGGGAGCGGAAACAGGCGCCCAGGTCCTCAGGCTCGAACTGTTCGGGAACGATGCCCGGATCGGTGTAGACCCGGCCGCAGGCATCGCAGTAGACACGGACATGGATCTCGGTCACGAATCCTCGTTTCATGCCGCCACCGGACCTGTCTCGCCGTCGCCGGGAATGTCATCGTCACCCAGCAGCTCGCGCGCATCGACGCCTTCGAGCGGGTAGGGATCGTTCGGGACAGCCACGGCAGCGGGAGCCGGAATCGGGGCATCGGCGGGTTGCGGCGTCCGGTCGACCGGGGGTGAGACCGGCTTGTAGGTGACGACGATGCGGTCGACGTCGTCATCGGTGACCAGGAACGCGCGAGCCCGCCGGAAGCCTGCCTTGCCGTCCTCCTGGACATAGCAGACACCCGGAGTGGTGTGCGGGATCTCATCGCAATGTGAGCCGCGTTCGCGTGCACCTTGACCGTGGATCATGACGACCTGTGACGCTTCGTCCATGCGCATACCGATCCGGTACGGCAGCAATTGCCGTTGCGGCACATTCTCTTTCGAGGGATCGATCACGGTTTCGATCACCGAGAACAGCGGGGCACGCCCTTGGGACAGCAGTTTGCCGTGAGCACGTTCGAACCGGGCCTGCAACTTGGGTTCGGAGAACGCCGACAAGGTGGCGGCCTCATCGATGATCGTGACCACCAACGGGTTTTCCGGTGTCGGGACCGGTTTGCGGACACCGCGGTAACGCTGCGTCGCCGCTTCCATGTCGACCACGGTCTCTTCCAGCTGCTCGACCATCTCCTCACCGGTCTCACAGGAGAACCGCGTGCACAGGTCTTTGAGCTCCCACAGTTCTTGCCCGCCCTTGGGGTCGATCACCCGCAGATCGACCCGCCCCGACGCGATCGCCGGACCCATGCCATTGACCAGCGACCACAGGACACCGGACTTGCCCGAGCCCGTGCCGCCGCCGATCAGGACGTGACGGCCCTGCACCGGCACCCGCCAGGCGTCGCCGTCCTCGAACACACCCGCCAGGACCGCCTCCAGGTCGACATCATCGGCAACCGTCACCGGCAACGCTGCCGGGACAGCGAGAGTGTCGAACACTCTCACCTGGAGACGGACCCAGCCCTTCGCGGGTGACGACACTGTCACCTCCGGCACGGCCAGGTAATGCGCGAACTGGTCACGCACGCCCTCACCGGTCCAGTCCTTGAGCTTCTGACCGCCCAGCATCAACAGATCGATCTGAAGCCCGTGCGCGGTGTAGACCCAGTCATCGAGCTTCGGAAACCCGACCTCGGCCGACCCGAGACCCAACGCGTGGAGCATGAGATTCATCTGCGACGGATCAGCGAAGATCGACACCGTGGTCCGCAACTCCGGCGGAGCCGCCGCCACAATGTCAGCCAGCGACACCAGGCGAGGACCCGAACCCGCACCGAGGGAACGCAGCCACACCATGCCGCCCGAAGCAGCGACCAGGCCACCAGCGAAGACGATCGAACCGAGCGCGGACATCAGCACTGTCCTTTCAGGCGGTCGGTGAGGCATTGCGGGCAGTCGCAGACCTCGCGCTGACGGTCTTCGGCCAGGGCGGTAGCGACGCATTCGAGGCAGTCGCACGGTTCGCAGGTCACGTCTCGGAATGGTTGGGCCAGTTCGGCGGGAACCAGGCCCAAGCCGATCAGTCCGTCGAGGTTGGCGCGGCTGAGCAGGGTGGCGAGTTCACCCGCTGCGTGGATGCTCATGCGCAGCGTCGGCATATTGCCCTTGGTGTGATGACCGCCCAGGCTCAGCCACACTTCCCCGGTCGATTCCTGGTAGCTGACGGCCGGAGAGCCGTACCCGTGCATGTGAGCGCCCCACACGTCGAAGTCGATGCGCCGGGTTTTGTCGGGTGAGACCCAATGGCCCTCAGCCTGGACCGGTTCGGGCTGCTGGAACGGATGCGGCATCACGCCACCGCCTTCACGAGAGTGACCGCGCAGCGGTCGTGTACGGCCAGGGCATCACCCAGACCGGCGAACAGAATGCGGGCATCAGCGATGCTCAGCGACAGCCCGGAACCGAAGGTGTCGAACGGAATACGCACCATCGGCGGGGAAGCCGGATCGTCGGCGATGGCGTTCGGTCGGTAGGTGACCGCGCCCAACTCGACGTTGGGCATGACGTTGACGAAGGACTCGTACATGTCACAGCCCCCAGTCATCAGAGCCGCGGTCGAGCTCGCAGAACAGACGGCACTCACCCGAGGGCGGTACGGCCGGTTCTTCGCAGAACATGACGCAGGTCTCCGGGGACAGTTCGCGGGGTTCGTCGCAGAACATCACGCAATCGGTGGGGACCGTGGTCGACACCGGAGCCGGAGTTTCGGGCGAGGAGGAAGCCAGCAGCACGGCCGGGGCCATGACAGCGGCGAAGACGGAAGGGACAGCGATCGAGAGGACGGAGACCATCAGAAACCCCCAGCAGGAACAGCAGCGACCGGGAGCATGGTTTGCACCGGGCGCACGGGACGAACAGGAGCCACACGAACCGGGACCGCGGGAGCGGCCACACGCACAGGAGCACGTTGGGGTTCGAGAGCAGGAGGAGCAGAGTCGAGGACTTCGGCCGGGACCGTCTCGTAGTCAACGGATTCCGACGCGGTAGCGGACTTGGCGTACTTGGCCGCGGTCCGAGCCGACACACCCAGTTCGCGGGCGATCTCGGCATACTTCACGCCGTCGCGGTGCAGCTCGACCGCGCGAGCGACCAACGCGGGATCAGTTCGAGTGGACTTTTTCGGTCGAACCGGCGCGGGTACCGGAACGGGTTCGGGTTCGATGACCGGGACCGGAACGGGATCGGCCGAAACAGGTTCGACCGCAACCGCACCGACCACCGGAGCAGCAACCGGAGCACGCTGGACCGTACGGAACAACAACGCCAGCCCGTGTGTGCACGCCAGCAGGCTTATAGGTGCCACCGCCGCCACTATCGCCGCCGCCCACCCCGGCAACTGGTGACCGGAAGCCATCGCGTGAATGCTGTTGCCCGCCACAGACACCACCGCACCAGCGACGAGCACTCTGAGGAAGAACCGGCGTTCGCTGGTTCCACTCGGCACGACCAGGACACCGAAGGTAGCGAGCAGGATCGTGCCGTCCACGATCAACGGCACCAGCCACGCATCCGAAGCGGGAACCCGAGCCATGACCGCGAGATCCTGCAACGTGGTGAACGAGAGCCGGAACGCAGCAACACCGACCGCGAGAATGATGACAGCGGCGGACCAGCGAGCCCACTTCATAGCCGTCGACTTGTGCTGATCCGCCGCGCTCATCACGCCGCCTTGACCAGCGACACCGGCACCGACACCGAGACGGCGTCGTGTTCGGCCAGGATCGCGGGCAGGGATTCGGTCAGCTTGCGGGCATCAGCGATGCTCAACGTCACCGACGCTGCACTGAGAGTCCCGAACTTGATTTGAACCGATGCCGAGTATTCGCCGCCGTGGAACTCGTAGGCGGGCTTGTACTTCGCGGTCACCTCATCGACCGTCACGTCCGCGGACACGCTCGACCGGATCTGATACTCCGACATGATCACGCCGCCTTACCGGCCGGAGCCTGCTTGGCACCGGAGTTGTCGCCCTTGATCCCGGTCGCGCGGATGTAGAAGCCGATCGATTTGAACTGGCCGTTACCGACCACGCGAGGCTTGAGCAACAGCCCCTCCAACTCGATCGGACGCAAGCCCTCCACGACTTCCGGCTCCACCGGAACCGGCATCTGATCAGCGACGAACGTGATATCGAAACTCGCCTGGTTCGCCTTGCCGCCCGCCCGGTCCATGATCGTGGCCTTCCACAGCCGCTTACCCGAGCCGTTGCCCTCACGGTCGTAGTCGGTCGCCTGACGCTTCGGCGCGTTGCGATCCTCACTGAACTCGGTCTGCGCCTCGACATCACCGAGCAGCAACACACCCTTCGGGAACACCGAACGGAAGTCGGTCGGAATCCACATGTCCTTCAAAGCCATCTCTAAACTCCTTGATCAGCAGGTAAGTGGTTATCCACTAGTACATGGTACCTAGGTACTAGGTACCTGTCTACGAGGTGGGGAGGGGAGATCGGCTAGCCCCCTAGACGCCTGTATTCTGTGGGAATGCCAAAGAAGCCCGAGTACGTCTCCATCGCCGAGACGCTGAAAGCGGAGGTCTTGGCCGGTCAGTACGACGGGTCGTCACTTCCGAGCAATGCCGCACTCGCTGAGCGGTTCGACGTGAACGAAAAAACTGCTGGACGGGCTGTGCAGCACCTGACCGCCGAAGGTGTGTTGATCTACCGGCCAGGGATGCGAGCTATCCCCAAACCTCCAGAGCTTCGCGCGACCAGCTGGCCTATGACCGGCCGCTACGCCAGAGCGAGAGCTGCACAAGGTCTCCTATTTGCGGGCGATGTGAACGGCAACGTCCGCAAGGAAACCGTCGCTCGAGAGTGGGTTGACGCCCCGCCCGTTGTCGCATCTCTCCTGAAACTCGACGCTGGAGCACGCATCTTCCGCCGCCACAGCCGCACATACCTGAACGACGTGGTGACCGAGAACACCCTGATGTTCTTCCCGGAGGGGATCGTTCGGGAGGTTCCCGCACTGGAGGTTGACAGTCAGATTCGTGTGGTTGCTCTGATCGAGAGCGCAGGGCACGTCGTGACGCGAACGGAAAATCAGATTCGCGCACGCATCGCCACCGCGGACGAGAGCGAGATCTTCGACCTGGCCGAACACAGTGTCGTTTTCGAGCAAAGCCACGGAACATTCGGCGCCGATGGTGAGCCGCTCGAAGCAGTCATCAACGTCCGCCCAGCTCAGGGCAACGTCATCACCTTCGACACATTCGAAGCACCCATATCCGAGAACGAGGAATAGGAGAAACCGTGTCTAACATCGCCGCAAGGAGCAGGCTCGCTATCGCACTCGACACCAGTGACCTAGATGCTGCTGTGTCTCTCGCACGAGATGTTCAGCCCAGCATCGGGATCGCGAAGGTGGGCCTCCAACTGTTCAGCGCCGCCGGACAGAAGGCAGTCGAGCAGATTCGCGAACTCGGAATGGACGTGTTCTTGGACGTCAAACTCCACGACATCCCGAACACCGTCTTCGGAGCCAGTCGGGTACTCGGCTCACTCGGTGCTCGATACTTGACCGTCCACGCATCCGGCGGAGTCGAAATGCTCCAAGCCGCAGTCTCCGGGCTCGACGAAGGAGCCCGTATTGCGGGTGTTGCCGCACCGACCGTACTCGCGGTGACCGTACTCACCAGCGACCCGAACGCCACAGAGGAAGTCCTCAGGGGACGAGTGGAAGCCGCGGTATCTGCAAACTGTGGCGGAATCGTTTGCGCTGCAAGTGATCTAACGGTCGTTCGCACTGTTGCGCCGAAGATCCTCACCGTGGTGCCCGGAATTCGACCGACCGATACGCCGACACACGATCAGGCACGAGTAGCCACACCCCAGTCTGCAATCCAAAGCGGGGCGGACATCCTGGTCATCGGACGGGCTGTCACGAACGCCGATAGCCCAGCAGAGGCAGCCAAACGTATCGTGGAAGAGGTCGAACAGGCACTCTAGCTTCCGCACGACTCGGGCAATGCCCCGGCGATCACGGCACGATCGACGCCGTATCGACCGGGGCATTGTTCTGTCACAACGAAAGAGTCAGTGCCAGTTGAATCACTGCGTAGCAAAAGCACGTGGCCGAGTTGTTGCCGAATTTCGCCATATAGGAACAAGAGAGCGCCACGGCGGCGCGCCGCGCCGCCGCCGCGCCCACGACGTGCCGCGCTCCCGGCCCCTCGTCGCACGCTCCTCGGAACCGGAACCGGGTACGTCGGCGCGGCGGTGGCGGGAGCGCCGCCGAGGCGCATAGTTGGTCCTGATCGCATGTACTGGCATCCGCTTTGGCGACGTGGCAGAACGCGGACTCTCCGACTCTGGCCGCTTTTCGTTTCACCGAGCAGTGCTGGGCACTACGTGAGCCGTCCCCGGCTTGCTCTCCCGCAGCTGCCCGCCGAATCCGCCGGCACTCGTACGTGGGGCCTGGCTGTGCTCCGGTTGCAGGAAGTTCGAACCGAGCGACCGCCGACGATGCAAAGATTCTCCAGTGACTCCGTGGCTTCCGCTGATCAGCTCGCTCGTCATCGCCTCGGTGACGATAGTCGGCATTCGCATCAACAACCGCACCAACCGCGCTGCAATCGCTGCTGCTGACGATCGCGAGTACAGCAAATGGCAACGCGAGACACTGCTACGACTGTGCTCTGAAGCCATCGAGAGTGCTCTGAATGCTCAGGGCGACCTTACGCAATTCACCATGGTCCCATCACCCGATGACGACGCCAGCATCAAGAACGCGCTCAAGGAAATCGATGGCCATGCGCGAAAAATCGGTGCGATCACCCCAGCGCTCTACATGCTGGGAGCCGACGAGGTGGGCGATGAGTGCCTCGCCCTCAGAGCCATGTTTTCAGACGCGAATCTGATTCTGAGCGCCTACATGATCGCCGACGCCATCAGTAGCCACGACTATGACGGGCCGAGAACTGAAGCGCAGAGAAAGGACGACATCGAGGAATCACGGCAAATCTTCAACGCCGCGTTCCAAGAGGTTGAGGCCGCACGCGATCGGTTGACCCGAGCAGCGAAAGCTGAGCTTGAGCGGCACAAAGGGAGGCGCGGGGTTGCGTAGCCCCTGCCTCCTCATGGCCCGATTGTCTGACCTCGCTCGGACGAGTCAAGGGAAAGAGCGCCCTTGACACGACCTCCCTCAGCTCAGGGATGGCCAGGACGAGGAAGCAGGGGGAGGGAAGTCACCCGGACATGCCAAACCGGCGATGTTCAGCCGGGAACATCGCCGGAGGAATGACCGTCATTTTCGGCGGGAGGGCGCAGGAATGCCCAGGAACTCACGGGCTCCAATCAGCCCCAAATTGGTTGTGCAACAGTCGATTGTGTGTGCTGATGGGATGCACCGGGAAGTGTCGGGAAGTTCGCAAAACGCCCCTGATGTATCGTCACCGATATCAGGGAACGGAGCGAGAACCCCAGCTCAGAGGCTTGATGCCGGGGGAGAAGTGACCGGAATCGGCCCTTCCGTCAGTTTCGCCAGGGAAGAGGATTTCGAGTACGTCCGCATTGTCGACGGCCTTGCGGACGTACCCGTTCCTGTCGATGTAGTGCCGAGTCGCCATGCTCCCTGCCGAACCATCAGGTCCGGTCGATCGAACCGAGATCAGATCCACCGTCTTTCCGACTCCCCACCGTCATCCCACCGATCAGCTCGGAGATGGCGGCGTTGTCACACCGGGTGCGTGGGGTGTTGCGTGTCGGAGATGCAGAACGGTTAGCGGCTTCTCAGCCTTGAAGGCACGAGCTTGCGTGGCTTCGAGTAGGTTCGCGGCATGCACCCGCTCCTCGCGCGACTTGATCAATGGCTCGCGGCGAACCGAACTGCCTACCATTCCGGACTCATGCCCGGCGCTTCGGAAGCCAATATCGACGAGGTTGCGCGTCGTGTCAGTGGCGAACTTCCCCCGCTGCTTCGGGAGCTGCTCACCTGGCGTAACGGACAGAGCGCGGACTACGAGGGAGTCCTGAAGTCTCCCTGGTCTCTGATGTCGACCAAAGACATCGCTTCCACCATGGACGAGATGGCGTGGCTTGTGGAAAACGACGATTTCGCCGACTTCTGGGGCACCGACTGGGTCCCGTTCTTGGGAAGTATATGCGGTGACCACATGTGTATCGATCTCCAGGCCGCCTTCGGCGGCGAGCCCGGACAGATCGTCTACTACAGCAGCGAAGGTGTCCGACACATCGCCTATCCCTCCCTCGAAGCATGGCTCGAAACGTTTGTTGTCGCACTCGAAACAGGCATGTTCGGAGACAGTGGAGAGGACTGCTGGGAGCCGGTGGATTGGGCCTCATATGAGGCGTTCGTCGCCGAACGCCACCCCGGTTACCCCATCGAATTATCTATTCCCGATTACCGCGACGACAGCCGGTCCGATGCCATCGAAGAATTCCACCAACTCGCTTATGCCGTCGACCCGGGCCGGTTGCGTGCTGTCCTGCGAGACGCCGGCCTGGACAACGGGGTTGTCGATGGCGCATTCGACCGATTGACCGACATACGTACCCGCGGCGAGATCACCGGGGAAAAATGACCAGGGGAGATCTTCATGGTCGGAGAGAAACCGGCCGTGATGACGATCCAAGCAGTTGAGGTCTTGGTGTGAGGCGTCGAGCCTGGTTGAGGATGTCGATGTGGATCGCGATGTGGTAGGTGTTGCGGCCGATATTGCCGTGGCGCGGTGTTTGGAGATCGGTTGACGACGCGGGGGCTAACTGCGCGGCATTGCCTCTGACCAGGGGTTCAACTGCGCGACTTCCAGTCGCGTGGCCCTGCTGTGTGGTGGCCCGCATTGTGTCCCCGCGCCCCCCAGCTTCAAGGATGCCTACGGCATCACCGCGTGATTGCTTCGCAACCCTCGACCCCGGAGCCTCTACGCGCGAAGGGCAGGCCCTATGGTATGGGGCAGGCGGCAGCCAGCCCGCCCCATGCGCAATCCACCGCACAGCAGGGCCAACCCGGTGGCTCCGTCCGGGACATAGCGGGTGTCGAGTGGAGGATTGACCGTCTTTTTCGCTGGGAAGGCGGGGAATTCCCGGGAACTTCCGGGGGTGATCTAGCACCAATTTTGTTGTGATACAGCATGTTAGAGGATCACCCGAGCCCGCGAGGGTACTAGAGCGAAGTTCGCAAAACACCCCTGATGTATCGTCACAGATATCCGTAGCCGCTCCGACCACGAGGATGCCGAGTGACCGAATTCGAGACGATTCTGCTGGAACGCAAGGGCCGGGTCGGCTGGATCACCTTGAACCGTCCGAAGGCGCTCAACGCGCTGAACGAGCAGGTTCTCGACGACGTCATCGCCGCACTCGACGAACTCGAGCACGACGAAGAGATCGGCGCGGTCGTGATCACCGGTTCGGAGCGGGCCTTCGCCGCCGGCGCCGATATCAAGGAAATGCAGCCCAAGTCGTACATGGACGTGTTCATGAACGATTTCTTCGCGCGCTGGGATCGGCTGGCGAATTTCCGCAAGCCGACCATCGCCGCCGTCGCCGGTTACGCGCTCGGGGGCGGTTGTGAACTCGCGATGATCTGCGACATCCTGATCGCGGCCGATACCGCCAAATTCGGGCAGCCGGAGATCAAACTCGGCGTCATCCCCGGTATCGGCGGTTCACAGCGGCTCACCCGCGCCATAGGCAAGGCCAAAGCCATGGATCTGGTGCTCACCGGCCGCAATATGGACGTCGACGAGGCCGAGCGGGCCGGTCTGGTTTCGCGCGTCGTCCCCGCCGCCGAACTGCTCGACACCGCTCTCGAGGTGGCCACCACCATCGCCTCGATGTCCTTGCCCGTCGCCATGATCGCCAAGGAATCGGTCAACCGCTCCTTCGAGACGACCCTCGCCGAGGGCCTGCGTTTCGAACGCCGCGTCTTCCATTCTCTGTTCGCCATCGAGGATCAGAAGGAAGGCATGGCCGCCTTCGTCGAGAAACGTCCGGCGAAGTTCGAGAACCGCTGATCGGGTGAGCCCGGCCGGATCACCCGGCCGGGATCATCGCGGGTGGAAAGCGCCCGCCGGATCGGCTCGCGAGAACGCTTCTGCCGCACGGCCGTCGACCGACATGGGTAGCGACAATCCGGCGATCACGCCGGAATCAGTTATTGGACAGGTGGGGCCTTGTGCCCATTTCCACCTGGGTCGGCGCGGTTCCCCCGTCGGGGTCGTGCGTCGAATTCCGTTCCACGGCAAGTAGTCCGGCGATCGTCGCGCCGAGGGCCACGGTCACCGCGACCGCCGCGATCACCTTTCGGCGGCCAACGGCCGGGCGCGCGGGCACGGCCGTGGCCCCGGTGCGCACGCGTGCCATCCTGACATCGCCGTGGTGGCGCTCCGCGGCCAGCAGTACCGCGCCGCGCGCCGACAGGTATTCCGGTTCGGAGTCGTAGATGATCGGCAGATCCACCAGTCCGGCGAGTTCCGCGCGCACGTCGGGGCTGCGGCTGCAGCCGCCGAGCAGCACCAGGCCATCCGGTTGGACGCCGGACTCCTCGATGAGCTGGTGCACGAAGGACGCCGAATGGTGGATTCCCGCCGAACACAGTTCCACCAGGTCGCTGCGGGTGATGACAGCGCGTCCGCCGGAGACGGCGTCCATCGCCGTGATCACCCGCGCACTGCTCAGCGCTTCGCGATGCCTGCGACTGGTGGATTTGTCGGTGAGGACGCCGCCGCGGGCCAGCTGCCAGCGCAACAGCGCGTCGTAGCCGTCGCCGCCGAGGACGGTGCTGCGTTTGCTGGACAACACCGCGTCGGTGCGGCAGTCGACATGGGTGAGTGTGAGACCGGAGGCGCCGAGGTCGTAGAGGATCACCGAGCCGCTGTCCGGGAGTTGTCCGGTGAAGCGCAGGTAGCGCAGTTGGGCCAGCGGTTCGTCGACGATCGTGAGCGGATCGTTTCCCGCGCCCGCTCGAATGGATTCGGCGTGCAGCGGGCATCGACAGGTGACGGCGGTGCCGCTGATGAGTTCGTCGCGCTGGTCGGCGGAGCGCCGCATACGCAGGATCGCCTCGAAGACGGGCTCCTCGATACCGCCGCCCGCTCGTCGCGGAACCTGACAGCGTTCGATGGGGGGAAGGTGCGGTTGGTCGGAATGCGTCAGCACCGCGCGAGCGCCGCCGGCGCCCGCCGACACTCCGAGAACCAGCACCATGGACTCCATGGTGGACCTTTTCCCCGCCGCTGCCAAGACAATGCCGCAACTAATTCGCTCGGCGGATGCCGGGACGTTACCCGGTAGACGATTCAGCGCCGTAACGAACAGACCAGTCGGGTTCGGAGACCTAGCTTTCCTGGGCGGACCACACCGGCTCGGCGCCGCCGTTGTCGAAGTCACCGGCGGCGTGCCGGAATTCCGAAAGTAGCTGCAGAAGTGTCTGCACGCGGTCCGGTGGCAGACCGGGCAGCGCGAACACTTTGGCGTTCAATTCCGCCGTGGCGCGGGCGACCAATTCTCTACCGGCATCGGTTATTTCGATGAGCGTCGCGCGGCGATCACTCGGATGCGGCACCCGCTCGACCAATCCGGCGGATTCCAGTCGGTCGACGGTATTGGTGACGCTGGTCGGATGCACTTGGAGCCGAGCACTCGCCTTCGCCATCGGCAGTGCGCCGGTTTTGCTGAAGCTCAGCAGCATCAACAGTTCGTAGCGGGAGAAGGTCAGCCCGGTGGGTTTGAGCGCCTCGTCCACCCGCGCCATGACGATTTGCTGCGCCCGCACCAGCGAGGTGACCGCGGCCATTCCATCGGCGACATCGCCCCAGCCGTGGCCGACCCATTGGCGGTGGGCCTCCTCGATCGGGTCGAGCGGGAGCGGGCGTGGCCGAGACATGGACTCGATCATTCCATGCCGGACCGATCGAGAGGCCGAGCCCGCGAAACGGCGTCGCACGTATTGGAATCATCATGAATCCAAGCCTGGTCGGATCGGAGCCCTACCGGCAGTCTTATCGGCGAGGCGGGCGTGGCTGAGTGGTTGAGGCAACGGTCTGCAAAGCCGTTTACGCGGGTTCAATTCCCGCCGCTCGCTCAAAGGTCAGGGCTGTTTTTTGGAGGCCGGAGCCGGAATTTCTGTCATGCGGTCCGCAATTGGTCCGCAGCAGCTTTGGCACCGGCCTCCATCCCTGCGGCAACGATGTCCAGGTCGTCAGGGAACAGATGCCCGTACAGGTCGAGTGTGAGCATGGCCGTTTTGTGGCCGAGCATCCGCTGAACGACCTTGATATTGGCCCCGGCGCTGATTGCCAACGACGCCGCGGTATGGCGTAGCCCGTGGGGCACCAGGCCCCGAAGTCCGACCGAGTTCGCGGCTTCGTTGAATGCCCGACGAAACTCGTTGTACTCCAGCAGTCCACCGTCCTTCTCGCTCGGGAACAGCTGCGCGGTCAATTCGCGGTCTTGCATGAGGGTTTCGAGATCCTTCGCCAGGGTTTCCGGAATAGGCACCGCCCGCGAATTGTGGTTCTTCGTGTCGGTCACCACGGTTCCCTTTCCAGTGACCGGAGTTGCCGAACGAGTGATGCGAAGCCGTCGATTGACCAGATCTACGTCCATCACCCGCAGCGCCGACGCCTCACCGATGCGGATGCCGGTATAGGCGAGAGTGAACACCAGCGGACGTAACCGGCCTGCTGCGAGGCCGAGCCTCATGACCTCGAGATGGGAGAGGTACCGACGCTCACCGGCGAGCGTCGACGGAAGCTCGATGTCGACAGCCGGATTGTGCGCGAGCCGTTTGGACTTCACCGCGAACCGCAGCACCTGGCCGAGCACTTGATACGACTGAATGACCCGAGACGGGGATAGGCCCTGTCCCTTGAAACGGGCGCTACCCGACTCCGACAGGTTCACCACCCAATCCTGTATGTCCTCGAAGTCGATGTCGCGCAACGGCACCGACCCCCACTGCGGAAGCACGAGGGTGTCCAGAAGAGAGCGGTATCCGGCGACGGTCTTCGGCTTGCGGAACTTCTTTGTCGCGAACCACTTCTCAGCAACCACCTTGAACAGGACCGCGCTACGGTCTGGATCGACCCATGTGCCGGTCACGACCTTGGTTGTCACGTCGCTGTCGAGCCAGCGTTGCGCCGCGGCCTTGGTGTCGAACGACTGCGAACGCTCCACGCCGTTCGGATCGACGTAGCGGGCACGCCATCGCTTGCCCTTGCCGAACCGTTCCGCTGACTTCTCCTTCTTCTTGGACTTCGCGCCGGTTACCGGGTCGGTCACGACCACTGTCGGATACCAGCGATCCTCGATACCCGAACGCGGGTTGCGCCGAGTCGCCATCAGGCAGCACCACCCCGGGAAGTCTGGGCTTCCTGGTCCGCGATCCACGCGCGGATGACGCTTTCGCGGTAGACGCGGCGTCGACCGATTTTGAAGCTGGCCGGACCGGTGCCCTTGTGAGCCCAGTAGCGCCAGGTAGCGGCAGGGATGCCGGTGATCTGTTCGAGGTCGACGGCCTGGAGGAAGTTGTCGGTGCTCATGATGGTCTCTCCGTTTCGGTGCGGTGCGTTGGTTCGTGTGGTGGTGCGCTGCGGGACAGCGGGTGTCTCGTCCGGTGCGTAGGTGTCCCGCTCGGTGCGCACCGTGTCTCGCGGTGGGACAGTCGGTGTCCCGTGGTGCGCACCGCTGTCCCGACCGGTGCGCTCGACGGTGCGCTGGGTGTCCCGCGCGGTGCGCGCGTCGTTGCTTGACGTGACATTGAACAGTGGTTCGGTGTCTGTACTGGTCGGTCGGTGTTGGCTGGTTGGTTCGTACGGCGCGACAAAGCGACGCGGTGACCTGTGGTTTTTGGTGGTCTGAGCGTCGTTGTGGAGCGTCGGGTCGGTGTCGGCGCGCTGCGCTTCATCGAGGGTGCGCGTCGGTGCGCTGGTGTCCCGCGTGGTGCGCACGGTGTCCCGGGTTGTCCCATCGGTGGTGCGTGGCGGTTCGCTCATGCGACACCCCACGGTGTGATCACCGGTGTGTTCGGGTCGGTGAGATCGGTGTAGTCGAGGACCGCGACGGTCAGCGCCTCGCCGTGATACGCGCGTTCGGTGAGCGTGGTGCGCACGATGTCGGCGGGTGTGGCGCCGTGGGACACCCAGAGCAGTCCGGTGCAACCGTCTTCACGAACGCGGTTCGTGACGCGTCGTAGGGTGTCGGCGAGTTTGCCGGGTGTGAGGCGGTAGGCGGCGGTATCGACTTTGACCGCGACCACGGCCTCGGGGGTGTTCCATTGGCCGTCGTAGAGGTAGCGGCCTCGGTGGGCGTTGTCGATGCACAGGTCGTGGTCGGTGCGCCAGGCTTCGTGGTCGCAGGCTCCCAATGCGATGCGGGTGTGTACGACGGCGCGGGCACGGATCGACCACAAGAGAGAAGGTCGCCAGGTCGAGCCGGAGCGGCCGAGGTACCAGCGGACCCCGAGGGAGGTGGGCAGGATCCATTTCGCGCCGGCGCCGATCTCGCGCAGGGGATGCACCAGGCCGAGGGTGAGGAGTTCGGCGGCGACTTCGTAGGAGTGGCTGCGGTTGGTGCCCAGGAACAGTGCGAGGGTGTCGACTTGCATACCGTGGTGGGGGACGATCCCGCCCAGGGCGCGTGCCTGGCGTCGGGTGTCGACGCTGCCGGGGATTCTGTCGTCGGTGGTGGTCATGGCATTTCCTTCGGGGTTGTCGCGGTGAGGCCGGTGAGGTTGGGGATGGTTTTCGCCGCACGGGCGCGGGTGCGGTTGGTGAGGAACGCCGACCATTCGGCATCGAAATCGCGCAGCGCGAAGTGCATGTCGAGGTCGGCCAGGGCGGGTGGGAGTCGGTCGACCGCGGCCATGACGGTTCGTTCGACGTTGTGGCCCTGGTAGAGGTAGAGCAGCCCGATCATGGGTTCGGGTTCGGCATCGCGGGCGGCGTAGATCGCGCCGCGTAGGGCTTCGTCCATGTGGGACTTGGTTTTTTGGGTGCGTTCTACCTCGACCGCCCACCACCCGTAGGTGCCGGATACGCGGCCGAGGAACCGGCCGTCGTGGATGTGGCCGAGCGTTTCGTTACGGTTGCGGGAACGTCGGCGTTTCATCTCCGCGTCATGGCGGATACGCCGTTCGGAGATCCAGTGGTGTGGGTCGGTGGCGCCGAGCATGATGCGGGCTTGGGCGACGGCGCGATAGTGTTCGTAGTCCTTGTCCGGGGGCCGCCATACGGTGTGGGGTCGCCATCCGAGGTAGGACGCCGCGGTTTCTCCGGTCGGTACAACCCACTTCGCACCGGCCGCGACCTTGACCGGTTTGGAGATCATCCGATCGGCGTGGAGCTGATTGATCAGCGCGTAGACGTGGGATCGATCCATGTTGAGGTACCAGGCCAACACGTCGATCTGCATGGCGTACATGTCGACCAGGCCCGCGATGGCGGTGGTGCTGCGTGCCGTCCACAACGACGAGGTGCCCGACTTATCGGCGAACAGCCGTTGCACCGTCGACTTGGGCAACCCGATCTGCGCTGCGATTTCCCGCACCGTATGGCCGGATTCGTGCAGGGCTGCGGCTTCACCGAGCACGGTTTCGACCGTGCGCGCTTTGATGCGTAGCTGTCGCGCGATTTGTTGGTAGGTGGCGCCGAGGTCTCGCAGCTGCCGGATGCGCTGGTCGCGTTCGGCCGCCGCATCACTGCCGCCAGTTGGAACCCTCTTCTTGTGGTTCATCAGGAGTCAACCCCCTCTCTGTTGGGAAGCGTGGAAAACGTTGCACTGCAATGACACCGAGAATGGAGGGGACGGCATCAGCCCCTGGCAGTACTTGTCTGGACGTCCATGGACATCTGAGATGTCTATAGAGGTCCTGCGCGGCCGTGACCGGTTACGAAACCCAGGTCACGGCCGCGCGGTTCACTGGCTGCGTTCGATGCCCCGGCCACGGCTGTAGGAGCGGTATTGGTCGGGTTCGCGCTGCGGGTGGATGTCGGCTTCTTTGAGTGGTGAGTTCTGGTCGACCCAGCTCATGAGCGCGCGCATGCGGGCGTTGGTGTGGATCGTTGTACCGGCCGCGGGCGGAATGTCGGCGTGCGTGTTGGGCTGTGCGGGCGCCGGGCGGTCGAGACCGACTGTCACCGACCGGATCGGTGTGACGGTGTCGGGTGGTTCCGGAGACCGGTGCGAGTCCACCGCGGGCTTGATCCGCACGTCGGCGGGTACGCGGGTCGGTGCGGTGCCGACGAGTTCGGGTTCGATCCGTGCGGCGGCACGGTCATAGGCACGTTTGAACTCGGTGTGACTGCGTGAATGCTGCTGACGCAACAGCGAATCCAGCAGTGTGCGGTCCTTGGGTGTCTCGGTCATCGCGACCGCTCCACACCACGACGGGCCTGACGAGCCTGCGCGCTCTCACGATCACGACGCGCCTGGAGTTCATCGAGATCCTGACTCGCCGCGAGGTGCACCGCGTCGGCGTCACGCCGGGCACGGGCACGGGCACGGGCACCGTGTTCGGGGTGGGCTGCTTTCCAGGCTTGCTCGCTGGCATCGATCGCGTCCTGCGCCCTCGAACGGCGTCCACCTGCGACGTAGCGGCGTTCGGCCGCCGCGAACACTCGTTCGGCCGCCACCGCGACCGCTTGCACGCGGGCTTCACGGGCTCTGATCTGGTCACTCGACCGGTGGTCGTTCATTTCCGGCACGAACTCCGGAGGTTCTACACTGGACATGCTTCTGGGACCTCTCAATCCTGAAGTGATCGCCCAGGGCGGGTTCCAGCCCGTTCCTGAGCACTGACTCCCCGATGGTTACCGCCATCGGGGAGTTTTTTGCGTCCCGCAGTAGACTTATAAGTCCGAATCCGACTAGGGACTGAATCGGACTATAGTCCTATGTTGACTAATAGGTCAACCGCTGGAAGTGTGGATGTCGGAGCCACGTTTACCAACACAACGGAAGGTGCCCTATGGCCGCCAACGACGTGATCGAGCACTACCGCATCCGCAAGGGGCTGACGCAGAGCCGATTGGCCGAGCTGGCTGGGGTTACTGCTCGTCAGATCGGGCGCTACGAAGAAGGTAGTCAGGCCCCGACCCTGCCGGTTGCCGTGAAACTTGCAGATGCACTAGGCATCTCGTTGACGGAGTTGGCGGGTCGCGCAAGCACGGGACCGAGTCTCGGCGGCGAGTGGTGGGCCTCCTGGCAAACCTGGAAAGACGGGGAAGAGCGAATCGACACTCATCCCCTCCATATCGCGCAAGACGGTGACTTTCTCATTCTCGACGGCGAACGAGCCCAGGGGGAGAACGCCCTTGAGCTAGGAGACTATGCATGGGTCGGGGAGCTCAGGCTCCACCGAGATACCGGCACTCTGCTCGGATGGTACGAATCCAATGACGAAGGTGTCCGGACAGCTGGGTCGTACTACTTCGCACTTCATCCCCAGGGGCAGCACGCAATAGGCATCTGGGCCGGTCTCGACTACGACGGCATCGTCGTTCGCGGTTGGGGAGTGCTCGCGCGATCGCAGGCGGTAGCAGAGCAGCAGCTGTTGGCGGTCAAAGACCAAAAGGAGAACCTCAAAACATGGCCAACTACTGCCACCAGCTCGTAACCGTCTATCTCGATGCGGCAGGTGTGCCCCCCGAGGCTCTCGGCCGGTTGACTCGAAGACTCGTCGCCGCGAAGCTCGCCGCAACTGGCGAGGTCTACCAAGGTCGTAGTGCGGATAGCGGGGTTAGAACTCGAGTTCGTCTGCACACCCGGGCGCAACACTTGGTGGCCATCCGAGCGCGGGCTATCTGTGCCGATTCAGTCACCGCCTATCCCCTCGAATGCCCTGACGACTACCGCGATTGGGTACTCAGTCACACCGCTGAAGCGAAGATCTGACCCGCGAATGTCCCGAAGTTGACCCGAAGATGTCCCGAAAATGAGATTCCCCGAAAAACTTCGGGACACTTTTCCGCTTCTTGCTTTGACCTGCGCCTTCGGCGCAGCGCCTGCCCCCGTCCGCTCGCTAATTCTCTAGCGCTTCGCTGTTTCTAGAGAATTAGCG
>NZ_JBEXFQ010000029.1:0-101738 GCF_040606855.1 Nocardia sp. NPDC005366
CCGCTCTTCCGATCTGCTAGCGGGTCGGGACGCGGCGGGTGACCGGGCAAAGCCCGGTCACCGAACCTGCTGCGGTGCAGCAGGGGTCAAGCGGCGGCGGTACCCCGGCCCCGGCTGAGGAGGGCCGGGAGACCGCCGCCGGGTCAGTACTGTCGGAATGGCCGAAGACCCGGCCACCTGGTCAGAGATGCCCGGGCCTACGGGGACATGTCAGGAGCCCAGGGCTTTACGGCTCCCGCCCATCCGCGTGTGCCCGACATCGGCGGCGTTGCCGCTGCGAGCTCCGGCCGCGAATCCGGCACCGCCGTAGCGGTTTCCGGTCCCGCTGGTGCGGTGCGGGTATTTCGCGTCGAACGCGGCATCGACCCGTTTGATCAATTCCCGCACCACCTCGGCGGCATTCGAGCCGGAATCACCGATCGCGTCGGCGGCGGCTTTGAGCAGCCGCTTGTAGACGGTGTCGGCGAACCCGGCCATATGGGAGCGGCGCTCCTGGACCACGGCCGCGCGGTCGAACGGATCGTCGGGCACGTATTTGCTGGTGGCCGAGATCATTTGCGGCATCAGCAGGCTGTAGAGGAACCGGGCCCGATCCAGTTGGGCGCGCACCCCGAGACAGCGCACGACACCGTCACCGCAGTCGATCGACTTGCAGTACAACGGCACCATGACCGACGCCAGCAGCAGGATCCGTTCGGTGCGGTAGAGCGACGGGACATCGAAACGCACCACGACGATCTCGTTGTCACGCGCCGAGGCAGCGGTGTGCTGCCCGGACGCCCGCACAGCCATCTCGTCGAGGTTGTGTTTGGCGAGCAGTTCGTAGGCTTTGGCCCGGAACGTCTCGGCCTCACGCTCGTTGTCGGTGCCCTCGGCCTTGGCGAAAAGCCCCCGAACCCGACGCATCAACTGCTCGGTGGAGGTTTCCTTCTCCGAATCCATCGGTGTTGCCTTTCCTGGGATGGTTGGATGAAGCGAGGCCCGTCCCGAGCCAGCTATCCACTGGCTCGGTCCGGGCCTCTCGGTGTCCGGCGACAGCCGGTCGTTCAGACGGCTGCGCCTTCGGCGATCACTTCTTCCTCCACCCCGATCCCGGCGGCATCCTCCACCAGGGAGGAATCACCGTCGCCGGGATCGGCCTGCACCGCAACGGAATCGGGTTCGGGCTCCGTGGCCGTTTCCGGCTCGGGCTCGGGAGCGGGTGGTGTGGAGCCTGCGGGCAGGCCCTTGGATTCCGGGGCGACCGTGGGCTCGGGGGCCTCCGAATCGTCGGGGGCCTCGGGCTCCGGGTCGGGTTTCGGCGCGGCCGAGGCTTTCACCCCGGCCTTGCCCCCACCGCCGCTGGTCTTGCCCTTGCTTTCCGGCTTGGGCTCGGCCGCTTCGTCGATGGGTGCGAGGACCCATTCGGCGATGTTGCGGCCGACGTATTCCACCAACTGCTCGGCGGTCCGGTTCTGGAATCCCTGGCCGTCGGAGCGGCTGTAACCGCACAGTTCGGCCATCTGCACCCATCCGATATCGGTGCGGTGATGCCACGTCGCGGTGACGATCTTGCGGTTCGGCAACGCCTTACCGGCAGCGTCGACGGGAGTACCGACGAGCGTGACGGTCGGTCGGCCGTCGACGACCTTCTGCAAGGTCTGCGACTGCCAACCACACAGGAACAAGGCACCCGACAGGTTCGCGAAACCCGAATCGTCATACAGCAGAGGCGATCCCAGGAACGGGTCGGTCTCTTCCGGGGCGATCCGGGAACCACACGTGCCGCAGAAGGGTTTCTGCGCCTTGGCTTCCGGATCCGGGCTCGGCTCGGCCTTCTTCGGTTCGGCCGCGGGCTTGGCCTGCGGTTTCGCCTTCGACGGCGTCGCTTTGCGCGGTCCGGTGGAGCCGTTGCGTGTGCTGGTGCGAGTGGACATGAAATTCTCCCAGTGAACGACTGCCACCCTGAAATGGAGTGGCAGGAACGGACGGACAGAAAGATCTCTGTCCTGGCATGGTTCACACTGTGGAGTTCTCAAACGACATGCGGGAGCCACCGAGCGGGTAAAACTCGGTGCGACTTCCCCCGCGAAAATTGGCATAGCTCCGCTGTCACCGGAAACTGCCGAAATTCACCCAGAAGACGATATGAGCGTCGCCGTACCAATAGGCGGAATTGTTGGGGCGACCCTGCCATCAGTCGAAAGGCAGGTACCCAGTGGTGAATTGAAGCCTGTAAAGCACTTCCACAACCCACAAAACCACAATAGGAAAAGGTGTGCAAGTAGAGAATCTATAATCCCTGCAAAATGGGCCTGAATTGAGGTTGTGGGCCTCAGAATGACTCTGGGGTGAGTTGGGGTACCCCTGGATTACTTCAGGGCTTGAGAATGGCTCTCAAGCCTTGTTTGGGGGTGGGGAAATGGTGTGAGGCTGCCCTCTAGCCTCCCTGGTGTGCCCTATCTCAGGGCATGAAAGAAATTCACAGAGTGAGGATTTCATGATGGAAACTGACAGAGGCAGGCCCAGTGCCGGCCGACCCGTCAGGCCAGGGGAGACGCCGTGATCCGACTACCCGGATACCCGTCCTCGATACAACTGCTGGACGGGATCGCCGAGACCGCCAAACCCGTGATCCTGAACTTCTCCCGCGGCAAGGACTCCATCGCGGTCTGGCTCGAGCTGGCAGACCGCGGTATCGAGGTCATCCCGATCCACAAGTCCATCGTGCCGGGCCTGCGGTTCGTGCGCGCTGACCTGGACCGCTACGAACAGCACTTCCAAACGCGGATCATCGATCTCCCGGCGGATGCGTTCTGGCGGATGCTGTCCAACCTGGTCTTTCAACCGCCGCAGCGGTGCGCGATCATCGAGGCCGCCGACCTGTGGGTACCCACCCGCGAGGAATGGGACCAGCTGATGCGCGAAGCGTTCGCCGCCCCCGACACCTGGATCCTCGACGGCGTCCGCGCCGCCGACTCCGCGACCCGGATGCTGGCGATCAAACGGTGGGGACCGGTCAAACCCCGCACCCGACGTCAATCCCCGCTCTGGGACTGGGAGACCAAGGAAGTCTGGGCACGGATCAAACGAGCTGGGATCGAGGTCGGCCCGGACTACCCGCTGTTCAAACGCTCGCTGGACGGTATCCGCTACGACTACCTCGGCAAGATCCGCACCCATTTCCCCGACGACTACCAGACGATCCTGTCCTGGTTCCCCCTGGCCGATCTCGAAATCTTTCGCGCGGAGGTGATGAATGCCGCTCCCCGATGACGTCCTCGCCATGCTCAAAGCAGGCAAATCCAAAGTGAAAGCCTCCCGCGAGGACATCGCGTCAGCGCTGCGACGCCAACCCCACCCCGACCCGCTCGCCGACGTGCGAGGAGATTCGACCGGCGATCTCGAAGCCGATGTGAAAGCCGAACTCGACGCCCTCGGTAAAGGGTTGTCGGGGGCGAGTAAACAGTGGGCCGAGAAATTCGCGGCCATGAACGACTCGGAATTCTGGGTCGCGGTCTGCTTCCGTTCGCGTGCGCAGAAGGATGAATTCCTGCGCAAACTGGAATTGGTCGAACTCGGAGACAAATACCTTGACGGCGAGAAGGTAGCCGAGATCCTCGGCATCGACCTCGACGAGAGATAGCGCGACCCCGCTGTTCCGCAAGCCCCGGCAGGGCTTTCCTGCCGGGGTTTTCTCATGCCCGAACACCGACCAGACCGGGAAGGAGGAAATCACCGATGAACCGATTCGCATCCGCAGGCCGACGCCTGGGCACCGTGCTACGCGCTGCCGGACAACGCGCCCGCAGCCGTATCGCCGGATCGCGGGGCGGAGCCTCGACCTCCGGCTCCTGACCCGTATTCGGCCGTGCGCCAGCGACACAACTACCCGACCCTGCGGTGTCGCTGGCACCCCGAACCTCTCCTGTGAATCGAGGTGTGAGCTGTGAGTGCTGCGGACTACCCAGTCATCCCGCTGCGGCGTACCCCGCCGGTGTCGCTGCTGGCGTGGAAGGCCGAACCGCCCGAGTGGCTGACGGCCGAGGCCCGCGCCATGTGGGAGCGCCTGGCCCCGCACACCGAACTCACCCCGGCCAACGTCTTCGAGTTCGCGGCCTACTGCGAAGCCTTGGCCGAGTTTCAGGAGGCCACGGTGATCCTCGCCGAAACCGGCCTACTGGTCATCGACGCCGCCTCGGGCGCCCCGGTCCCGAACCCGATGTCGGCGGTACGCGACCGCGCGGACCGCAAGATCGCGGCCTGGGCCGCGCGGTTCCGCACCTGAACGACATGAACGACACCGACGACAGCACCGCCCCCGACCCCGCCGCCGAGGCACGGCGCGCGGCGGGACGACGGCCGGGCAAGCTCACCGAAGCCGACCGCGACCGCATCGTGGAGCTGCACGCCGAAGGCCGCGGCCGCAACGAAATCGCCACGATCCTCGGCGTGGACCCCGCCGCCATCACCTACTGGGCGCGTCGGCTCGGAATACGGTTCGACCAGTCCCAGACCGCCGAGGCCAGCGCGGCGCGTCTCGAGCAGTTGAAACGGCGGCGGCTGGATTTCGCTGAAATGCTCGAAGCTCAAATCCCGGCCCTGCACGAACGACTGTGGAGTCCGGTCACCAGCTACGAACGCGGCCTCGACACCCTGATCCCGGTCACGCTGCCGTTGCCGCCGCTGCGCGATGTGCGCGACGGCTATACCGCGCTGTCCCTCGCTCTGCGGAGTCTGTCGGAGTTGATCGCGAACCAGAGCAACGAAACCGTGGCCTCCGACCGCAGCATGTTGGGCGATTTGTTCGGCAAGCTCAAGGCTGCGGTCGAACAGGACCATGTCGAGCAGGCCCAGGGCTTGGACGCTGATCTCACCGCCGCGCCCGACGAGGCCGACGACGGCGCGGTGTCGTGAGCGTCTTGGACGAACTCCCGATCTCGCGCAAGCAGGCGGTCTCGATCGTGCAGGCGGTGGTGCGTTGCAATATCTGGGAAGGCGCGATCCGCTCCGGCAAGACCATCGCCTCCATTCTGTGCTGGTTGATCTTCCTGTCCGATCCACCCTCGGGCGGACAGTTCGTCATGGTCGGCCGGACGCGAGAGTCATTGGCCCGCAATGTCATCGAACCCATGCGCGACCCCGCTCTGTTCGGGCATCTCGCGGGACGGGTCTCCTACACCCTCGGCGCACCCACCGCGACCATTCTCGGCCGCCGGGTCTACATGCTCGGCGCATCGGACGCCAAGGCGGAGATGTCGTTGCGCGGGCTCACGGTGGCGGGGGCCTACGTCGACGAGATCACGGTCATTCGTCCGGACTTCTTCCGCCAGCTCCTCGGCCGCATGTCCCTCGACGACGCGCGCCTGTTCGGGTCGACCAACCCCGACAACCCCGTGCACTGGCTCAAGCGCGAGTTCCTCGACCGCATCGACAAGACCGACGCCGAGGGGGAACCGTTGTTGCCGGAGTGGCGGACATGGCATTTCGAACTCGACGACAACCCGGCCCTGTCGGAGAAACGCAAACTCCAGTACAAGCGCGAGTACTCCGGACTCTGGTACCGCCGCTTCATCCTCGGGCACTGGGTCGCTGCCGACGGGTCGGTGTTCGACTCCTGGGACGACGGCCACGTCATCGACTGGGCCGCGCTGCCGTTGATGTCGAAGTTGATCGCGGTCGGTATCGACTACGGCACCACCAACCCCACCCATGCCGTGCTCCTCGGGATCGGCGTCGACGGAGTCCTCTACGCCGTCGATGAATACCGGTACGAGCCCTCCACGATGAGTCAGCGCAAGACCGACGCCGAACTCTCGAACGAGATCCGGGCCTGGCTCGCCCAGGGGCATCTACCGGATCTTCGGCAGGCGCGGATGCGTCCGGAGTTCGTGATCGCCGATCCGTCGGCGGCGTCGCTGCGGGTGCAGCTCGACACCGACGGCCTCGAGACCAGTGTCGCCGACAACGACGTTCTCTACGGGCTGCGGGTGATGGCGATGCTCTTCGCCCGCGGCCTGCTCAAGGTGTCGTCGCGGTGTCCTGCCCTGTTGCTCGAGTTGCCCGCCTACTCCTGGTCGACCACGGCCACCGAAGAAGGCGAGGACGCACCCATCAAGGTCAACGACCACGGCATCGACGCCCTCCGCTACGCGCTCATCACCACCGAACGACTCTGGCGGCCGATCATCGGATTCGACGAGGTCCCCGATGCTGCCTGACACCGACATCGCCTGGCCGCCACCACCGTTCGACCAGGCACAGAAAGCCATGCGGGTGTGGGACGCCTGGTACGCCGGGGACACCGACCGTCTAGCTGAGCACTACCAGCGTTACCCGGCTTTCCGGCCGTCGCAGTTCGCGGGCGGGCTGGTGGGGCGGATCGCGCGGTTCTTCTGGGGCCGCCCGAACCCGCAGGCGACCAAACGCCTGCACGTTCCCCTCGCCGCCGACCTCGCACGGGGTTCGTCGGCGCTGTTGTTCTCCCAGCCACCGCGGTTCGTGATCGGCGAGACCGACGCCCGAGGGGACCGCAAAACCGCCCAAGCCCGCCTCGAACTGCTCCTCGGCGGGGCGGACACCGCCTCCACCCTGCTGGAGGCCGGGGAGCTGGCCTCGGTGCTGGGTGGGGTGTATCTGCGTGGCTGGTGGGACCATTCGATCAGTGACCGGGTGAACCTGGGCACGATGTCGGCTGATGCGGCGGTGCCGGTGTGGCGCTACGACCGGCTCGCCGCGGTGACCTTTTGGCAGGCCGTCGCCGAAGACACCAGCAGTGGTGTCGTGTGGCGACACCTCGAACACCACGCGCCCGGCCGGATCCACCACGGACTTTATCGAGGTAGTCGCGACCGACTCGGGCAACGCCGCAACCTGCTCGAACACCCCGCCACCGCCTGGGCCGCACCCGTGGTCGACAACGAGGCGGCGATCGCGACCGGGGTGAACACGCTCACCGCCCGCTACGTCCCGAACGTGCGCCCCAACCGAACGTGGCGGCACACACCAGGACTCGCGCAGCTCGGGCGTTCCGACCTTGAAGGCCAGGAACCCCTCCTGGATGCGCTGGATGAGACGTGGTCGGCGTGGATGCGGGACATCGACCTCGGCCGTGCTCGCCTGTTCGTGGACAAAGCGGTGACCCAGGCCCGCGGACCTGGTTCGGGTGCGGTGTTCGACTCCGAGCAGGCCATCTACACCACCCTGCCCGGCGCAGGTCTCGGCAGTCTCAAGGACGGTCAGCCGCCGATCATCCCGCAGCAGTTCACGATCCGGTGGGAAGAACATCAGCAGACCGCGGCCGAGATCACCGAACTCATCCTCCGCAGCGCCGGACTGTCCCCTTCGGCGTTCGGTGACGACCGCAGTGCGGGGATGGTCACCGCGACCGGGGTCAACTCCCGCGACAAGCTGTCGGAGGCCACCCGTGACCAGAAGATCAACTATTGGAAGGCCGAACTCGGCCCCTTCGCCCGTACCCTCACCGAACTCGATCGTGTCCAGTTCGGGTCCCGGATCGAGTTGAAGACCAACCCCGAAGTCCGCTGGCCCGTCCGCGCCCAATCACCGCCGCTGGAGACCGCGACCCGGTTGGCGAAGTTGAAGGGATCGGACCTGATCTCGACCGAACAGGCTGTGCGCGAACGCAATCCGAACTGGTCCGGCGACGACGTCAACGACGAAGTCGGCCGCATCCGCACCGAGGCCGCGCAACGCCTGCGTGCCGCCGCAGCACGCGCCGACCCCTTCGCGAACCGCACCGCCACCGGCCTCTGACCCGATTCGGCACGGACCACACCGCACCCGTTCCACTTCATCAACTCGAGGAGGGCATTCGCCCATGTCCGGAGATCCCACGCCACCGGCCGAACCCACCGATCCCACGCCACCGGCACCCGTACCCGAGCCCGCCCCGGCCCCCGAACCCGCCAATCCGCCACCGCCTGCACCTACTCCGGTCGAGCAGCCACCGGCCCCGGCCCCCGACCAGGACCCGGTCACCCTCTCGACACTGGTCGCAGACCTGCGTCGTGAACTCGAACAGGCCCGCACCGGTGCCGATACCGCGCGCGACCGTGCCGCTCAGCAGGCACGCGAGGACCTGGTCCAGGAGATCGGACGCGCCATCGGCCTGGTCGCCGACGAAACCACCGACCCGGAACAGGTGATCGCCGAACTCACCGACCGCGCCAGCGCCGCGGACCGCAAACTCCGCGACTACCGCATCAAAGACGCCCTCCTCACCGCCGCCACCACACAGAAGGCCGACCACGCCCTGCTCATGCCCTACTTGCGCGGCACAGGCGCCCTCGACGACCTCGACCCCGAAACCGCCGACTTCACCACCCGCCTCGACACCCTCGTCACCGACGCGCTGGCCGCGAACCCGAAACTCGCCGCCACCCAGACCGCCCCGCGGTCCGGCGGGGACTTCACGGCGGGCAACGCCACCCCACCCGCCCCCGAGCAGGAGGAGGACATCGACGCCATCCGCCGCAAGGTCCGCGCCTCCATCGCCGACACCCGCACCTAACCGCCCACCGACCCACCGTGAAAGACGCTCGTGCCCAACATATTCCTCACCCCCGACGTCCTCGCCCGCCGCAGTCTCGCCAACCTCTACGAGCTGACGGTGATGTTGCCGCTGGTCTACCGCGACATCTCCAGCGACTTCGGCCCCCAAAAGGTCGGCAACACCGTCAACGTCAAACGCCCACCCCGCTTCGAAGCCACCACCTTCGACCGCGAACGCGGCATCGTCATCCAAGACACCACCGAATCCAAAATCCCCGTCGTCCTCGACACCATCGCCGACGTCTCCGTCGAAGTCACCAGCGAAGAACTCTCCCTCGACATCGAAAACTTCGACGAACAAATCCTGCGCCCCGCCATGGAAGCCATCAGCCAGAAAGTCGACCGCGACCTCCTCGCACTACGCGCGGCGATCACTCAACAGGCCGGAACCGACCCCTACGGCACCGGCACCGACCTGCTCTGGGAGAACCCGGAAAACCTGATCGAGGCCGGACGACTCCTGGATATCCAGTCCGTGCCCGCACCGGGGCGGCGCGCGGTGATCGGCCCGACCACCAAGGCCCGCTGGCTGGGCAAGCCGCTGCTGCTGCACGCGGACAAGAGCGATTCCACCGCCGCCCTACGCCAGGGCAGCATCGGTCAGCAGATCGTCGGGTTCGACACGTTCTGGTCGCAGAACGTCGGCCAGCCCAATCCTGTCCCGCGGCCGGGTGATCCGACCACCGAGGTCGGGGTCGCGTTCCATGCGACGGCGTTCGCGTTCGCGTCCGCGCCGATGGAACTGCCGCCCGGTGCCGAGGTCTACACCGTGCAGTACAAGGGCCTGTCGATGCGGGTCGCGATGGACTACGACATCCGCCACAAGACCACCGTCATCTCCGTGGACACCCTCTACGGCGTCACCTGCCTCGACCCCGACCGCGCCGTCCTACTCCAAGGCCCCCACGCTGGTGTCCCCGCCCCGGCCAGTGCCCCGGCCCCCACCAGCGGCACCCCCGAAGGCAGCAACCCCGAGGGAGCGAAGCCGCCCGCCCCGAAGCGCACCACCAAGGACGCCGCGTGATGCTCGTCTACGCCACACCCGCCGACCTCACCGGCCGACTCGACCCGATCCCCAACGACGCGACGGCGCTGATCGAGTCGGCCTCGATCCTGGTCCGCGACCACACTGTCAACGACCTCTACGCCATCACCCCCGCCGGGCTCCCGTCCAATCCCGACCAGCGCGAGGCCGTGCGCGAGGCGACCTGCCTCCAGGTCACCGCCTGGACCAAGGCACGGATCACCCCAGCGGCGGGCGGGCTGCGCGCCGAGGTCACCAGCCAAACCGTGGACGGCGGGTCGGTCGCCTACCGGCTACCCGAACCCGCCGCCATCCAGCAGGCCGCGCAACGCCTGTGCCACGAAGCGGTTCTCGTGCTACGCAACGCCGGACTCGCCTCCGGGCGACCGCTCATCTGCTGATGGACGAGCCGCCCGAATATCCGTTCGGGGTGATGGTCGAGGTCTACCGCGAAGGCGACGCCGACGCCTACGGCGACCTACGCGACGCAGACGGGCAACTCCTGGACCGCTACGCCCACCCCAGCCACCCCATCGGCCCGTGCCCGATCTCTTGGACCACCGGCGAGGAATACGTCGACGGCGAAATCATCACCGTCGCCGCACAACTCACCGCACCCCTCGGCTCCGACATCCTCGCGACCGACCGAGTGAAGGTCGACGGCCAACCGTTCCGGATCGTCGGCGCGATCCTCACCCCGACCAATCCGATCACCGGATGGTCACCCGGCCACCGCTTCCGCATCGCCCGCGGATTCTGAATCACCCTGGAGGACAGCTGTGGACTACGACCCCACCGGCAACGCCCTCGACCTCGCGGTCGGCACCGGCAGCGACACCCGCCAACTCCTGCAACACATCGTGGACCTGGGCGCGGACTACTGGCGCGCCCGTTCCCACCGTCACACCGGCCGCAATGCCATCAGCGTGGTCGGCTACGTCGACCCCGGCGGCGGACACCAGTACGGAGTCGTCTACGCCTACGCCACCTACGCCCGCTACCGCGAGGAAGGCACCCGCGACGACCCGGCCGAGCACGTGATGGCCGAATTCCTGCACAGCCTCGACGGGATGTGGTGATGCCGAGCTACCCGAACGTGCACGAAGTCCTCATCACCCTGCTGTCGCCGATCGCCCCCACGGTCAAGAGCCGCCGACCCGGACTACGTCCCCCCTACACCGTGGTTCGCCGAGTCGGTGGTGCCGAGGACGGCATCACCGACCGGCCGATCGTGCGCGTGGACACCTACGCCGACACCGACGAACAAGCCGAACGGATCAAGGAAGCCTGCCGCCAGGCGATCACCGAATCCGGCGGGACGCTGGCCGGGGACGTGCTGATCGACACCGCGAGTGAGATTACCGGCGGCCAAGATGCACCCGCCCTTGATCCCAGTGACCGCAAACTCACGGCGGTCTACCAGTTGTCCTTCCGGGCGATGTAGGCCGACGGCCAAGGCCAGACCGGAGCGATCCGTCACGACTCGCTTTCGCCAGTTCAGAGCATTCGCGACGCACACAACGGGCCTCAGGGTTGTATCAGCGGGTGTCGGCAAGAATCTGGTTCACCCTGGCACGGGTTAGACCAGTGAGGTGCACGAGATCGACCACTCTGATACCGGAGGCTCGAAGATCGCGAATGGCACAGTCGCGGGCAGTCATGACGTCGGACTGGGCTTTGTCGATCTCGCCCAGCAGGGCGATGAGGCGTCGTAGGCGCTCGTTCGCGTCCGTCAATCGCTCAACGCGATGGAGCTCTGCCCGCAGATCCATGCGATCATCCTACCGCAGAATGTATAACGCACTTGACACAAAAATGTGTAGCGCGCTATACATTAATCATGGACATAGACACCCCCTCAATCTTGTTGGCGGTAACCGCTCACGGGCTGTGTTTATACAGCGGACCGACCACATGACCCGGCACGGCGCTGGGACACAAGCAGGAGGGCAGGGTACCTTGAGCGGCATGACGACCACCGTGCCCCTGGATGCGTTGTTCACTGCCGACAAGGTGGTGCCAGCCCCGAAGCGTCGATCCGCAGCGTTGCGGTACCCGGGCAGCAAATGGTCGCTTGCTACAGAGATCGTGAGCCACTTCGGTGACCACTATCACTACATCGAGCCATACTTCGGATCCGGCGCTGTCTTCTTTACAAAAGAGCCAAGTGGGCATGAACTGGTCAACGACTTGCACAGCGTTGTCATCAACTTCTTCCGAGTGCTGCGTACTCGAACTGAGGACTTGCAGTTCGCGCTTGAGGCCACGCCCTGGAGTCGTGAGGAGTACGACGACAGCCATGTAGTGACGGGTGATGAACTTGAGGACGCACGACGATTCGTGACGCGGATCTGGCAGGCTCACGCATCTGATCTTGCTAAGAAGACCGGCTGGAAGAACAGGGGTTCACGACAGCGCGCGGGAGGGATGTCGCTGCGTTGGCAGCGAGTCCCGAGTGAACTGGCCGAACTGGCGGTGCGGCTAAAAGATGCCGAGATCGAGAATCGCCCGGCTCTTGAGGTAATCAGTCGCTTCGCCACCCAGGACACACTGATCTACGCCGATCCGCCATACTTGATGGAGACCCGCACCCAGAAGATGTATGCGTCCGAGATGAGTATCGATGAACACGTCGAGATGCTCGAGGCCCTGGTCGCACACCCCGGTCCGGTGGTGATTTCGGGTTACACCAACCATCTCTACGACGAGGCTTTGGTCGGTTGGAAGAGAGTTCTGATCAAGCCGCCGAAGGTTGAGAAGGCCGCAGAGCGGATGGAAGTGCTTTGGGTTAAGGGTTGACGATACCGAGGCCTACTGGGCCGGGCCACGCGCCGGGCCAGTAGGCATCCACCTTGTCCCTCAGATCATGAACGGGCGGTTCGGCGAGTTTGAATTCGCCTGTTCGCCATTCCTCCCAACCGATCGGCGGATAGAACTTCAGTTGACCGCCTGAGTTTGCGAACCACTGCCACAGACGATGCGGTCCGTGATCAGCATGAATGTAGCCAGCCACAGACGATGGCTTGCCTTCGGATGCCTTCTTGCCCTCCACAACCCACTTAATGTCACTGGCAGCGACGCGAGCGAGAATGTCGATTTCGAAACTCGCCATCTCAAAATTGCGCCAGCGCAAATCATGCGTCAGTAGAAGGTATTTGCTCGCGTCGACATCGTAGTCTCCGCGGACCCGCACGTGCCACGAGTTTACGGTCGCCAACAGAATCGGACCGGCTGCCTCGGGGTTTGTCTGCCAGTGAATCCCGTCCCTGTCCAGCGCGTCAGTCAGAAACGCGGCCGAGTTAGACAACTCCATGAACCAGCAACGGTTCTTGACGGGCTGGGTCTTTGCCATCTTGCATGAGACACCCCACTGCATGCGGCCAGCGCGGCCTGGGACCGCTACATCAAAGATGCCCTTGTCTTCGTTGGTTTCGCCGCCGAGCACAGACGCGGTGACTCGCTCGAACGACAGGAAGTCGGGCATGAAGCCGATCTTCTTCAAACGTTGCCCAGAGCCGTCCCGGAACGTGCTCAGCAACAGACGCATCTGCTCGGTTTCGACAGGAGTGAACGGCCGGTCGCGGACTGCCTGCAAAATGGTCACTCACGAGACATTAGCGCCGTTTGGGTTGTCGGTGAAAGTGGGTCCGCCGTACGGATAGGTGGCACCACTGACTCCTCGTCGCGCAGTACCTGGGCCATCACTCAGCCCGGCCAAGGACAGGCGCCAGTCGAGGAGCCTGCAGCGACCCACTGGCTACGTTTCGACTGCACGTCTGCTGATCCCGTCAAACAGTGGTGTACAGAGCTGCCAGTCTCTCTCGAACATGTTGTGGCACAACTCGATCAGATACAGGCGACTCGCTCAGATGAGTCGGCAGGTTGTCGATCAGATTGCAAACTACCTCGAGAGGAGATAACGCATGGCAATAGCCACATTCGAGCAGATCGTAGAGGCCAACAAGGATCTGCTCCTGAAACCACTCAAGGGCGCGGTGCTCTTGGCACCCATGTCAGTGCCTGTGCCTATCGCATTCACTTCCGGTGCGGAAGCCAAATTTCAGTCACTCCAGGGATTCTCGTCGCTAGGGCTGATCGACAAGTCTGGCGGTCCACAGTTCCGCCCCGAGCAGCAACTCTCCGAGACCGAGAGCTGGGGATGGCTCGAACCCACCCGTTCTGACATCGTCAAACGCGACATGTCCGCCGCCTTCACCGCACAGGAGTTCAAACGCGCTGTCCTGGAACTGGTCTCGGGTCGCAGCCTCGCCGATGTGCAGGCCGATCCGGTGACCAAGGAACTGTCGTGGAACGAGCCGACCTCACCCGACACCATCCACTACCGCGTCATTTTCCTGTTTGTCGACGGCGTCGGCCCGCGCGAGAAGTGGGTGCTGCGGGTGATGCCGCGCGCATCGGTGTCCGAGGTCGGTCAGCAGCAGTGGAACGCCGAGAACATCGCCTCCTGGCCCATCACGGTCAAAGCCACGGTGGACGACAAGCTCGGTTACTCGATGCGCAACGTCCTGTGTGGTCCCGGTATCGGGGACCTAGTGGTCCCGATGGGCTTCACCGTCGCCGCTCCCGGAAAGGTCGCCTGATATGCCCAACTCACGACGCAGGAAGAACCGCCGCAAGAACCACACCACGACCACCACGGCGTCGGCGGGGTCGACCTGGATGCAGATGCGCGACGAGGCCCGCGCCACCCGCGACCGCAAACGCAAGCCGCCCTACATGTTCGACGGCACAATACCGCCCACGCCGATCAACGAGCCCGACAGCGTCTGGCAGGTACTCACCTTGGCCGCGGTCTTGGACGGCCAGGACGTGGAGGTGGGTCGGATCAAGGAGTTGTTCGAGGCGATGTGCGGGGACGGTTTCGAGCGGGTGTGGGCGGTGGTCAAGGACGAGTACATCGAGGTGCTGTGGCCGCTGTTCGACGCCATCAACAAACACTTCAACGCGCTCCCGGCTCTGGAGCAGGTTGGTGAGTTGCCGGGGGGCTGAGCGGCCTCGTGCTCCTCATCGACCGCCACGGTGAGGACATCGAGGCCGACCTGTTCCACCGCGGCTGGGACCTTCTCGATTACATGCGCGGCGAACGCCCCTGGCCCCAGCTGATCCGGTTGGCGCGCCGGTTGCCGATGTGGTCGCACTACCAAGCCGCCCTGCTCATGGACCCAGACCTCGCGGAACTGCGCGCCCGCGAGGAGATCGACGAGAACGCGCCACCCGCGCCGATCTCACCGCTGTACTACGACCTGCCGACCCTGTTGACGCTGCGCCATATCGACGTCACCAAGGAGCTCATCCGGGTCGTCGCGTCGCTGTTCTCCGAGACCCCGGCCGCCCCGATCCCGCCCGAACCGCGCCCGATGACCGCCGAAGCCCAGGCCCGCGCCCGCGCGGACCGGGACCAAGTCCTCGGCGTGCTGCACCGGTTGGGGGTCGACACCTAGCACCAGGCTCAGGGGGTGAGCTGTGGCGCAGGCGTATTCGGCGGGCTCCTCCCGGCTCACCGTCAACCCGGAGCTGGCGCGCAACTTCGTCAACCAGATCCGCATCCAGCTCCAGCGCGTACAGATCACCCACGGTCTGCGGATCGTCCCTGATTTGAGCGAGTTCAACGAGCTGCTGCGCACGCGCCTGTCGTGGCGGCGGGATCTGTCGCTCGGGGTGAAGATCCGCCCGGACATGTCCGGGTTCGGGTCGGCGCTGTTCACCGCGCTGGCGCCCTACCGCAACATCTCCATCCACATCCGGATCACCTTCGACCACGCCCAACTCCTCCTACTCCTCGCGCTACTCGCCCAGTTGCGCAATCAGTTCGGGTCGATCGGTCCGAATATGGGCGGGTTCAACATGGCGATGAGCCTGGCCTCGGCGGCGGCGACCGCGCTCAAGGTCGCGGTGATGGCTCTGGTCGCGGGGTCGCTGTTCCCGCTGATCTCGGTCGCCGCCCAAGCGGCCGGTGTTCTCGGACTGCTCCCCGCCGCCGCTGCCACCGCGGCCGCCGGGATCGCGACCCTCGTTGTCGGTGTGTCCGGGGTGAGCGCGGCGTTCACCGCGGCGAAGGCGATGTCGGAATCGGCCAGCCGCGACGCCGCCACCCAGGCCCGCGCCATCGCCGCCGCCCAGCGCAGCGAGCAGCAGGCCGTGGCGAGTCTGACCCAGGCCCGCAAAGACCTCAACACCGCCTACTCCGAAGCCTCGAAGCGACTACGCGATCTGGCGTTGCAGGCGCGTGGTGCGGCGCTGTCGGAGGCCGATGCGGTGATCTCCCTCGCGGAGGCCCGCCGTGATCTCGCCGCGCTGAAGTCCACCGACCCCCTCGATTACGTGCGCGCGAACAAGCGCGTGGTCGACGCCGAACAGTCTCTGGCCGAGGCCCGCGCCCGCCGCGCCGACATCGATGAGGAGGCCGCCGACGCCGAAGCCAAGGGCATCGACAACGCCGATGCCGTGGTCGCGGCACGTGAGCGCCTCGCCGACGCTGAACAGGCGCTCGCCGACGCCCGCACCGCGGTCTCGGAGGCGGCGTCGCAGCAATCCTCCGCGGCTGAGGCTTTCGAGCGGGCGATGGCGAAGCTCTCGCCCTCGGCGCGGGAGTTCGTCAACACCGTCCGGGGCATGGGCGAGCGCTGGAGCGCCTTCCGCATGGCGGTTCAGGAGCCGTTGTTCACCGGGCTCGGGGACTCGGTCGTCGGCCTGGCGGACGCCCAGCTCGACCGGGTGCGTGATGGGTTGTCGGGGATCGCCGAGGTCATCAACACCGGGGTTCGTGACATTCTCGCTGACCTGTCGACCCCGGAGACCGGGGCCAAACTCGAGAAGGTCTTCGTCAACGCCAAAGCCGCGATCGGGCCTCTGCTTGCCGGGGTGAACGACCTCATGCAGGGCCTGCTGTCGCTGGCTGGGGTCGGGTCAGATTTCCTGCCCGGTGCCTCGCAAAGTTTCGCCGACTCGATGGCCAACTTCCGGGCCTGGGCCGAAAGCCCGGACGGGCAGAACAAGTTCCGCGACTTCCTGCGCGATTCCCTCGATGCGTTGGGCAGGATTTGGGAGCTGGCGAAGTCGGTCGGCACAGCCCTGGGCGGCCTGGTCACCTCCGCCGAACCCACGGGTGAGTCGATGCTCGACTCGCTGGTGCGGAATCTGGATCGGTTCTCGGCGTGGTTGAACTCACCCGAGGGCCAGCAAGCCATGAAGGATTTCTGGGAAGACGTCCGTACCACCGTCACCAACCTTGGACAACTCGCCGTCTGGATCGGACAAGCCGCTACCAAACTGTACGAGCTGTTCGACGCCTTCCGAGACCTGACCGGCCTCAATATCTTTCAGGGCAACCTGTTCACCCTGATCGACGCGATCCGACAGGTCCCCGAAGCCTTCGACAAGGTCCGCGAATGGCTGCGTGAACGCCTACCCGACGCCCTGACCATGGGCATCCTGGACCTGGGCGGGTTCGGTGACGCCCTCGACGGCCTCGGCACCCGAGTATCGACACTGGTCAACGGCATCGGGGACGCCTGGGACGGACTCCGGGACCGGCTCGCGGCCCCGATCAACTGGGTGATCGAGTCGGTCGTGAACGGCGGGTTCCGCAACATCTGGAACTCCATCCGCTCGGTCCTGCCGGTCCTGCCCGAATGGTCGGGCGACGTCGCCCTGATCCCACTCACCCGCCGCGCCACCGGCGGCCCCGCCGACACCGGGACAACCACAGGGCGGGTCACCGGCCCCGGCTCGCGGATCTCCGATTCCGTGCCCGCCCTGCTGTCGCGGGATGAGCACGTCTGGACCGGCGCCGAAGTCGACGGCGCGGGCGGCCACAATGCCGTCGCGCGGTTGCGTCGCGCCGCCCGCGCCGGACACCTCCCGCGCTTCCGCGACGGCGGCGGACTGTTCGGGTCGATCACAGACTGGGCCGAAGACAAGTTCCGGGCCGTCACCAGCGGGCTGCGCGGCCGGATCGCCGAGTTGTTCCTGACACCGGTCCAGGCGCTGGCCGATCAGATCCCCGACTTCGGCGGCGGCATCGGCCTGGTGCCCGCGGCCGTGCTGAAACAGGTCAGCGAATCCGCCGCGCAGGTGATCTCGGGGCAGGCTGTGGCCCGCACCGCCAGCGTGCCTGCGGGGGAGGCGGTGCAGCGGTGGCGCGACCTCGCGATCGAGGCGTTGAAGCGCGAAGGGTTCGATCCGGCGCAGGTCGAGATCATGTTGTCGCAGATCCAGTCCGAGTCCGGCGGCAATCCTGATATCGCCCAGCAGATCACCGATATCAACGGCACCGGCGAAGCCGCCGGAGTTGGGTTGTTGCAGATCATTCCGGGCACCTTCGCCGCCCATCGCGACCCGACGCTCCCGAACGATCGCCGTGATCCCTTCGCGAACATGGTCGCGAGTTTGCGCTACTACAAATCCCGCTACGGCCTGGACCTCTCGGAGATGTGGGGTAAGGGCCACGGCTATGACCAGGGCGGGGTATGGGAGCCGGGCACCCTGGGGTGGAACACCTCGGGCAAGCCCGAAGCGGTCCTCACCGGCGAGGAATTCCGGTGGCTGCGCGACCTCGTCGATGCCATCTCGGTCCCGGTCCCCGGCCAGGAGAAACCGGGCCTGGCTGATCCGGCACGTAAGGGCTTGGGCCTGGATACCTGGGAGTCGCTGGGGAAGTCGTTCTCCGACCGGTTCACCAGCGCCGGACAGGACTTCCTGAGCGGGCAGCTCGATGACGCGCTGTCGGTGGTCGGTGCGCCGAACCTACTGAACTCCGATCGGGTGCGGTCGATGCAGGACTACGGCAAAGCCCTTCAGGTGTTCGAGGCGACCAAGGCCGCCCACACCGCCGGGAACGCCGACTACCAGTCCCTGATGAACCAGATCGCACCCCCGCCCCTGCCGACACCCACGGCACCGGGTGGGCCTGTGACAACTGTGGACAACTCCACCCACATCACCGTGCAGACCAGGGATGTGGACGAGGGGTATAGGCGCGCGTTGCAGATCGCTGATCTGCGGGCGTTGCAGTTCACCGCGAGGAAGAGGTGAGCGCGCTCGTGTATGTGAACCCGGAGTCGGTCACCATCGAGGTCTACGGCGTCGATGACTCGTATTGGATCATCAACGGCCCCAAGGCCGACCGTGACGTCATCACTCTCGCCACCAGTCCGAAGGGGATCGGGGACGCGCCGGTCACCACCACCTACAAGTCCTCGGTCTATCAACGCGGCGCGACCTATCAGGGCAAACGCTATATGAAGCGCGATATCACCTTCGGGGTCAACATCCACGGTCGCGACGAGGAGGAGTGGGAGAAGCGAGATTCGGACTGGCGCAATGCTTGGGACTACGAGCTGGATGCCTGGGACCCCGACGCCACCCTCACCAAACTCCAGATCAGCACGGACCGCTCCACCCGGTGGCTGTGGCTCGCGTTGGACAAGTCCGTCGAGTTCGAGTCCGAACGCGACCCGCATCTACTGCGGAAATCGTTGGTGCCGATGGCGGTCACCGCCGCGCAACCGATGTGGGAAGAACCCACCAAGACCACCTTCTGGGAGACCGGCGCCGGGGCGAGCGAAGGGTTCATCGAGGTCTCCAACCCCACCGATCTCGAGATGGCCCAGAAGTGGCTGCTCACCCGCGGCAAATGGCGTGTCCCTGACGTGTCATGGACCGGCAAGAAGTACCGGCGCACCCCCGGCGGACGCTACGGCAACCGAATGATCGACCTGCCCATGCTCGGCGACCGCGAAGGCGGCGCACGCATCAGCCTCGACCCCGACCGGCTCTACGTCCGCGATCTCAACGGCACCAACCTCATCGGACGCCTCGGCGGCCTGCACTTCATGCACCGGATTCCGCCCCGCACCCCGCCCACGTTGTTGCCGATCAGCGTCATCGAGGCACCCTCCGGGGGAGCGCGGGCCGAACTTCGGCAGCCTCGGTTGTGGTCGAGAGCGTGGGGGTTGCGATGACTGCGCCCCTCGATCTCGACAGCATGTCCCTCGCGGAGCAGTGCGAGGCGATCTGGGACGCCACCCTCGCCGCGGACGTCGCCGACGACCAGGACCGCCGGGCCGAACCCCTCATCCGGCTATGGGACGGCTACTGGCGGCTCGCCGGGTTGGTGTGCTCGGAGTACCGGGCGGAGTTCACCTGGATCGACAACGACACCGGCACCGCCCTCATTGAGTTGCCGCTGGATGATCCGTTGTCGAAGTGGGTGTGGCAGACCCGCGCCCGCGTGCAAGCGGGTGAAGGCCGCAACGTCCACATCACCTGCGACAAAGCCCCCGGCTCGCGCTGGTCGGGACGGTTGATCGACCACAGTATCGAGCGCCGCGCTGACGGCACCCAGGTTTTGACGCTGCGGTTCGTCGATGATTTCCAGCACTGCAAGTCGTATCTGATCTGGTCGAACCCGTTCTTCGACGCCTCGGTCCAGATACCGCGCACCTTCGGACCGGTCCCCGGTCCGGCGCGGTGGGCGTTGAAGCTGCCGTTGTTCCTGAACGTCATGCGTGAGCAGTCCCAAGCCCACGGCTGGCAGCTCCCCGACGATCCGCTAGATCCAGCGTCGTGGCTGGGTGCGGTCGGTTTGGATATGTCGCAGTGGTCGGTGGTCGTCGCCCCGACGAGCTTCGCTGAAGACCTCGCTGCCGGAACACTCTGGGCGACACCGCATTCACGGTTCAAATACTGGTACGACATGGCCCGCGACATCCTCGAAGACGCGGAACTGTCGGTGCGGTGCCGACGCTGGCTCGAGGGCGACCCACCACCGTGGCCCGGCGCCCCGAAACTACGCCACGGAACCCTCGTCATCGACATCGTCAACACCAGCGGCTACTACAGCGACACCAGCAACGGCGGCAACCCCTTCGACGGTCTCGTGCGCACGGTGGCGCGGTTCTCCGAGGACTTCATCGACAGCGTCGAAGAAGCCATCATCGACCCGGTCACCCCTGCGGAATACCTGGAAGTCGGTCAGCGCCGCACCCAGGTCAGTACCCCGTTCGCGGTGTACTTCGACAGCCCGACATCCGGAGTGGAGACCTCGAAGTTCACCGAGACCGCTTCCACGGCAGTGCAGATCGTGACCGGAGGGGCCTCGATGCCGGGGGTTGCGGGTGCCCCACCCCATCACACGGGTGGGGCACCCGCGACCCGAACCCGCCGACGAAAGCCTCTCGGCCGGTGTCCAGATGGCCGGCGACCTGGCAGCCGCCATCGTGGGCGTCCCCCCGCTCGGTGGGGTCGCCGATAGCCTCATCCGCCCCCTCTACCAGGGGACGCTGCTGGCCTGGCACGCCATCAAATCACAAGCCCGAGAACATAACTCGGGCTGGTCACGGCTGTTCGAGTACTTCGCCGACTCACCAGGACGCGCCTACACCGTCTCGGCGATGGCGGCCCTACGCAAGGGCTTCCACGACACCAGGAGTTGGTTCACCCACACCGTCACCGTCCGCGACGGCGCACCGTTCGTTATTGGGGAGGACGGGCATTGGTGGCTCGGTGACCGTATAGGGGCGACCGCGCCGGGCGATGACACCTACACCATCCGCATCGACCGTGTCCGCGAACTGACCCTGGCTTGGGATCGGGATCAGTTTCCGGAGTGGCAACCCGTGATCGGTGATCCGGCCAGCAACCGCGACCGCGCGCAACACACGTTGGACATGGTCTCCGACCTCGTGTCCGGAGTGCAGGAACTGGGTGTGCTTGCGTAGAGCTTGACGCCCAGTCCCGTCCGATTCGTTCGATAGGACTGGCCGTATCAGGGGAGTTTGACCAACTTCCCGCGGCACAACTCCACGATCGCGATTGCGATCTGTAGTACGGATTCGGCTTCCTGCTGAGTTGGCGTACGTAGGGAGGCTCCGTGACGATCCGGATTCGGCCAGATGTGGCGAATCAACCCCTCCAGTGTTTCGCCATTGCCGCGAGCATCATTGGCCGGAACGCCGAATGACCACTTGGACGGGTTCGCCTTCAGTTGTCCTGCCACATGTCCCAAATTGGCCTTCGACTGAAGCGGCACTACCAGCGGAATGAGGAGCGCCTCCACTGCCTTGATGGAGTGATCCCAGCCATCGGACGGATCAGGATTGCGACCGTAGACCGCCGACCACGCCTGCGCGAGTTCCCCACTCGCCTGGTCCGCAGCACTGGTGGCGTGCAGAGATGCAGCCTTGGTGGTGGCATCCACACGCCTCTCCAAGCCGTCGCGCGCCGTATTCACAGTCCACACCGACCCGCCCGTCTCCAAGATGGCCTCGAGCTCTCGGTCGCCGCTCTTAGCCAGGTGCAGACAGACATCGACGCAGTCAAGATAGAGCGAATCGTCCTGGTTGATTGCAGCGATGATCTGACCGCTGATCCCGCCTATGTCGTATGAGCGCTTAACTGGGATTCTCAGCGTCGAGGCGACCGTTGCCATGAACTGGTGCCTCATGTCTCCACCGGGGATGTACCAGCCGAAGCGAGTACGTATCCATTCCTCGAGTGGATGGCGAAGATGCGCCGGAACGCCTTCGTGTAGCTCGTCGGATACACGGTTGCCTGTGCGTGCGGAGAGCCGCTGCCAACCAGTCACTGCTGTTGAGTCCTCTCGAGAACGGCCAGTGCGTGCGCACAAGAGTATGCGCTGCGGTACCGACACTGAGCTACGGATTTGCTGGCTGAGGAGGTGCAGATGTCCTCCGACAGCCAGTTCCCCATCCGTGACAACTGCGACCCCACCGACCCCGAGGAAGCGTTCCTGTGGATGCTCGTCGGGCTACCGGGGCTCAAGGGCGCGCCGCTGTTGCTGCCGATCCAGCACCTGCGGGCGGTCTCGCGCCGGTTGTGGGACTGCGGCGCGCGCCCGACCGAGGAGCCAGTCATCAAGTACCGGCCTCCACGCGCCGGTGACCCGCACTGGCTGCTCTCGCCCGGAACATGGTCCGACGCTGACGAACCCGAGCCCGAGGAAGTCTTCGATGTCCGCAAGTTCGTCGCAGACCTGCCGTTGCGCCAGCGTCAGCAGTTGGCAGCCGCGCTCGGCCTAACCGGCACCGTGCCTGACCAGCCCGCCGAGCCACCGGCCCCGATGCTGCCGGTCACCACCCCGGTCAGTGTCGAGGCCCGCGCCACCAACGACCCGGCCCCGCAGTTCGACCCGACCCGGCGCGGGGTCAAAGCCGTCCTGGCGTACCTGCGTCGCGCCGATCCGGCTGAGCGGCAACGGGTCCTGGCGATCGAACGCCATTTCGGCAAGGCCCGTCCGGCGATCCTGTCGCGCTACGAGGACGCCCAGTCCTGAAAACCGCTATCGGAAAGGAGGGCTCGTCATGCCTGCACGTTTCTGGCCGGTCCCGGCCGGGTTCTGGATCACCTCACCATTCGGCCCGCGCGAGGACGGCTGGCACTTCGGGGTCGACTTCGGCTACCCCGGCGGCGCGGGGAACCGCCCAGTGCACGCCTGCCAGAGCGGCACCGTCACCCGCGCCGGACCCGCCCAAGGGTTCGGCTCCTGGGTCGTGATCGATCACCCTGACGGCGACGGCGGCGGGACGACCGTCTACGGGCACATCCGCCTGGAAGTCGCTGTGGGGCAACGGGTGGAGGCTGGGCAGCGGATCGCGGTCATCGAATCCGACCGCGTCCGTAACGCGGGCGTGGCCCCGCATCTGCATTTGGAGTGGCACCGCGCGGTCTATAGCCCGCCCGGCCCGGACCGTCTCGACCCGCTGCCGCTCCTGGATGGCGCGGTGTTCCCGGAAGGAGGATCCGCTATGCCCGAATTCGGCATCGACGTCAGTAACCACCAGGGCGCGTTCGACTTCGCGCGCGCCGCCGACGAAGGCATGACCTTCGTGACCCACAAGGTGAGTCAGGGGAGCTGGCAGGACCCGCAGTGGCCGCGGGCCCGCGAGCAGATGGGCGAGTTCTACGAGTTCTGGGGCGGCTACGTCTACTGCGACCTGTTCACCCACCCCGACATCGAAGCCGACGCGCTCGCGCGGTTCGCCGACCCGAGCATCCCGATCCAGATCGACTACGAGGACTTGCGCGGGCGCCCGTCGATCAGGGATCTGTGGGCGCGGGTGAACGCGATCACCGCACGCGGATTCGACTTGTTGCCGATCTATCTGCCGCGCTGGTACTGGCGCGACTTCATGGGCTCCCCGGACCTGTCCGGGCTGCCGGTGTCGCTGTGGAACAGCTCCTACGTCCCCGGCCTCGGCGGCGCACCGCAGCTCTATCCCGGTGACGGCTATCGGGGCTGGGAACCGTTCGGCGGGAAAGAGATCGCGATTCTCCAGTTCTCCGACAAGGCCGCGATCGGCGGCCAACTCATCGACGTCAACGCCATCCGCGGCGGCCGAGACACCGTCGCCGCACTGTTCGGAAGGAACGATATGCAGCTCACCGACATCGTCATCAACAAAGACGGCAACCCCGTCACCCTCGCCGACCTACTCGCCTCCATCGACATGCACGCCTCCTGGGTCGTCGACCAACTCGCCGGACCCGACTCCCGCCACCAGCCCGGCCCCGCCCTGGACCCCACCGGCTGGCCCCAGCTCGACGACCAATCCGTCGTGGACTCGGTGGCCTCGGCCCACCAGAAGATCGACACAGTGACCGCGACCCTCGCCGGGGTCCTGGACAAGATCCAGCTCATCCTGGAACACCTGGTCAACGACGCCTCGACGGGTCGGCACCGGAAGGTCGAAGACCAGTGAACCTCGGGTGGCTCAACGCCGACATCGTCCAAGCCTTCGGCGTCGCCCTGGCCACGGTCATCGGCGCGGTCACCGCGCGCCAGGCCGGACAGGTCCGCCAACTTCAAGCGCGCGTCACCGAACTGGAGAGTCAGGACCTCACCGATGCCGACCGGTATCGCACCCTCGTGCGACTGGTGCGGCAGTTCCAGCGCCAGCGCGACGACCTCGCCCTCACCGTCGGCCGCGTCGACCCGACCGTGAAGGTTCCCGAGGCTCCTACGGTTCCGGATTGGCTCGCTGGTGATCTGTGACCTCCCCGAACCGGGAGACCCCGGACGGGTCCTGGAACCTGGGTGCGTTCCGTCACTTCCAGAACCAGTCGGTCGAGGACGCCAAAGCCGCCATCCGGTCCGGGGTGATCGGTGCCTACACCGGTGCGCAGAACGCGCACCGCCGCGAGGTCCGCCAACCCATCTACCAACGCCCCACCTACGAACAGGTGCCCACCGATATCCCGTTGTGGGCCAACCTCACCGCCACCGACGACACCACGTTCCCCCTGGCGATGCTGGCGCGCCAGCCGGACGCGAACGGCTCGCTCACCCAGGCCCCGTTCTACCAACCCGCCTCCGGGGCCGTCGAAATCGGCATGATCCGCACCCTGCGCGACCGCGAATACCGCCAAGTCGGGCTGTTGATCGGCCCGGCAGGGTGGTCGCGGGTGAACAACGCCTTCGTCATGGTGTTCCGGTTCGAGGAGGACACCGGTGACCTGCATCTGATCTGGGACACCGGCGACATCCGACCCGTGCTCACCAACGCGAGCACCCAATACCGGTTCGACCTGCCGACCATCGACGCCCGCCAGGGCGATGTGTACGGGGTCGGGTTCCTGTCGAACTACCTGGGCATCGGCTACAAACTCGCCACTGTCCCCCGCTGGGTGATCGAACAACCCGGCGGCACCCAACCGCGGCAGCCCTACTACTGGAGCCGCGGCGGCGACGGGGCCGGGAAAGGCCCCGGCTTCCCGACACCGCCGTCGTATCTGCGTGCCGATCACGTCGGCACCAACCACTGGTGGCCCTGGTTCCTCCTCGGCTGACACCACGTCCTGCTGACGCGCCGCGTCGGCATTTCACTCCACCCCGCGAAAGGTCTTCATTCGTCATGCCCGCAACATCCGCGACGCTCAGCGAGCGCCTACGCACCCCTCCCCGCCTGCGCACCATCCGGTTCGGGCGTTTCCGCCTCACCTACATCCCGGACGGCTACGTCGAACTCAAACCCCGCGGCTGGGTACCCGACGCCACCGAAGCCGACTGGAACAGCCACTCCGAATACTTCGACACCCACGGCTGCCTCGTCGCCGGACTCGGCGGCCTGCTCGTCCAACGCGGCCGACGCGCCATGCTCATCGACGCCGGAGCCGGACCCGTCGTCCTACCCGACGTGCACGAGAACCCGATGACCGGCGAAATGCGCTCCGGGGCGCTGCTGGACAGCCTCGCCCAGATCGACGGCCTGGACCGCATCGAAGCCATCGCCATCACCCACCTGCACTTCGACCACCTCGGCTGGACCCTCACCCCCGTACCAGGGTTCACGCCGTTCGCGACCGCGCCGATCTACCTCGGCGAGGTCGAATGGGCCTGGTGGCGCTCCCTCACACCCGCAATGATCGACACCCTGCCCGGCTGGGCGAAACCGAGCGTGCTGACTCGGCCGATCCTGGACACCATCGCCTCGCGGGTAAAGGTGGTCCATCACGGCACGCGGCTCTTTCCCGGCGTGCGCGCGGTGACCATTCCGGGTCACACCACCGGTCACACAGGGTACGAGTTGCGCTCCTGCGGCAAGCGGATGCTGGTGTTCGGGGATGTGTTCCACTCTCCGATCCAGATCACCCATCCGGAATGGGCGGTCGGGGCCGACTACGACCAGGCCGAAGCCATCGCCCACCGTCAGGCACTGGTGAAGGACCTCGCCTCCAGCGGGGATCTGGCCTTCGGCATCCACTTCGCGGACGTGCCCTTCGGGCGTGTGCACCGCGACCGGACCACCGGCCGCACCACATGGGTACCCGCCGACTGAAATCTGTGCGGGCCGAGCGCCGCGAACCGGCGCTCGGCCTGCCGGGAGGGACCACATGGTCGACTACCTCGGATACCGGCCGAACCGGTACACCATCCTGCTCACCCGCGGTGCCGCGTTCGTCCAACGATTCGAGGTCGTAGGCGAACCACTGCCCGAGGGCACGACCTCCTGGCTCGACATCTACGACACCGACGACGAACTCCTCACCACATGGCACCCCACAACCACCGGCCCGTCCGCTGTCGAATTCCTGATCGAACCGGGCCATACCTCCGAGATCGGCCACCGCACACGCGCCGCCTACAACCTCTACCTCAATTATCCCGGCAGCCGCCTCCCGTACTGCTGGTTCCGGGGACCGGTTATCCGCGACGACTGACACCACCGACCCCAACGAAGCAAGGTCGACAGCCGTGTCGACGCCAGTTCGACTCCTGCGAGCGCCACCGAACGCCATCCGGTGGCGGAACCTCATAGGGCCCACTGCGAGTACCACTGTCGTATCCCGGTCCAGCCCTAGGTTCCCGGGCATCACCGAATGGACAATGCTTCAACGGCAATCTTTGCTGCCTGCACCTATGTGTTTGCTGGCAAGCGCAAACGGGTCTTCGCCAGTGCACTACGCCACGTCTCGGGCCGACTCGACATCGATAGGGCTGTTGATGACCGAACCGCGCCAGCCGCGCCGAACCGCGCGAGCACAGGCACCCCAACCGCCAGTCGCCATTGCGGTCGCTCCGGAGATACCGACCTGTTCGGCACGCCAACCTCCACATCACCGCGACAAGTACGGTTTGCTGCCCTCCTGACGGGAGGGCCACGGAAACAACATCTTTAGCGGTCTTTCAGTTGTCCTCTCTCCGCACGTATCCGAATATGCAAGCATGGCAACGCATCTCCGTGTGACGTTCTCCCGCTAGAAAGGCTGTTGGCTATCGGCGTGCGGACCCTCCTTGTGCAGGCCCTTGGCAGCCCTCGGTACGTTGTAAGCCTCAGTTGCCGACCCGGGCTGAGTCAAGGTCCTGCACAAGAAGGAGCCCGCGATGGCCAACGAGCGCGTTACCGAAGACCTCGTCGAAGCGGAACTCCGGTCGCTCGAGTACTACGACGACGAGGAGGAGATCGTCGTCGAGAAGCAGCAGTCGGTCGTGCAGGACATCCGCAAGGGCCTGTCGAAGGCGTCGAAAAGCGGCACGGGCGGCATCGGCTACCCGGAGTTCATCATCACCTCGCCTGGAACCCCCGACATGGTGGTGCTCGTGGAGTGCAAGGCCCAGCTAAAGGCTCACGAGTCGCGCAACCGCGATCTCCCGAAGGACTACGCGGTCGACGGTGTTCTTCACTATGCGCGGCATCTGACGCAGAACTACACCGTCATCTGCATAGCGGTCTCCGGTACGCCCAAGGCGAATCAGTGGTCGTTCTTCGTGATGCCCAAGGGGACCACCGAGCCGCGTGACCTCGTCTCTCCGACCGGAGCGCCGATCACCGACATGATCGGGCTCACTGACCTAATCGCCGCAGCGTCTTTCGACCCCAAAGTCCAGCAGCGCCGCGAGAAGGACCTCATAGCGTTCTCGATGGACATGCATGAGTTCATGCGCGACGAGGCAGAGCTGGAGGAAAAGGAAAAGCCCCTGGCGGTCGCAGGCACCCTGATTGCCCTCAACGACCCGATATTCGCCAAGACCTACCACGAGTACCCAGCGACCGAATTGCCGGAATTCTGGATTCAGTCGATCAAGAAGGTGATCAGGGGTGCCAATCTCCCCGTCTCGAAGATCGACAACATCACACAGCCGTTCACCAACATCCAGGTCCACCCCGAGCTGCGCAAGCCCACCAAGGGCTACCCCAAGGGGCTGCTCAACGAGATAGTCACGCTCCTGGCCGAGAAGGTCATGCCCTTCCTCACGGTCTACCACGACTTTGACGTAGTGGGCGCATTTTACGGCGAGTTCCTCAAGTACACCGGCGGCGACGGCAAGGGCCTCGGGATCGTACTGACCCCCAAGCACGCCACCGAACTGTTCGGCCTGATCGCGAACGTGACCAAGAACGACACCGTCCTCGATATCTGCGCTGGCACAGGCGGATTCCTCATTTCAGCCATGTCGCAGATGATGAAGTCCGCCACCACCGAGGCCGAGATTGAGTCGATCAAGAAGAAGCAGCTGATTGGCATCGAGCAGAACCCGTCGATGTACGCTCTGGCGGCCTCCAATATGATCCTTCGGGGCGACGGCAAGGCCAACCTCCACCAAGGGTCATGCTTCGACCCCGCGATCACTACCGGCGTCAAGCGCCACAGGGCAAACGTCGGGATGATCAACCCGCCGTACGCGAAGTCGAAAGAGGATCTCCACGAGCTCCGCTTCGTCGAGCACATGCTCGACAGCCTCGCCAAGGGCGGCACCGGAATCGCGATCGTGCCGGTCTCCTGCGCGACGACGAACAGCGTCCACAAACACAATCTCCTGAAGAAGCACACGCTCGAAGCCGTCATGTCGATGCCGCCCGAGCTGTTCCACCCGGTCGGCGTAATCACCTGCATCATGGTGTTCAAAACGGGGGTCCCGCACGCCACATCGAACCGCAAGACTTGGTTCGGGTTCTGGCGCGAGGACGGCTTCCAGAAGGTCAAGAACTATGGCCGCGTCGACCGCGACCACCGCTGGCCCGAGATCCGCGACCGCTGGGTCGAGATCTTCAGAAACCGGGAGGTCCACCCGGGCGAGTCAGTCCTGAAGGCCGTCGACGCCAACGACGAGTGGCTCGCCGAGGCGTACATCGAGACCAACTACGACGGGTTCTCCCCACTCGTGATGGAGGAGGTCATCCTCGATGACGCGATGTTGACGCTCAAGAGCCTCTCAGCCAGCGACGTAAAGGGCGTTAAGCTGCGTAACACCGCGCAATGGGGCGAGTTCGTCCTGGGCGAACTGTTCGACATCCGCAAGGGCAAACGTGTCACGTCCGCCGATAGGGTGCCAGGGAACACCCGGTTCATCGGTGCCTCTGAGTACAACAACGGGATCACTGACCTGTGTGACCTGAAGCCCATCTTCGAGGCGCACTGCCTCACTGTCCCATACAATGGCAACTCCGTGGGAGTCGCCTTTTACCAGGACCAACCCTTCTTCGCGTCCGACGACGTCCAGGTCCTGGTCCCGAAAGCCGAGGTGACCCGTAAGGCGCTCCTGTTCGTTGCGTCAGTCATTCGGTTTGAGCGGGTCCGGTTCACCTACGGCTACAAGTGGAACATGGCCCGAATGACCAAGAGTGTGATCCGGCTGCCGGTCGACGCCAACGGGAACCCCGACTGGGACTACATGGATAAGGCAATGCGCGACCTGCCCGTAGCCCAGTCATAAAAAGCTCCGCCTGCGCGAACGTTTGACACTGTCATGATTTGCTGTCCGCTCGGTGGGGAACCACGGGCACAATTTCTCGAGTGGTCTTTAAGTCGCCCTTTTATCCCGAATACACCCGAATGCGGACGCATCCCCCCGCATGGCCGCAAGAGACATCTAGGCTGGTAGAGGTATAGATCCGAAGCTAGGCGAACGTAGGTGCATCGTGGTCTGTCATAACCCAGAGGTCGCAGGTTCAAATCCTGTCCCCGCTACTACATCCGGGTTCGAGAGTATGCCTCTCGAACCCGGATTTTTTTGCGTTCGCACCCCTCCCTGTCTTCACGACTCCGAATACGAACCCGTGAGCCCGGACGGGACGCACATGCCGACCACCGCGAGCTACATGGTCACGTCTCCGCCAACTAAGTCATCATTCTTACTTTCGACAACGACATTGTTGCGCGCGGTGGCTGAGGGAAGATCTGTTATCTCGATGTATCCGATGCTCAATTCCATTGGTGAACTGAACTTTCTCTGGCTAGAGTGACGTCGAACACAACCGGCGGCGCAGCCGGTAAGCAGTTGGACGTCCGGCGCTAAGTGGACGAGCATTCCCCAGAGGCAGGGATCAATCATCGGTGTTTGTCAACAACTTCATCCGCGGTGATTCAGCTCGGGTCACCGAGAGCCGGCGTTCGCGCGGCACCGTCGGCGTGCGGGCCCAACTACTCGCCATCGTCCTCATTCCGAGCCTGGCCCTACTCGGCATCGGTATCGGCGCGACCATCTACCTGATCAAGGACGGCCGCAAAGCCGGGGAATGGGCCGACCTCGCCAGCGCGACCACCGATCCGGCGCGCCAGATGGTCGAGGCGTTCCAGGCCGAACGCGGCGCGTCGATCCTGCATCTGGCCGGAGACCGGACCGCCACCGCCACACTCACGGTGACCAGGAAGAATTCCGATACCGCGTTGGCGGCGGTACAGGCACAGGGTGACGCGGCCTCGGCGCTGCGGCCGGATCTGTCGCACGATATCGACGGCTACAACCAGCTCTACAGCCAGCTACCCGTGCTGCGCTCGGGAATCGACGCGCGAGCCGTGCCCGCCGATCAGGTGTTCACCGCCTATTCGACGGTCATCGACACCATCGTCGGCGCGACTCTGCTCGCCGCCGAGGTCGCACCGGATTCCGGTGTCGGGGCGCGCCTATATCAGGCCATGCTCCTACTTCGCGCGAGCGAATCCATCTCGCGCGCAGCCGTGATCGGCGCCGTGGCACGGGTCACCGATCGGCTCACCCCCGAACAACTCGTGGATCTGACTCGCTACGTGGGCGATTCGCGCGCTCAGCTTGCCACGTTGGCCTCGGCTCTCTCCGGTCAACGGGCAGCGCAGTTCGAGGCGATCACCGCAGGGCAGGATCGACGCCAGATCGTCGCGATGGAGGACGCGCTGATCCGTCGTGGCGTCACGGATGCCGAGGATATGCCGGAGGGCACCTCCGCCATCGGATGGCAGACGGCCGCCGCTTCGGTGAGCGCGGCTCTGGCACAGTTGTGGGTCGATCTGTGCCGTGACAGCCAGTCCAACGCGACGACCGCCGGGGAGAACCGCGCGGCCAACTCCGCCTACGGCGGCGCGGCGATTCTCGCCATCACCGCGCTGGTCTTCATCGCCGCGTCGTTCCTGGCCAACCGCCTGATCGGCCGGATGCGCCGACTACGTCAGGAAACCCTCGTACTCGCCGAGGAACGGTTGCCCGAAACCATCCGCGCGCTCAGCGATGGTCGCGGCATCGACAGGGAGGCCGTCCTCACGCCGCTGGATTTCGGCGACGACGAGATCGGCCATGTCGCCGACGCGTTCAACCGCGCGCACAGCGCGGCCATCGCCGCGGCCGTCGCCGAATCCAAGACGCGCGCGGGTGTCAAGGCCGTGTTCCTCAATATCGCCCACCGCAGCCAGGTCATGGTGCACCGCCAACTGGCACTGCTCGACCGCGCCGAGCACAAGGAAGAAGATCCGAGCAAACTCGACATCCTGTTCCAGCTCGACCACCTCGCCACCCGCGCCCGCCGCAACGCCGAGAACCTCATCATCCTCGGCGGCGAGCAGCCGGGCAGACGCTGGCGTACCCCGGTCCCCCTCATCGACGTGGTGCGCGGCGCGGTGGCGGAAAGTCTCGACTATCCCCGGATCCGTACCGGACGGGTACCCGATATTCGCATCGTGGGCAACGCCGTGGCCGACCTCATCCACCTCATCGCCGAACTCACCGATAACGCGACCGCGTTCTCACCGGCCGAGACACGGGTGGATGTGTCGGGGCAAACGGTGGGCAAGGGCGTCGTCCTCGAGATCGCCGATCAGGGGCTCGGCATGTCGGATGCCGAATTCGCCGAGCGGAACGCGATGCTGGCCGATCCCCCGGATTTCGGGCTGGCCACGCTGTCGAGCGACGCACACCTCGGCCTCTTCGTCATCGCCATGTTGGCGACACGCCACGGCATTTCGGTACGGCTCGGCAAATCCGACTACGGCGGCGTGAGAGCGATCGTTCTCATCCCGACGACCCTGGTCACCGGCGGTGACGAGGGTCGCGAACTCACCGCGATTCCCCTGCGCACACCCATCAGGGCCGACAGGACACCACAGCGATCGGTGCCGGACGCCGGCCCCGAGACATCGGGGCGCACAGAAGCGAGCGAGTACGGGTACAACTCGTGAACGAGAAAATCGCCCCGTGCGCGCACGGGCAGGTCGGAGGAGGTGGACGATCAGCGATGGGAGTCCACGCCTTTCGGCGTCGTGGTGGCCGCACCGACAAGCCGACGGATGACGTGCGGCGATCTGGGAGGAAACTAAACCTGACTCTTCCATTTTGTTGCGTGACCATGATCTCACTAGTTAGGGTGGCTCGGGACACAACCGGTGCCGCACCGGTTTCCGGTCCCCGTCGACCGGTCGCAAGAGGGCGGGAGCGCCCAGAGGTAGGCTCGATCACCGGTGTTTGACAGCAAGTTCCTCCATAGATTGACCACTGCCATCAAGCGTGGGAAATTGCGCGGCCCGATCGGCGTGCGTGCGCGACTACTCGCGATCGCGCTCATCCCCAGTGTCGCCCTACTGAGCATCGGCATCGGCGCCTCCGTCTATCTGGTGAACAACGGCAAGGACGCCCAGAACTGGGCGAACCTGGCCAGCACGACCACCGGGCCGTCGGTCCTGATGATCGAGGCCTTCCAGCTGGAGCGCGGCGCCTCGATCCTTTATCTCGCCGGTGACCCGACGGTGGGCGATAATCTCGCCGCGACCAGGAAGAACTCCGACAACGCGCTGTCCGCCCTGCAACTGCAGGGCGAAGCGGCAGGCGAACTGCGCCCCGACCTGGTCAGCGAGCTTCAGGGTTACACGAAGCTGTACGAACAACTTCCGATCCTTCGCGCCGGAATCGATGCGCGCGCACTGCCCACCGAGCAGGTCTTGGCCGCGTTCAGTGCCGTCATCGACACCATCGTGCAAGGGTCGCTGCTCGCGGCGGAGGTCGCGCCGGACGCCAAGATCGCGGTCGACCTGTACAAGGCGATCCACCCGCTGCGGGCGGCCGAGGCGGTCTCGCGCGCGGGCTCGATCGGTGCGCAGGGCCTGCTCACCAATCAGTTCTCCGCACAACAGCTCACCGAGTTCATCCGCTACGTCGGTGATGCCCGCGGTGAGATCACCTTCGCCAACGGTGTGCTGACCGGTGAGCGAAAAGCGCAGCTGAAGGCCATCATCGACGGTGAGAGCTGGCGGCAGCTCACCGCCATGGAGGATGCCGTCATCCGTCGCGGTATCGTCACGCCGGACGACGATTCCCCGAGCAGCGGCTCGACGAACAGCCGGACCTCGACCAGCGGTACAACCGGGCGCGGCGCACAGGCCGCCGCGTTGCCGCTCGGCTTCACCGAGTGGGGAACCGTCGCCGCGCATGTGCGTTCGGATCTGCTCAAGCTCTGGGAAGCCCAGAGCCGCGACGCGCACCGCAGCGCCATGGCCACCGGTGAGCAAACCGCGTCCAACTCCCTCTACGGCGGCATCGGGGTCGGCCTGGTCACCCTGCTGGCCTTCCTCGCGGCGCTCTTCCTCGCCAATCGGCTCATCCGCCGGATGCGCAGGCTGCGCCGCGAAACCCTGGAACTGGCCGACCAGCGCCTGCCCGACGCCATCAAGAGACTCAGCTCGGGCCAGGAGCTCGACGAGGAAGCCGATCTCGCTCCGCTGGACTTCGGCGCCGACGAAATCGGCCAGGTCGCCGACGCGTTCAACCGCGCCCACGCCGCGGCCGTCGTCGCCGCCGTCGCCGAATCGAAGACCAGGGAGGGCGTGAACGCGGTCTTCCTCAATATCGCCCACCGCAGCCAGGTCATGGTGCACCGCCAGCTCGCGCTGCTGGACCGGGCCGAGCGCGAGGAAGAGAATCCCGGCAAGCTCGAGGTCCTGTTCCAGCTCGACCACCTGGCCACCCGGTCGCGCCGCAACGCCGAGAACCTGATCATCCTCGGCGGCGAGAAGCCTGGCAGACGCTGGCGCAATCCGGTCCCGCTGATCGATGTGGTCCGCAGTGCCGTGGCGGAGAGTCTGGACTACACCCGGATTCAGACCGGCAAACTGCCCGAGCTGCGAATCACCGGCGGCGCCGTGGCCGACCTCATCCACTTGATCGCCGAACTCACCGATAACGCCACCGCTTTCTCGCCGCCGCAGTCGCGGGTCGAGATCTCCGGCAACCAGGTCGGCAGAGGTATCGCCATCGAGATCGCCGACCAGGGACTCGGGATGTCGGCGGCCGAACTCGCCGAACGCAACGCGCTGCTGAGCCAGCCGCCGGACTTCAGCGTCGCCGCGCTGTCCACCGACGCCCGCCTCGGACTTTTCGTCGTCGCGAAACTGGCGGCACGCCAAGGTATTTCAGTGCGGCTGGCCGAATCCGACTACGGCGGCGTCAAGGCGATCGTGCTGGTGCCGACCACGCTGGTCGCGACCGGCGCCGGCGCCGGAGACGAACCCGTCGAACGCCGATCCGTTGCCCTGCCACCTTCTCCGCAGCCCACCTTCGCGCCCGCGTCGGTCTCGACGGTCACCGCGGGCGCGGAACGGACCGTAGCCATGCCGCCGAGCGGCGGGGAGAAACCAGAACTGCCGCGCCGCCGCCGGGCCGCCGCGGAGGCCGCCGCCGATTCGGCGGCCAAGAACACCAGGTCCGTGACGATGCCACGGCCCCGCTCCGCCGACGAAGCGCGCAACCTGATGTCCGCGATCGAGAGCGGAACTCGGCAGGGCCGCCTGAACCGCGTCGATATCGACATTTCCGCAAAGCAGTCCGATCGACAAGAAGGTGCCGGTGACAACCTCCAAGCCCCGTAGCCTCGACTGGTTGCTCGACGATCTCATCGAGCGACTGCCCGATGTCCGTTTCGCCGTCGTGCTGTCCACCGACGGACTATTGCTAGGCCATTGCACGACGATGGAACAGCCCGACGCCGAGCGCTTCGGCGCGATGGCGTCGACCCTGCACGGCGTGGCACGCAGCGCGGGCGCGCATTTCGACGTCGGCGGTGTCTGCCAGACCGTGGTGGAACTCGACGAGGCCGTGCTGTTCATCACGGCGGCGGGCGAGAATGCCTGCCTGGCCCTGTTGACGGTGGAGACGGCGAATATGGGAATGGTGGCCTACGAGATGAACCAGACCGTTCAGCGCGTCGGCGCCCACCTCTCGGTCGATCCGCGTCCGACGCTCGATGAGGCCGGCTCGAGACAGCCATGAACGACGACGAGCAGTCCTGGTACGACGACGAGCGTGAGTCCTGGTATGACGAAGAGGCGGGACCCCTAGTACGCCTGTATGCCGTCACGCACGGGCGGTCCGACAACGCGCGGCCCGAACTGGACATGCTCACGCTTGTGGTCAACGCGAGTGCGGGTGTGCAGCCTCGGCGTCCCGAACCGGAGTACGCGGAAATCCTTCGGCTCAGCCGCACCGCGCTATCGGTCGCCGAGATCGCCGCTCAACTCAACCTACCGCTGACCTCGACGAAAATCCTGGTCGGCGACCTGATCGATGATGGGCACCTCAAATACCGCTCCCCCGATCCCGCACCGGCGGCGGCGGCGCGCAATCCCGACCTGTTGCGCGCGGTGCTGAGGGGTATCCAAGCGATCTGAATCCGGCGCCGCCGTGGTGCGACGGCGCCGGATCATCACTCACTTCAGGCGGGCGAGAAGACGTTTCGCGTTCATGTGAGCGATCGCCTCGATCGATACCATCGGGTTGACCCCGCTCGAGGTCGGGAAGCAGGACGCGTCGGCGACGACCATATTGGGCACCTCCCAGGTGGCGCCGTCGGGGTCGACCGCGCAATCGTCGCGGGAACCGCCCATGCGCGCCGAACCCATGATGTGCAGCGCGCCCATCCCGCACTGCGCCGGACCGTATCCGGCGGCGTGGGCGGCGGCGGCGAATTCCGCGTGCGAACCGCGCACTCCCGGTTCGTATTCCGCTCCGGCCTGATGACCGGAGAAGATCCGTTTCGCCCCCGCCGCCTCCAGAATCTGTGCCGCGCCGACGATTCCGGCGTGCATATGGGCGCCGTCGCGCGCCGACATCGTGTACTTGACGATCGGCTCGCCACTGCCGTCCACGGTGACGGTGCCGTGGTCGCGATCACGGGTGATGACGCCGACCGCGGCGGTGCGCGCCAGATTCAGCATGGCCGAACGATGTTCGGCCGCCCCGCGCCAATTCATGAATCCGACCAACAGACCAGGATGCAGCGGCCCGGTTTCGTAGATGACGCCGTAACCGTCGTTCAGATTGCTGTGTTTGCGCGAGATCCTGGTCTGGAGTCCACCTTCCCACGGCCGCACCTCCTCGTCGAAGGTGCCGAACACCGCGGAGGCGGGGTGCAGGCGCAGGTAGTTGCCGATGTTCTTGTTGCGCAGACCGGAGCGGCGCAGCAGCGCTGGCGTCTGGATCGCACCCGCGGCGACGACCACCGCGCGGGCGCGGACCTTGATCTCGGCACCGTCGGCGGTCACCGCCCGCACACTTTCGGCGCGCCCGTTGCGCACCTCGACCGTGCGGACGTCGACGCCGACGACGAGCCGCGCCCCGTGCTCGGCCGCGTCGGCGAGCCAGGTCTTGGTCACCGATTGTTTCGCGCCGAGCCTGCACCCGTAACCGCAACGCCCGCATTCCACTCCGGCGTCGCAGGCATCGGTGACATTGCGCGGCAGTTCGGCGACATCCCAGCCGAGCGCGTTCAGTCCGCGTTCCAGCACGCCGTCTCGGGCCGACAGCGGCGACTTGTCGTAGGTGACGCCGAGTCGCCGTTCCACGGCGTCGAGTGCGTCGCCGTATTCGGTGTCGGCGAATTGGGCGGCGCCGAAACCTGCCCATTCGGCGCGGACATCGTCCGGTGTACGCAGCGAGGTACTCCAGTTGACGACCGTGCCGCCGCCGAGGCAGCCGCCGGCGACGAGGGTCAGCTGGCCCTCCGCGGTGGCCGTCGGCCCCGGCGCGTACAGATTCAGCAGGCCGTCGAGTTCGCCGGTGCCGAAATCGGCGTCGTCGTAGTAGCCGCCGCGTTCGAGGACGACGACATCGAGACCGCCCTCGGCGAGCACCGCGGCGGCGGTGCTGCCGCCCGCGCCGGAGCCGATGACGACGACGTCGCAGTCGAAGGTGGTCGCCTCGGTCGGTCGCAGCGGTGCGAGCGCGGGCTTCGGTGCGGACGACAGCGGTCCGGGCGGCGCCGGATAGCCCATCTCCTTCCACAGCGGATTGGTGCCATTCGGTCCCGGCGTCGTGTAATACGACAGCAGCGCAGCGGATTTCAGTGCCTGGAAGACCGCCCGTTTGGCGGGCAGTCGTGATTCGCCGAGCGCGAGCAGGAAGCGTTCCCGCTCGGCCTGCGACCGCGCGGAGAATCGGCGTAGGCCCGCACCGGCGACCAGGGCCATCAACGGCGTATCCCAGATGCCGAGCAAGGTGGCGACCTGCTTCAGCTCGGCGACCCTCGGATTACGAGCGAGCAGCCGGACCACCACATCGGCGACCTGCAACTCACCCGCCCCCGGCAGACCGAGTCCGTCACCGGGTGCGAACGTATCGCAGATCAACTCGAGTGCGGTTCGCTGCCGCGCGGTGAGTTCCATGGGTTCCTCTCCATCCGTTCGGTGGGGCGACGCGGGAAGCACTGGACAGGGGCTGTACCTGTCGATTTCCTGACCGGGTCGCCACCGTGGGACCGCAGTTCTCCACCGGCCGGACATATCCTCGGATATGCAAGAATACTGGTTCACATAATAGGTGTGCTGGAACACTACCCCGGTCATCCGGCGCCGTAAAGCGCCGTCGTTTCACACCGTGCGGGCGGTCGCCGCACCGCTGTCGCGAAACACCCAGCGCAGTCCGACGAAGCGGAGCAGGGTCGCGACCAGATTGGCCGAAACCAGCGCGAGCAATTGCCACTGCACCGGCACGCCCGGCGCCCAGCGGTGCAGTGCGAACAGCGTGCCGCTGGTGACCAGTAGGCCGAAGCCGAAGATCAGCAAACCCTGGAAATGATGGGCGACAGCGCGGGTCGACCCGCGCACGCCGAAGGTGAACGCCCGGTTGGCCGCGGTATTGGCGATCGCGGTGATCAGCAACGCGGCGAAGTTCGCGGGCTGCGAGCCCGCGACAGGCTGCCACAACAGATACAGCGCGGCGTAGGCCACCGTTGACATCACCCCGACGATCGCGAACCGCACCGCCTGACCGACCATGCCGAGCGGGACCCCCTCGACCAGCGGTTCTCGACCGATCGCGCGACGCAGGTCGTGCAACGGCAGCGCCCCGGTCGCCGTGGCACGCACGAGCCGCCGGATACCCCGCAGATCCTTGCGCGCGGTGTCGACGATATCGACCCGGCTGTCCGGATCGTCGATCCAGTCCACGGGCACCTCGTGCACACGCAGTCCCGCCCGTTCGGCCAGGACGAGCAGTTCGGTGTCGAAGAACCATTCGCCGTCCTGCACCAGCGGCAGCAACTGACGGGCGATATCGGCGCGGATCGCCTTGAACCCGCACTGGGCGTCCGAGAACCGCGCCCGCAGTGCGGCTTTCAGGATCAGGTTGTAAGCGCGCGAGATGAATTCACGCTTCGGTCCGCGCACCACCCTTGCTCTCGGGCTGAGCCGAGTGCCGACGGCCAGATCGGAATGGCCGGAGATCAGCGGCGCGACCAGCGGCAGCAGGCCGTTGAGATCGGTCGACAGGTCGACATCCATATAGGAGACGACCTCGGCATCGGAGGCCAGCCACGCGGTGCGCAGCGCCCGGCCGCGGCCTTTCGCCTCGAGCCGCAGCACCCGCACCTCCGGATACGCGGCCTCCAGCGCCCGTGCGATGTCGAGGGTGCCGTCGCTACTCGCGTTGTCGGCGATGGTGATTCGAGTGGAGAAGGGGAAGCCATCGGCCAGATGCGCCGACAGGCGGCGCACGCAGTCGCCGAGATCGTTCTCCTCGTTGTGGACCGGGATCACGATATCGAGGACAGGCGGCGCGGTCACGGCGGCGATCGCCGTGCGCGGTTCGGCGGCGGTGGCGCTCATATCGTCAGCTTCGCCGACCGAGCTCCCCGTATCCTGCGGGCCGGCTGGGAGTTTCCTGTGTATGGGGTCGCCCGGACAGGTCGGGCATCGGGCGGATCATGACGCGGAGGCGGCCAAATCGTAGACCGTGGCCGTGCCGATCTGCCGCGCAGCGTAACGGGCGCTCACCCATTCCGCGATCTGCTGTCCCGCAGTCTTTTCCGTATCCCCGTCGGGTCGCGGCGGGCGTGGACCCGCGTGTCCGACGGTGACGAAATAGCCGATATCCCCGGCCGCGACGGCGGCGCGGAATTCCTCCAGCGTCGGTGCGTCGTCCCTGCCGCTGAAACCGCCGATCGCCATCACCGATGCGCCGCTGCGCAATTCCAGTCCCGAGGCGCCGAAGGATCCGACGGTCGCCGCCGCCCACCGCCGGTCCGAAGCGCTCAGCATCGCCTCGAGTTCGGCGTTCGGCTCGATTCCTGGATGTCCGCCCGGACCCGGCCGCGCGGGTCCCGGCACGCCGGGTATCGCGTCCCGAGACATCCGCTGTCCGGCGATCGGCGTATCGGCGGGGTCGGGCATACCGGCGCGCCGCCCTCCGGCCGCCGGGGCGCCCCCCGGCGGTGGGCCACCGGTCATTCCGTCACCCCTCGGCCCCGAGGACGGGATGCCGCCGCTGTGTGGCGCGGAGGCGGTGACGACCGCGTACGCGGTGGTGCCCGCGAGTCCGGCGATCAATCCGACGGCGGCGGCGACCACCGCGAGGGCGCGGGATCGCCGGGTCCCGAGCAGCAGTCCCACCGCGGCGGCGCAGGAACCGACCACGATCGCCCATCGCAACCACGGGAGCCACTCGGGCGTACGGTTCAGCAGGACGAACGCCCAGATCCCGGTGACGCAGGCCAGCACAGCCAGGATCGCCCGCGCCGCGAAACGTTGCCTGCGCTGCCACAGTCGTGTCACCGACAGCGCGGCGAGCGCGGCGACCCCCGGCGCGAGGGCCACCGTGTAGTACGGGTGGATGACACCGCTCATATAGCTGAAGACCAGACCGGTGCCCGCGAGCCAACCGCCCCACAGGATCAGGGCAGCGCGCGTGCGATCGGTGCGCGGTGCGCGTGCGGTGGCCCACAGTCCCGCGAGCAGACCGATCAGCGCCGCGGGCAGCAGCCAGGACACCTCGGTCGCCATCAGATCGCGGAACAGCCTGGTGATTCCGATGTCACCACCGAACGCGCCGCCCATCTGCGCGCCCGCCGGGGGCGCGCCGGACTGCCCGCCCGGATTGCCACGGCCACCGAGCAACCGGCCGAGCCCGTTGTAGCCGATGGCCAGTTCCCACAGGCTGTTATTGGTCGAGCCGCCGATATAGGGCCGGTCGGCGGCGGGCCACCACTCGACGAGCAGGACGTACCAGCCGCTCGCCACGATCAGCGCGACGCAGGCGGTCACGAGTTTGCCGACGCGGGACCAGAATCCGCCCGCCGCCGCGACGAGGAACGCGAGTCCGAGACCGGGTACGACGAGCAGCGCCTGCAACATCTTGGTCAGGAATCCGAACCCGATGCCCACCCCGGCCAGGACCAGCCAGCCTGTGCTCCCCGACCACCACCGCGTGCCGTCCGTGCCGTCCGTGTCGACCGCGCGCACCGTGCAATAGGCGGCGGCGATGAGCACGAAGGTGAGCAGGGCATCCGGATTGTCGTAACGAAACATCAAGGCCGCCACCGGTGTCGCCGCGAGCGCCGCGCCCGCGAGCAGGCCAGCGCCCGGTCCGCCCCAGCGCCGCACCGTCGCGTGGAGCAGCGCGACCGAACCGACGCCGAGCAGCGCCTGCGGCACGAGCACCGACCATTCGCCGAACCCGAACAGCCGCCCGGACAATCCCATGAGCCACAGTGAGGCGGGCGGTTTGTCGACGGTGATCGCGTTACCTGCGTCGTGCGCGCCGAAGAGCAGGGCACGCCAACTCCGCGCGCCCGCCTGCGCTGCCGCGGCGTAATACTCGTTGCCCCAGCCGGATACGGTCAGATTCCACAGGTACAGCAGAGCGGTCGCGCCGAGCAGCGCGAACAGCGCCGGGCGGGCCCACCTCGGCTGGGTGACCGGGCCGAAGACCAACCGGTCCGCCGATACGTACCACCGGTGACCGATACGCGGCCGTACGGACCGTGGTCGCGTGGTCTCCGCCGGGGCACTCGCGGTCGTCGTCATCGTCTGCCCTTCCCCGTGATCGTCGCACCGATATCCGATCGCACCGATATCCGATCGCGCCGAACCGCTCATCCTCCGCCTTTCGCCGCGCCGACTCGTCGAACCTATGCGCGACGCCTCCCGGCAGGCTCCGAAGTTCCTGCGAACCGGCTGTGAATCGCCGCCCGCGGGACCTGCGGGCCGGCTCGCCGTCGACTCGTCGTCATCGCGGCCCGGTCGGTGCGTACGAGCGATGACAACTCACGCGGCGAAATGCAGACTCCACTCCGCGCGAAAGTGCAGGCGCGTCACACTGCCCGGGGGAATATCCATGCGCCAGAAGGATTTCGGTGGGGCGTCCAATGTCACCAGCAGCGCGGCCCTGACGACAGCGGGGTGTGTGACGGCGACCGTTGACGCCCCTTCCGAGGCGATCTCGGCCATCCAGTACCTGGTCCGCTCGATCACATCGGTGACGGATTCGCCGCCGTGTCCCCGGAACCGCGGGTCGGTGAGCCACGTGTAGAGCGCGTCCTGCGGAACCGCCGTCAACTCCTCGCCCCGCCAGGCGCCCGCGTCCAGATCGCGCAGCCGCTCGTCGGGCTCGCCGGATAGGCCCATCAGGGCCGCCGTCTCCACGGTCCGGCGTTCCGGACCGGTCAGCACCCGAGCCGCGGCCGGTCGGCCCCACGCGGTGATCGCTCGGCGCCCGGCCTCGGTCAGCGACTCGTCCACGGGGAAGCGTGCCTTGCGAATCGCCTCGGTCATGCCATGGCTGACCAGGTCGAGTTTGAGCACCTTCTGCACGGTGGAAGCGTACGGGGGCCTCATGCGCCGGGGTTGCCGATTGCCGTTGTCTGTCGGTGCCCGGGTGCAGACTGGTGAGATGGCCGAGCACTCCCCCACAGAGTCCTCCCCCGCAGAGTCCTCCACCGCAGAGTCCTCCACCGCAGAGTCCTCCCCCGCAGAGTCCTCCCCCGCCATGTTCTCCAAGGCCATGTTCTCCAAGGCCATGTTCTCCAAGGCCATGTTCTCCAAGGCGACGCGGGAGTGGTTCGACGGCGCGTTCCCCGCGCCGACCGCCGCTCAACTCGGCGCGTGGCAGTCCATCGCGGCCGGGGAACACACCCTGGTCGTCGCACCGACCGGGTCGGGCAAGACGCTGTCGGCGTTCCTGTGGGCGATCGACCGGCTGGCGGGCCGGGAACCGTCGGACGAGCCGCGCACCACCTCGGTGCTGTATGTGTCACCGCTCAAGGCGCTGGCCGTCGACGTCGAGCGGAATCTGCGCGCGCCGCTGGTGGGGGTGACGCAGACGGCCAAACGGCTCGGTTCCGCGCCGCCGGATATCACGGTCGGCGTCCGTTCCGGCGATACCAGCCCCGCCGATCGCCGGGCCATGCTGCGCAAACCTCCCGACATCCTCATCACCACCCCGGAATCGCTGTTCCTGATGCTCACCTCGGCGGCGCGGGAAACTCTCGCCGGGGTCGGCACGGTCATCGTGGACGAGGTGCACGCCATCGCCGGCTCCAAACGCGGCTCGCATCTGGCGCTGTCGCTGGCGCGGTTGGACCTGCTGACCGAACGGCCCGCTCAGCGCATCGGACTCTCCGCGACGGTGCGTCCCCCTCGGGAGGTGGGCCGATTCCTGGTCGGCGACGCGCCGATCACCATCGTCGCCCCGCCCGCGCCGAAGACCTTCGACCTGTCGGTACGGGTTCCGGTCACCGATATGACCGAAATCGGCGGCTCGGATCAGCCGGGCTCGATCTGGCCGCACGTGGACGAGGCCATCGTGGATCTGGTGCTCGAGCACCGGTCCTCGATCGTCTTCGCCAATTCCCGCCGCCTCGCCGAGCGGCTCACGGCACGACTCAACGAGTCCTACGCCGCCAGGGTGGGCGAGCCGGTCGACACCGACCATGGCCCGCCCGCCCAGTTGGGCCCGTCCACCGAGGTGGTGCACGGCGCCGAGCAGTTGCTGGCCCGCGCGCACCACGGATCGGTGAGCAAGGAACAGCGCGCGATCATCGAGGACGATCTCAAGAGCGGGCGGCTGCGTTGCGTCGTCGCCACGAGCAGTCTGGAACTCGGCATCGACATGGGTGCGGTGGATCTGGTCGTGCAGGTGGAAGCGCCGCCCTCGGTCGCCAGCGGATTGCAGCGGATCGGGCGGGCCGGACATCAGGTCGGCGAGATCTCCAAAGGTGTGCTGTTTCCCAAACACCGCACCGATGTGATCCATTGCGCCGTCACCGCGCAGCGCATGCTCGGCGGACAGATCGAGGAGCTCCGCATTCCGGCGCATCCGCTGGATATCCTGGCCCAGCAGACCGTCGCCGCCTGCGCTCTCGAACAGATCGATGTCGACGCCTGGTTCGACACCGTGCGTAGCACCGGCAGCTACAGCACACTGCCGCGTTCGGCCTACGAATCGGTGCTGGATCTGCTCGCCGGGCGTTATCCCTCCGACGAATTCGCCGAATTGCGGCCACGGCTGGTCTGGGACCGGGACGCGGGCACACTCACCGGACGGCCGGGGGCCCAGCGGCTGGCGGTGACCTCCGGCGGCGCGATCCCGGACCGAGGCATGTTCGCGGTGTACATGGTGGGGGAGAAGAATTCGCGGGTGGGTGAACTCGACGAGGAAATGGTCTACGAATCCCGCGTCGGCGACGTTTTCGCCCTCGGCGCGACCAGTTGGCGCATCGAGGAGATCACCTTCGACCGAGTGCTGGTGACCCCCGCCTTCGGCCAACCCGGGCGGCTGCCGTTCTGGCACGGCGACGGATTGGGCAGACCCGCCGAACTCGGGGCGGCACTGGGTGAATTCATCCGCAAGGCGGGACAGGAAGGTGCCACCGGGCGCGAAATACACAATGCGGCAGAGGATTCCGCCGACGAATTCGAGCAGCTCCGGTCGAGCGGCTTGATCTCCGACAGTACGCTGGCAATTGTCCGCGCGGCTGGTCTCGATCTCAACGCGACGACGAATCTGGTCACGCTCCTGGACGAACAGCGCACCGCGACAGGTCGATTGCCGACCGACAGAACGCTGGTGGTGGAGCGGTTCCGGGACGAGCTCGGCGATTGGCGGCTGGTACTGCACTCCCCCTACGGCCTGCCGGTGCACGCGCCGTGGGCACTGGCGGTGGGGTCACGGCTGCGGGAGCGTTTCGGCGTCGACGTGGCCCCGAACGCCTCCGACGACGGCATCGTGGTGCGGCTGCCCGACACCACCGACGATCCGCCAGGGGCTGATCTGTTCGTCTTCGAACCCGATGAGATCGACGAGATCGTCACCGAACAGGTCGGCGGCTCGGCGCTTTTCGCGTCCCGCTTCCGCGAATGCGCCGCGCGGGCGTTACTGCTGCCCCGTCGCGATCCCGGCAAACGCGCACCGCTGTGGCAGCAGCGGCAGCGCTCGGCGCAACTGCTCGATGTGGCGCGCAAATTCCCCGATTTCCCGATTCTGCTCGAGACGGTGCGCGAATGTCTGCGCGATGTCTACGATCTGCCGTCGCTGCGCGATCTGCTCGGCCGGGTGGCCAGACGTCAGCTGCGGCTGATCGAGGTCGAAACCGCCACGCCCTCACCGTTCGCGAGTTCGCTGCTGTTCGATTACATCGGGCAGTTCATGTACGAGGGCGACAGTCCGCTGGCCGAGCGGCGCGCCGCCGCGCTGTCGCTCGATTCCGGTCTGCTCGCGGAACTACTCGGCCGGGTCGAACTGCGGGAGCTGCTGGACGCGGCGATTCTGGAGCAGACCGAGCGAGAACTGCAACGGCTGACGCCGGAGCGCCGGGCCAGGGATGCCGAGGGTCTGGCCGATCTGCTGCGTCTGCTCGGACCGTTGACACCCGCGGAGGCAGGCCGACGGTGCGTGGACGCCGACGATTCCGTGACCGCGCGATCCGAGCGCCACCTCGAATGGTTCGCCGAGCTGCGGAAAACCAAACGCGCGCTGCAGGTCACGTTCGCCGGCCGCACCTGGTGGGTGGCGGTCGAGGACGCGGCCAGGCTGCGCGACGCCCTCGGTGTTCCACTGCCCATCGGCACACCGGCGGCCTTCATCGAACCGGTCGCCGACCCGCTCGGCGATCTGGTCGGGCGCTACGCACGCACTCACGCGCCGTTCAGCACCGAGGCCGTCGCCGAACGCTTCGGCCTCGGCATCGCCGTCGCGGCCACCGCCCTGCATCGGCTCGTCACCGAGAAACGTGTCGTCGAAGGCGAATTCACGCCGTCGTCGACCGGTTCGGAATGGTGCGACACCCAGGTTCTGCGCCGCCTGCGCCGCCGCTCGCTTGCCGCGGCCAGGCACGAGGTGGAACCGGTCGCCACCGCGGCCTTCGGACGTTTCCTTCCGTCGTGGCAACATATCGGCACCCGCGAGTTGCGTGGGGTGGACGGTGTTGCCACCGTGGTCGAACAACTCGCGGGCGTACCGATTCCGGCCTCGGCCTGGGAATCGCTGATCCTGCCCGCCCGCGTCGGCGACTACTCCCCCGCGATGCTGGACGAACTCATGGCCACCGGCGAGGTGATCTGGTCCGGGCACGGCGCCATCACCGCGAAAGACGGCTGGATCGCTCTGCATCCGGCCGATCAGGCCCCCTTCACCCTCGCTCCCCCCGACGATGTCGAACTCTCCGAGACCCATCTGCGCCTCCTCGATGCCCTCGGCGCGTCGATCGCGGCAGCGCCGTCCCCCGAATCCGCCACCGCGCCGGTGGTCGAATTGGACGATGCGGCGGGCGACGGCTACCGGCCCGCGCGTCTGCCGCCCGTGCCACGGGGCGGCGGCGCGTACTTCTTCCGACAGTTGTCCGATGCCACCGGACTGCTGGACGACACCGCGGTCGCGGCGGCACTGTGGGAATTGGTATGGGCGGGGGTCGTTTCGGGCGATACGTTCGCGCCGGTGCGGGCGCTGCTCTCGGGCACGACGCGCACCACCACCGCGCATCGCACGCCACGGCGCGCCCCGCGTGGCCGCGCCTATCTGCCGCGCCCGAGTATGCCGAGCAGGTCAGGACCTCCATCGGTCGCCGGGCGCTGGTCGCTGCTGCCGGAACGAGTGTCGGACAACACCGTTCGCGCGCACGCGACGGCCGACACCCTGCTGGAACGCTACGGTGTGCTCACCCGCGGATCGGTCCAGAGCGAGGGGGTGCCCGGCGGTTTCGCGCTGATGTATCGGGTGCTCACCGAATTCGAGGACAGGGGACGGTGCCGTCGCGGCTATTTCGTCGACTCGCTGGGCGGCGCGCAATTCTCCACCACCGATGTGGTCGACCGGCTCCGCTCGTTCGACACCGACCGTACCCGGCCGGGTACCCGGCGCGCGATCACGACAGCGGCCCTGGCCGCGTGTGATCCGGCCAACCCGTACGGGGCCGCGCTGCCATGGCCGAAAAGCGAGGGCGACAGCGGACACCGGCCGGGCCGCAAGGCGGGCGCGATAGTGGTGCTGCACGACGGCGAATTGGTGCTGTACCTGGAACGGGGCGGCAAAACGCTGCTCACCTTCACCGAGGACCCGGACGCGCGCCGGGCCGCCGCCTCCGCCCTCGCCGATCTGGTGCGCACCCGTCGCGTCGACGCGCTCGTCATCGATCGGGTCGACGGAGAATCGGTGCACGGCAACACCTTCGCGGAATTCCTCACCACCGTGGGTTTCTCGGCGACGCCACGGGGACTGCGCATGCGGGGACATCCGTGATTCCACTACGGTCATGCCATGCCTGAAGGCGACACGGTGTTCTTGACCGCGGCGCGGCTGCGGCGGGCCCTGGTCGGGAAAACCCTGGTCCGCAGCGATTTCCGGGTACCGAGGTTCGCGACGCTGGATCTGGTGGGCGAACGGGTCGACGAGGTCGGCAGCTACGGCAAGCACCTGTTCATCCGGACGCCCGAGATCAGCATCCACACCCATCTGAAGATGGAAGGCGTGTGGCGCACCTACTGTGTCGGCGAACGCTGGACCCGTCCGCGAGTGACCGCGCGACTCGTCCTCGCCACCGACGACACCGAGGCCGTCGGCTTCTCCCTCGGCAAGGTCGAAGCCATGCGCCGCTCGGAGGAGCACACCGTGATCGACCATCTCGGCCCGGATCTGCTCGGCCCGAATTGGGATCCGGCCGTTGCGGTCGAGCGCCTGCGGCGCTACCCGGACCAGGCGATCGGCATCGCCCTGCTCGACCAGCGCAATCTCGCGGGTATCGGCAATATCTTCCGCAGCGAGGTCTGCTTCCTGCGCCGCGTCCACCCCGCCACGCCCGTCCGCGATGTCCCCGATCTGCTCGCCCTGGTGAACGAGGCCCACCGCATCCTGTCCGAGGCCGCGCACGCACCCCCGTACCGCCCCCTCGCCTACGGCCGCCAGCGCCGTCCCTGCCAGCGGTGCGGCACCCCGCTCACCGTCCGCCCCCTCGGCGACACCACCCCCGCCTCCGATCGGATCACCCAGCGCGAGCGCGGCATCTACTACTGCCCGCGCTGTCAGCCGCCACCCGAGTGAATCGCGCGAGCGCGGCATCCGCCCTCAGTTCTCTAGCAGGCTCCGCAAGGCGTCGAGGTCGCGGCGCACCCACTCGGCGTCGGCCGCGAAATGTTCGTCGTCCACCTCGGGGCGACGGAACAGGGTCAGGACAACGGTGGTTCCTTCCCCGTTGGCGATGGCGCGCAGCGGGATATCCAGGATCAGTCCGTCCGGAAAGCGCACCCGGTGGTCGGCGATGCCGAAGTCGTTGGGCGGACTGAAGCGGACGTAGGCGGTCCCCTCGGGGGCGTCGGCGAGCCATTCACCCGCCTCTGCCGCCGAATCCGCGCCCGCGGGTACGAGGCCGCTGGACAGGCCGCTCGCCCAGGACGGGTAGTTCCCCGGATCGCCGAGGAAGGCGGCGACGGTCGCGAACGGCCGTTCGATATTCACGCTGATGTGGCGCACGGGTCTGGTCACTTCTCGACCCTACGACGGTGACGATCGGCGAGCGCGAATCTCAATAACTAGACCGGTCGTCATAATAGCGATACGGTAGGCATCGTGACACCGCGAACGGATTCCCGCCAGCGTTTCCTCGACGCCGCGGCCGACCTCTTCCACACCCAGGGCTATCACGCCACCGGACTGAACCAGCTCGTCGGCGCGGGCGGTGCGCCGAAAGGTTCGCTCTACTTCCACTTCCCCGGCGGGAAGGAACAACTCGCCGCCGAAGCGCTGAGCCAATCCAGCGCCCGGTTGCGCGACACCCTGCGCGCCGTGCTCATCGCGGGCGATATCGACGCCGTCGTCGACGCGCTCGCCGCCACCCTCACCGATTCCGACTTCCAGCGCGGCTGCCCGCTTGCCACCGTCGCACTCGACGCGTCCGCCGCGAGCGAGCCGATCCGGCAGGCCTGCGCCGACGGCTTCGAATCCTGGCGCGTCGCGATCGAGGAATTCCTGCGCGACAAGGGAATCGGTGAGCCACGGGCCGCCGAGCTGGCCACCGTCGCACTCGCCATGATCGAGGGCGGACTCCTGCTCGCCCGCACCCGACGCGATATCGCCCCGCTGCGCGCCGTCGCCGACCACCTCCGCACCACCCTGGAACGGGAGCTGTCCTGATGCGTATCCACCACCTCGACTGCGGCACCATGCACCCCCTCGGCGGCCGGCTGATCGACGGCGTCGGCGGCCCGCTGCGCCGCGCCGACATGGTCTGCCACTGCCTGCTCATCGAACTCGACGATCGTCTGGTGCTGGTGGAGACCGGGATGGGCGAACAGAGCGTGCTGCGCCCGCGCGAATGGCTCGGCCGCCGATTCATCGAGTTGACCCGGCCGGTCTTCGATATCGAGCAGACCGCGGTGCGGCAGGTGGAGGCGCTCGGCTTCCGCCGCGAGGACGTCCGCGATATCGTGCTCACCCACCTCGACCTGGATCACGCGGGCGGACTGGCCGATTTCCCGCACGCCACCGTGCACATCTACGCCGAGGAACTGCGCGCGTTCGAGGGCGCGCATACCGCGCGGGAGCGATTCCGTTACCGCGCCGTGCAATTCGCCCACGGTCCGCGCTGGTCCGCCTACACCGATCTCGGCGCGAGCTGGTTCGGATTCGACGCGGTCCGCGAATTATCCGGCCTGCCACCGGAAATCCTGCTCGTCCCGCTGGCGGGTCATACCCGCGGCCACGCGGGTGTCGCGGTCGACACCGGCGACGGCTGGCTGCTCTCGGCGGGCGACGCCTATTTCCACCCCGGTCAGCTCGACCCGGTGCGTCCGCGCCAGCCGCTCGGTATCACCCTGTTCGAGCGCCGCGTGCAGACGCTCGGCGGCCCACGCCGCGAGAATCAGCAACGCCTGCGCGAATTGGTCCGCGACCACCGATCGCGGGTGCGGATCTTCTCCGCGCACAACGCCGAGGAATTGCGCGCGATGCAGTCGGTGCCCGCGTGACGCACCGCCCTTGACCTCATCGCACCGGACGCTTAACTTACAAATTGTCAGTTAAGCGATGGGAGTGCGGCGATGAGCGATCCACGGCGATACGTGGTGATCGGCGGCGGCCTGGCGGGGCTGGCCTCGGCCGTCTGGCTGGCCGAGGCCGGTAAACAGGTCACCCTGCTCGAGCGCCGAGGCAGGCTGGGCGGGCGCGCGCACGCCATGAAGGCCGAAGCCGCCGACGATCTCCCCGACAACGGCCAGCATGTGATCGCCAGCGGTTACGAGCACCTGTTCCGGTATCTGACCAGTGTCGGCACCCGCCGCTTCGTCGCCTTCCCCCAGGGCGGCACATTGCGGTGGCCCGACGGCCGCAAGGCGGCGATGCACACCACCGGCATCCGCGCGCTGGGCACCCTCACCGGCCCGCATCCCGATTCCACCGCGCTGGACCGCGTCCGCACGTCCGTCGCCACCGCTCGGCTGTGCTGGCAGGCGCTGCGTCAGCCCGCCGATCTGGCCGACCTCACCACCGAGCAGTGGTTCGACCGGATCGGCATGCCCGCGAAAGCGCGCGAGGCCGTATGGGATTGGCTGGCGCTCGGCATCGCGGCGGAACCGGTGCACCAGGAATCCGCCAAGGTGTTCGCCGACGTGCTCGCGACCGGAATCCGGCTGGGGATCAAACACCGCCGAGCGGTCAATATCGGATACCCCACCACCGATCTCGACACGCTCTATGTCACCGGCGCGCTGGAGGTTTTCCAACGGCACGGGGTCGAGGTGCGCCACCGCGCGGTGGCGCGGCGTATCCACATCGCCGACGGGAAGGTGACCGGGGTCGCGCTCGCCGACGGTTCGGTCATCGCGGCCGACGCGGTGATCTGCGCGGTTCCCAACTCGAATATCGGCGGCCTGCTGGACGAACTGCCCGAGCACGCCGAAATCTATGCCGCCGCCGACAAACTCGGCCACACCCCGATCGTCAGCACCAATCTGTACCTGGACCGCCCGCTCGGCACCGACAGCGAATTCGAGGCGCTGATCGGCGGCACCGGCATCATCGATGAGGTCTTCGACCGGCAGCTGATGACCGGGCGCAGCACCGAGAAGGCCTGGCTGTACTGCCTGACGACGAGCGGCGCGTACGAGCAGATCCACAAGACCAACGAGGAGATCGTCGCCGAGCAACTGGAGTTGCTGCGCCGCTACTACCCGGCCGCCGCGACGGCGAATGTGGTGCAGGCGCAGGTGGTCCGGATGCCGAAGGCCACCTTCTCGCAAGTCCTCGGCACCCAGGGGCTGCGCCCCGCCCAGCGCACCTCGGTGCCGACACTGGCGCTGGCCGGTGACTGGACCGCCACCGACTGGTCGGCCACCATGGAGAGCGCTGTACAGAGCGCGGCGCGGGCGGTGGATCTGCTGCTCGCGCTACCGTCGGTGTCGTGAGCACCGAGCGCCGCACCGCCGCCGCGACGCGGGCGACCTCGGCGCCCGGCATCCCCGAGGTCGATCCCGTGCCCTCGCGCGCCCCGAGGCGGCGCATGTCCGCCGCAGATCGGCGCACCCAACTGCTGGATATCGCCCGCGATATCGTCGCGGCCGAAGGATTCGCCGCGGCGAGTATCGACCGGGTGGCTCGCGCGGCGCACGTCGCGCGAGCGCTGGTCTACCAGCAGTTCGACGATCTGTCCGGGCTGATGGCGGCGTTGCTGGAACGCGAGAGCGAGATCGCGCTGGCCGGGGTGAGCAGTATCGACGTGGCGGACATCGACGCGGCGGACATCGACGCGGCGGACACGGACGACTCCCCCAACCGGACGACAGTCCCGGACGACGAGGTCGACCGCGTGGGCCCGGACGACGCCGGTAACCGGGCAGGCGCCCACGCCGACGTGGACCGTGTCGGCGCCGGAATTCTCGCCTACCTGCACGCCGCACCGACCAGTTGGCAGATCATGCTCAGCCCACCCGACGGCGGACCACCCGACCTGCGCGAGCGCCTCGAATTGGGACGGGCCTACGCCAGGACGATCGGCGCGCGACACCTGTCGCGCTACACCGGGGTCACCGTCGACCCGGACGGCCCGACCGAACGCCTGATGCTGGTGGCGATCGAGGAATTGGCCCGCCTGCACCTGGCCGACCCTCGGACCTACCCGGACGAGATGGTGCTGCGCTACCTGCGTTCCCTGGTGGACTGGGCAACCGGGCTGGAATCCCCGCACGTACGGGACTGAACCGGCCTCAGCTGTCCAGCGGTACCGGTTCGAGGATTTCCGGGCGCGGTTCGGGGGCCGCGGCACGTAGGGCGTCGGCGGAGGTGTCGTCGGGCTGGGTCTGCGAATGGATCTCCGCCTCCACCCTGGCCAGATACGTTTTCACCTCGTGCTCGACATCGGAGGCGTCCCAGCCGAGTACCGGGGCGACCAACTCGGCGACCTGTTCGGCGCAGTTGGCGCCGCGATGCGCATATTCGATGGAGATCCTGGTGCGGCGGGCGAGGATATCGTCGAGGTGCAGTGCGCCTTCTGCCGCCGCCGCGTAGACCGCCTCCACCTGGAGATAGGACGGAGCGTCGGTAATCGGTTGCAGCAGTTCGGGTTTGCCCTCGGCCATGGCGATCACCTCGTCGACCAGGGAGCCGTAGCGATCGAGCAGATGTGTCACCCGGTACGGGTGCACGCCGTAGGATTCGGCCAATTGCAACGTCTGGTTGACGAGGGCGAAATAGCCGTCGGCGCCGAGCAGCGGCACCTTCTCGGTGATCGACGGCGATACGCGGGCCGGAATATCCTGCGCCGCTTCGTCCACCGCGTCGTAGGCCATCACGCGATAGGTGGTGTACTTGCCGCCCGCGATGGCGACCAATCCGGGCGCGACCCGCGCGACCGCGTGTTCGCGCGACAGTGTGGAGGTGGAATCGCTCTCCCCGGCGAGCAGCGGACGCAGGCCCGCGTAGACGCCGTCGATATCCGCGTGGGTGAGCGGGGTGACGAGCACCTCGTTCACGCGGTCGAGCAGATAATCGATATCGGCCTTGGTGGCCGCCGGATGCGCGAGATCGAGATTCCAGTCGGTATCGGTCGTCCCGATGATCCAGTGCGCACCCCACGGGATGATGAACAGCACCGAGGTCGCGGTACGCAGGATCATCGCCGCGTCGCTGACGATGCGATCGCGCGGCACCACGATATGCACGCCCTTGGAGGCGCGGACGTGGAACCGGCCCCTGTTGCGCGAGAGTGCCTGCACCTCGTCGGTCCAGACGCCGGTCGCGTTGATGACGACGTGCGCGCGCACTTCACCGGTGCGGCCGTCCTCGCTGTCGCGCACCCGCACCCCCACCACCCGGTCGGCTTCCCGCAAGAAGCCGACGACCTGGGTGGATGTGCGGATCACCGCGCCGTAATGCGCGGCGGTGCGCGCGACCGTCATGGTGTGCCTGGCGTCGTCGACGACGGTGTCGTAGTAGGTGACACCGCCGATCAGCGCGTCGTCCTTGAGTCCCGGTGCCAGCCGCAACGCGCCGTGACGGGATAGATGATGCTGTCCTGGAACCGATTTCGACCCGCCCATGGTGTCGTAGAGCACAAGTCCGGAGGCGACGTATGGCCGCTCCCAGAACCGGCGGGTCAGCGGATAGAGGAAGCGCAGCGGTTTCACCAGGTGCGGGGCCAGCGTGGACAGCGCCAATTCGCGTTCGCGCAGCGCCTCGCGCACCAGTCCGAATTCCAGCTGTTCGAGGTAGCGCAGGCCGCCGTGGAACATCTTCGACGAGCGACTCGATGTGCCGGAGGCCAGGTCGCGCGCCTCGATCAGCGCGACCCGCAGCCCGCGCGTCGCGGCATCGAGGGCTATTCCCGCGCCGACCACGCCCCCGCCGACCACCACCACGTCGAAGTGGTCGCGACCGAACCGCTCCCACGCCGTACGGCGCTGCTCGGGCCCGAGAAACTGTGAATCCGGTTTCCTGGTCATGCTCGCCTCCTGCAGCCGACGGCGGGTCGGCGGCTGTCGATGTTGGTGTGGCACGGACGCACGGTCGGGCTGTTCCGCTACAGGCTATGCGACTGGGCGTGCGTCCAGCGCTGGCGACCGGACCCCGTGTCGCCGCGCTCTACTCGCTGGTAACACAGCCCACCCTAGTGCCGCCGACGCCTGCGCGCTCGGCGTGCCTCGACCGTGACCGGCGCACACCGCCGTCAGTCCCGGCGGAATCCGATTCCGCATTCGGACCCCGTGCCCGCCAGGTTTAGTAGCCTGCTCGCATGCGTCGCTATGTGGCCGCCATCGATCAGGGCACGACCTCCAGCAGGTGCATCGTCTTCGACCGGCATGGCCGCGTCGTCGGGGTGGCCAAGCGGGAGCACGAACAGATCTTCCCGCGTCCGGGCTGGGTCGAGCACGATCCGGAAACCATCCGGCGCGACACCGAATACGTCCTCGGCGCGGTACTCGAACAGCTGGACCTGACCGCCGACGATATCGCCGCCGTCGGGGTGACCAACCAGCGCGAGACCACCGTGGTGTGGGACCGCGCCACCGGCGTGCCGATCCACAACGCCATCGTCTGGCAGGACACCCGCACCGATCGACTCGTCACCGAATTGGGCGGCGAACTCGGCCCGACCCGCTACCAGGACCGCACCGGCCTGCCGCTGTCCACCTATTTCGCAGGCCCGAAACTGCGCTGGATTCTGGACCGGGTCGAGGGCGCGCGCGAGCGGGCCGAGGCGGGCGAACTGTGCTTCGGCACCATCGACAGCTGGGTGCTGTGGAATCTCACCGGCAGGCATATCACCGATGTCACCAATGCCTCCCGCACCATGCTCATGGATCTGCGGACGTTGCGATGGGATCCGCAGATCTGCGCGGAATTCGGCGTGCCGGAGGCGATGCTGCCCGAGATCCGCAGTTCGTCGGAGGTGTACGGGGAGATCACCTCGGGTCCGCTGACAGGCGTTCCGGTCGCCGGCATCCTCGGCGATCAGCAGGCGGCCACCTTCGGGCAGGCCTGCCTGTCCCCCGGCGAAGCCAAGAACACCTACGGCACCGGCAATTTCATGCTGCTCAATACCGGAACCACCCCGGTTCCCAGCAAACACGGGCTGCTCACCACCGTCTGCTACCGGCTCGGCGATCAGCCCGCCGTCTACGCGCTCGAAGGTTCCATCGCGGTGACGGGCTCACTGGTGCAGTGGCTGCGCGACAATCTCGGCCTCATCTCCTCCGCCGAGGAGATCGAACCGCTGGCCCGCAGTGTCGTCGACAACGGCGGGGCGTATATCGTCCCCGCCTTCTCGGGCCTGTTCGCGCCGCGCTGGCGGCCGGACGCCCGCGGCGTCATCGCGGGACTCACCCGATTCGTCACCAAGGCCCACCTGGCGCGCGCCGTCCTGGAATCCACCGCCTTCCAGACCAGGGAGGTGGTCGACGCCATGCGCGCCGACGCCGAAGCTCAGCGTCTCGGACTCGAACTGACCACCCTCAAGGTGGACGGCGGCATGGTCGGCAACGACCTGCTCATGCAGTTCCAGTCCGATATCCTCGACGTTCCCGTCGTGCGGCCCGTCGTCAACGAGACCACCGCGCTCGGCGCGGCCTACGCTGCGGGCCTTGCGGTCGGCTACTGGCCGAGCACCGACGACATCAAGGCGAACTGGACCGCGCACACGACCTGGGAGCCGAGAATGTCGGCCACCGACCGCGACGCGCACCTGGCAGCCTGGAACAAGGCCGTCGAGCGCACCTACGACTGGATGGAATGAGCGGAATTCGCACGCTGTCCGGCGGCGTGCGCGCGCGCCAGACGCTCGACGGCCTGCTCCAGCGTCTGCGCGTCGGAGGTGGTGAAGCACATGCGCATCGAGTGCGGGTAGGCGGTGTCGACCGCGAAAGCGGCGCCGGGAACATAGGCGACGCCCTGTTCGAGCGCGTGCGGCAAGAGCGCGGCGGTGTCGGTGCCGTCGGTGAACGACGCCCAGACGAACATGCCGCCGGAGGCGTCGGTACAGGTGAGACGATCGCCGAAGGTGGTGCGCACGGCGCGGACAAGGGCCTCGGCGCGGGTGCGGTAGGTCGCGCGGACGGTGTCGAGGTGAGCGGGGAACCAGCTGTCGTCGGCCAGCAGTTCGGCGGTGATCTGCTGGGTCAGGGCCGAACCGCACAAATCAGCGCCCTGTTTGAGGAGTTCGACCGCGCGGCAGACGCCGTCCGGCGCGATCATCCAGCCGACGCGCAGGGTCGGCGCGATGATCTTGGAAGCGCTCGAAAGGCGAATCACGTTGCGGGAGTAGGTCGCGACGGGCGCGGGGGCGGGACTGTCGAACCACAGCTCGCCGTAGGGATCGTCCTCGATCACCCAGAACCCGTGTGCGTCGGCGAGTTCGGCGAGTTCCGCGCGACGACGCGGGCTCATGGTGACCCCGCCGGGATTGTGGAAATTACTGACGGTGTGTACCACCGCGGGCCGCTCGCCCCCGGCAAGCATCGTCCGGAGCACGTCGACGCGCATCCCCTCGGCATCGAGCGGCACCGCGACGATCCGCGCCCCCGCGGCCCGGAAGACCTGCAGCGCACCGACATATGCCGGATCTTCGACCACGACCAGTGCGCCGGGATCGAGCAGCACCTCCGCGAGCAGCGACAGCGCCTGCTGCGAGCCGTGTGTCACGAACACCTCGTCGAGCGCGACCGCGCGGCCGAGTTGCCGCGATTCACGCTCCACCAGCACCGCGCGCAGCGGCGCCCAACCGGGGGATTCGGTGTACTGCAGCACCGCGGCGTCACCGAGCGCGTGCTCGGCGGCCTCGGCGATCCGCTCGCGTGGCATCAGCGCGGCGTCGGGCAGGCCGCCCGCCAGGCTGATGATCTCGGCACGGGAGGTCAGTTTCAGCAGGTCGCGAATCGCCGAACTCTGCAGCCCGTCCAATTTGGCGGATAGCGGCGGTTGGTTCGACGACATGGAGACCTCCGGGAGACGCCCGATATGTACACCATCCACGATCGCACAGTGTGACCAGAATCTGAAATATACATCCCATGATTTGGGAGATTTGTGTCAGAAAACACGCCCTACCAGTGAAAAAGGGTTCGGGGAGGTACCGGTCAGCCGCGCTCCCTGATGGCGAAGATCGAGGTCTTGCCGTCCCGTTCGACGGTGATGACGGTCTGGCGGTACACCGTCGTCGTGCCGTCCGGACGATGCTCGGTCAGGTCGACCTCGTAGGTATCGGTGGCCCGCTCGGTGATCCGCAGACAATGCGTGGTCCCGGCCGGAATCTGCTCGGTGATCGCGCCCTGGATGACATCGGCCGTGGAGATGTTCTCGGCGTCGGGCGCGACGAAATGGCGCACCCTCTCCCCGCTGCGCTCGACGTAGAACGCGTACTGGAATCCGAGAATCGCCGAGGGACCGCTCGACGTGTCACCGGGCCCGTTGCCCACCGACACCTTGCCGTCCCGGCTCGCGGGGCAACTCAACGCCGCCGTCGTCGTCGACGGCGACACCGCGACCGCCGCCTCGTCGTCTCCGCTGCCACGGCTCATCGCGACGATCGTCACGACCAGGCCGATCAGCACCGCGAGCGCACCGGCGACGCCGAGCACCACCCATCGCCCGCTGGCCCCGGAACCGCCGGAACCGCCCGTCTCGGCCGCGGGCGCACCCGGCGCGAGCCGCTTGGCGATCGGATCATCGGCCCAGGACAGTCCGGACTCGCGTCGAGCCGATTCCGCCGGCGGCTTGGGCACATCACCGGTGTCGGTCGGGTTCCACCAGCGGTCCCGGTCCGACACGGGCGCCGGGCTCTGGTGGCGCGTGGTCGCCTCGGGATCGAATTCCGGCTGCGATGCCGCGGGCGCGGGGGCCTGGAGTTCGGTGGAATCGGGGGCGCGGTATCGCGCGTCGGGCGGCGGCGCCGACACGTCGGCAGCCGGTCGCCACCCCAGTTCCGGATGGTCGCCCGGCGGCTGCGGGACGGTCCACTTCGGGCCGGATTCGGCCAACGGCGGGCCACCGAAATCGCTGACGGGGGGACCGAAATCACCCGTCGGCGGACCACTGTCCCTCAGCGGCGGACCGAAACCGCCCACGGGAGGACCGAAATCACCCGTCGGCGGACCACTGTCCTTCAACGGCGGACCGAAACCGCCCACAGGGGGACCGAAATCACCTACCGGGGGACCGAAATCACCCGTCGGCGGACCACTGTCCTTCAACGGCGGACCGAAACCGCCCACGGGAGGACCGAAGTCACTTACCGGGGGACCGAATTCCGCCCGGGGCCGGCCGGATTCGTCGTCCTTCGCGTCACCTTCGGAACCCACGCCCAATCCTTTCCCCGTGACATACGAGTGGGGCGGTCGCGAACGACCGCCCCACCCATCGATTCAGCTCGTGTCAGTACTGGACCGAACCACCCCACTGGGTGGTGATACCAGCGACATCGACCGTCTGCGGAACGATATCGCCAGGCGCGACCAGCGGGGGCAGTTTAGCCTGCGCCGCCGCTTCGAGCGCGGCGGTTCCACCGGGCTGAGCGGCGATCCACTGCTCGACGGCCGCCTTGGCCAGATTCACCTGGGTGGTGTCGAGGACGGTGGTGCTCTTGTTGTCCGCGAGACCTTCACCACCGGTGTAGCTGGTGATCTGAATGGTGTTGGCGCTGACGAACTCCACCGAGACACCGGCTTCGCCCGCTCCGGTCGGCGTGCGGTACCCGACGGTGCCGACGTAACCCGCCGCATTGCTGAAGTGGTGGGTGTTGGCGACGAATCCCGGCAGCAGGTTGCCGCCGTCGATGTTCGCACCGACTTCGGTACGCGGACCGGTCATCTCGACGACCGGCGCGGCGGGCGCGGACTCGAGACGCGGAGCCTCCCAGCGCGGCGGCTGCTGCACCAGGGTTTCCGACTCCGGCTGCGCCGCAGGGGTATTCGTGCCCGAACCCGGCGTCGCGGTACCGGGAGCGCTCGGCTGCGTCGCACCCGGCGCGGTCGGCGTCGCCCCGGTGGCGGGAGCCTTCGGATCCTCCGCGGTCGCGGGCTGGGCGGGCTGACCCGGCACCGGCAGCGGTGCCACACGCGGGGTGGTGACACCCGGCTGGGTCGGAGCGGCCAGCTTCGGATCCTTCTTCGGATCCGGCATGACCTGATCCGGATCCGGGGTGGTGATACCCGGCTGGCTCGGGGTCGGCTTGCTCTCCGGCTTGGCAGGATCCGGCTTGGCAGGATCGGGCTTGGCAGGATCGGGCTTGGCGGTCCCCGGCGCGGTCTCCGTGGGAGACTCGGCGCCCGGCTGGGCCGGGGCGGGAGTGGTCGGCGTGGTCGGATCGTTCGGAACTGCCCCCGCGGGCGCCGCGAGAAGAGTAGCCACGGCTGCCGCGGCGGCCAGCGGCAACGACGTCCCCGCCATCGTTCGCTGCGCCCGACTCGGCTTACGATGTTTCACTTTTCGCAAATCCCCTGTTCGGGTGCGACCGAAAGCGGTCGCACTCAGTTGTCCCTGGTGGACGCGTGGTCGTCGTAGCACGACCGTCGAGCCGTTCGCTGGTTCCCGTCTGGAAAGAAGCTTCCCCCCACAACAGAACGAGCGACCGCCGCCCGATCGCATCCCTGCCCGGAGTCAACCATATGTTCGGCCCACAGGCAACGCGTGAAACCCAGCCGACAGCAACCACACTCGCGCTGCCACGGTCGACGGATCGGACCGGGGTCAATCCAAGTCGTCATGGCGCATCAACAGACGCGCCGCCTCGATCACCGAGCCGGACAACGACGGGTACACCGAGAAGGTCTGGGCCAGATCGTTGACGGTGAGATTGTTCTGCACCGCGAGCGCGATCGGCAGGATCAATTCGGAGGCGATCGGCGCGACGACCACACCGCCGATCACCACACCCGTCGCGGGACGGCAGAAGATCTTGACGAAACCCCTGCGCAGCCCGGACATCTTGGCGCGCGGATTGGTGTTCAACGGCAGCATCACCGTGCGGGCCGGGGTCTCGCCGTTATCGATGGCGGTCTGGCTCACCCCGACGGTGGCGATCTCGGGGCGGGTGAACACCGCGGAGGAGACCGTCTTCAACCGGATCGGGCTGACTCCCTCGCCGAGCGCGTGATACATCGCGATACGGCCCTGCATGGCGGCCACCGAGGCCAACGGCAGCAGACCGGTGCAGTCGCCCGCGGCGTAGATACCGGGAACCGCAGTGCGCGAAACCCGGTCAACCCGCAGGTAGCCGCCCCGGTCGAGTTCGATGCCGACCCGATCCAGGCCGAGATCATCGGTATTGGGCGTGGAACCGACGGTCATCAGCGCGTGCGTCCCCGTCACGGTGCGCCCGTCGGAGAGTTTCACCACAACGCCCTCGGCGGTGCGCTCGACCGCATCGGCACGCGCGTGTTTGACCAATTCCACACCGCGTTCGGCCAGCGCCTCCTCCAGCACCAGCGCCGCGTCGGCGTCCTCGCCCGGCAGCACCCGGTCCCGGCTGGAGACCAATCTCACTCGCACGCCCAATTCCGTATAGGCGGAGACGAATTCGGCGCCGGTGACACCGGAACCGACCACCACCAGGGTTTCCGGGAGTTCGAGCAGGTCGTAGAGCTGACGCCAGTTCAGGATGCGCTCGCCGTCGGGTTCGGCGCCCGGCAGCACCCGGGGACTCGCCCCGGTGGCGATCAGCACGACCTCGGCCTCCAACACCAGCTCGGCGCCGTCGTCCTGCGTCACGAGCACCCGGTGCGTGGTCGACAGCCCGACCGCGGGTTCGGTCATCTGCGCGCGACCGGAGACCACGGTCACACCGGCCGACTGTAATTTGGATCTGATATCGGAGGACTGCGCGAGCGCCAGCGCTTTCACGCGCGAGTTCACCTCGGGCAATTCCACGGCAGCCTGACTCGGATCCAGTGTGATCCCGAGATCCTTCGCGCGGCGCAGATCGGTGCGCACGCCGGTCGAGGCGATGAAAGTCTTCGAGGGCACACAGTCCCACAGCACGCACGCACCGCCGATGCCGTCACGGTCGACGAGGGTTACCTCCGCACCGTGCTGCGCCGCGACCAGTGCGGCCTCGTAACCGGCGGGACCACCACCGATGATGGCAATGCGGGTCATCGCTACCTCCGCTAGGGCTGTCGACCGGGATCTCCGGCGGTGCCTACAACGTTATCGGGCGAGCGTCCGGCAACCCCCATCGACTCGACGCCATGAGACGAGCGCAACCCTCCCGTCCACCCCCGGATGACACTCGCGCGGAGCACTCTGGGCGGGATATGAGCGATCCGCCAATCTTATTGGCTACCCTTTCACCGTGCCGATCTACGCCGCCTACGGGTCGAACATGGACTCGTCCCAGATGCTCGAGCGCTGTCCGCACTCCCCCATGTCCGGAACGGGCTGGTTGGAGGGCTGGCGACTCACCTTCGCCGGCGACGACATCGGGTGGGAAGGACCGCTGGCGACGGTCGTCGAGGAACCAGGATCCCGAGTCTTCGTCGTGCTCTACGACGTCTCGCCGGAAGACGAACAGCGCTTGGACCGCTGGGAGGGTTCGGACTTCGGGATCCACAAGAAAATCCGACTGCGCGTCACCCCCAGCCCCGGCAGCGGCACCGAACCGCGACTCGCCTGGCTCTACGTTCTCGACGCCTACGAAGGCGGACTACCCTCGGCCCGCTACATCGGCGTGATGGCCGACGCGGCCGAAAAGTCGGGCGCGCCAGAGGAGTACGTGCACGCGCTGCGAACCAGGAACAGCCGCAACGTCGGTCCCGGCAACTTCTCCGTGTAGTCGGCGGCCCGGGGGCCGCGGGTTCGCGGCCCCCTTTGTCTCGCGTCCGAGTGGTCGAGACTCGCGCCTTCGGCGCATGCGCTTCGACCACTCGGACGCGAGACGGCCGCGAACGGTCGCTCGTAAGACTCGCTCCGGGCGGGGCTGGGATGGCCGGGCGATCACTTTGTCGGTCGCGGCGGACGACTCAATCCGCGAGGGTCGATTTGTTTGCTGAGAATTCGCCGACTTGCGCGCTCATGGTTAGCATCGGATGGTTTGTGTGGTCCGGATTCATCTGATTGGAGTTGTACGGCGCATGTTCAAGGGTTTCAAAGATTTCCTGATGCGGGGCAATGTCATCGACCTCGCGGTCGCGGTGGTCATCGGCACCGCCTTCACCGCCGTGGTCACCTCGGTGACCAAGGGCATCATCAACCCCTTGCTAGCGGTCTTCGGCACCACCGGTGACCTCGGCCTCGGCTTCCATATCGTATCGAGCAAACCGGCGACCTTCGTCGAGGTCGGGCCCTTGATCACGGCTTTGCTCAACTTCGTGCTGATCGCCGCCGTCCTCTATTTCGTGCTGATCCTTCCGATGAAGACGCTGACCAATCGCTTCGGCACCCCCAAGGCGAGCGAGCCCACCGAAATCGAACTGCTCATCCAGATCCGCGATCTGATGGCCGCGCAGAACGCCGACACGCCCGCGCAGAACGATGCGGACACCCTGTCCCAGCTCGACGATGACCTCGATTCGTCGATCGGGGATTCACTCACCGAGAAGAACCGGGTGGCCGACAACGGGGATTCGGACGCGCGTAGGCACGACGCGCGCACGGCGGATTCCCGCACCCGCGGCTAGCGGATTCAGCGACCGCCCGGCGCCCGCGGCGGCATGGGCGTCGCGGAGACGACCGGCGCGGAGGATCCGTCGACGGCCGACATCGACTGCCACGTGTTCCAGTCGATACTCCAGTCGTAGAGATCACCGTCTGCGGCCGAGAGCGCGATCGAGGTTCCGGTCACCTCGACCGGGTCGCCGTAGAGCGCGGTCGGGAAATACGCCTGGGCATCACCGGGTGAGAGGTTGATACAGCCGTTCGTCACATTCGCCGACCCCTGGGCCGACAGCGATTCCGGGTTGGCATGGATGAATTCGCCGTTGTTGGAGATGCGCACGGCCCAGCGCTCCCGCACATTCTCGTAGAACGGCGGATTCGACATCATGAAGTCCTCGTACTTCTCGGTGACGACGTGCACCCCCGAACGTGTCACATTGCGCGCCTCGTTGCCCTCGCCGTAGCTGACGGCGAAGTCGAAAATGGTCTGGCCGTCGCGGACCACCTGCATGCGATGGCTCGGCGCGTTGGCATTCACGATCTGGCTGCGACCGATGCGGAAATCCGAGGTCAGATCGGAATCGCCGTACTTACCGCCGCCGAAGTCGAGACCGTAGAATTTGGCGCCGACATGTACCGCGGTACCCGGTGTCCAGTACTGTTCGGGCCGCCAGTGCAGCCGTGACCCGCCGTTGTCGTCGGGGAACCAGGCCCATCCGCCCTTGGTCGGCGGGTCGGTGGTGACGGTCAGCGCCTTCTCTACCGCCTGCTTGTTCGACACCGAACCCTTGAACTGCACGATGATCGGCGCGGCGATGCCGACTTCCTGGCCGTCGCCGATATTGAGGGTCGCCGGGACGGTGGCCTTCGGGGCCAGCGTGGTGAAGGTTCCGTCGATCGGGACCGGCTTGCTATCGGTGCCGACGGCCGTGCCGGACCAGGTGTAGGAGGCGTCGTAGCCGAGCGGCTCGGTGATCCGGTAGGACTGCCGGTCCTGGCTCAGCTCGCCCGCGACCTGTTTGCCGTTGGCATTGGTCAAGGCGATCTGATCGATGCTCCCCGTGCTGACGGTGACCGATACCGGTGCGACGGGGACGACGCCGTCGGCGCCGTCGGCCGGCACCATCGTCACCTTCGCGACCGGGCCGGGTTCCCCGGCCTTGTCGTCGTTTCCTCCGTCGATGGTGCACCCGGCTACCAGCGCGACCACGACGAGCACAATGGCCGAGACGACGGCGACCGGTGTCCGAATCACTGCGCGGCAGTTCACTTCTTCGAATCTACGCGTTACGAAATCGGTGCGGGCAGTGGCGAAGTCCGTGTCGTCCCTTTCGCCCGGATCGGCCGCGAATTCGGCTATACGGTGACGCCGACGGTCACCGGTTCCGGTTCCAGCACGATGCCGAAGCGCTCGGCCACGCCGTCACGCACCGTCCGAGCCAGCGCCACCAGATCCGCGGCGGTGGCCGCGCCCCGGTTCGTCAGCGCCAACGTATGTTTCGTCGACAGCCTCGCGGGAGCGTCCGCCCCGGGGAACCCCTTGACGAAACCCGCGCGTTCGATGAGCCAGCCCGCGGAGAATTTGATCCCGTCCGCCGCCGGATAGGTGGGGACCGTGACATCACCCACATGGGCGGCGATCGCGGCGCGAACCTCGGCCTCCCGGTCCGGCGCGACCACCGGGTTGGTGAAGAACGATCCCGCGCTCCAGGTGTCGTGATCGTCGGGGTCGAGCACCATGCCCTTACCGGCGCGCAATCGCAGCACCGCCACGCGCACCTCCTCGACCGGGCGGGATTCCCCCTCGACGGCCCCGAGGACCTTCGCGAGTTCTCCGTAACGCAGGGGCGCGCTGAGCCCGGAAGGATCGAGCGCGAATTCGACCGCGAGCACCACGGCATCATCGCGATGTTTGAGCACACTCGTCCGGTAGCCGAATCCGAGTTCGGCCGGTTCGGCCCAGCGAATATCGCCGCTCGCGCGATCGAGCAATCGCACCCGGCGCAGCAGATTCGCCACCTCGACGCCGTAGGCGCCGACATTCTGCACCGGCGTCGCGCCCGCGGACCCCGGGATGCCCGACAGGCATTCGAGACCGCCCGATCCGGCCGCCACCGTGGCCTCGACCACCGCGTCCCACGAGGCGCCCGCCTCGGCGACCACCCCGTCCACACCGAGGTCGATACCGCCGTTCGCCACGTGCACTGCCACGCCGTCGAATCCGTCGTCGCTGATCAACAGGTTGGAACCACCCGCGATCAGCAGCACGGGAACACCCGCGGCGTCCAGCGCGCGCACCGTCGCCACCAGTGAGTCGGTCGACGCGCATTCGGCGACCGTCGCCGGACCGCCGACCCGCAATGTGGTCAGCTCGGCCAGGGGCACGGCAGCACGTACACGCGCACCGGTATCGACCAGCAATTCACGCAGGATGTCCGACGACACCACCCGAGAAGTTCGCACGCCCCAGACGGTAGCGTGTCCGAACATGGCTACACCCTTGGCGTACACGGCCCGATACCCCTATCCGGTCAGTACGGTGCGCGCGGCTATCGCCGAAGAGCAGTACTGGATGGACCGCATCGCCGAGGTCGGTGGTCCCAACGCACGACTGGATTCGATCATCGTCGAGGTCGATCGGGTGCGCGTCGAAATGGTACAGGCCATCGCCGCCGAATTGCTGCCATCGGCGATCACCTCGGTGCGCCCCGGTGACCTGATCATCCCGCGCGTGGAGAGCTGGACCGGCTATTCCGCCACCTTCGAGGCCCGCGTCGACGGCGCCCCCGCCGAGGTTCGCGGCACCGTCGAGCTGACCGGCGACGATACCGCCGCGACCGCCATCGTCCAGGGCACCATCGAGGTCAAGATCCCCCTTTTCGGCGGCAAGATCGAAGCCGCGATCCAGGAACGCCTGACCGAGCTGTTCCAGTCGGAAGAAGAATTCTCCAACAACTGGCTCGCGGCCAAGGGATAGTCGGCCCCCGGGGCCGCTAGCGAAATCGGCCCCGAACCACGCATCGCCCGCGCGGGCGATGCCCCAGTAATCTGTTCGCCATGGCACGCCGATTGGACTACTCCGCCCGCTACCCGCTCCACACCATCGAGGAGCTGTACGAGGCGCTGTCGACTCGGAAGTATTGGGAGGCCCGGGTCGCCGAGATGAGCAAATACACCCCGGGCAATGAAGTGGTGAGCGTCGACGTCGACGATTCCGGCATCGAGGTCCTGCTGAGCCACACCCTGCCAAGGGAGATGCTGCCGGAGATCGCGCAGACGGTGATGCGTAAGGACATGATCATCACCCGCAAGGAGAGCTGGGGCCCGTTCGACGAGAAGGAAATCGTCGGCAAATTCGCCGCCTCCATTCCAGCCGGGCCGGGCAGCCTCGGCGGCACCATACGGCTGTTCCCCACCGAAACCGGATGCACCATGCGTTTCTCCCCCGAGGCGAAGGTGTACATCCCGATGGTCGGCCCGCGCCTGGAACAGCTCATGCTGGTGAACCTGGTCGATCTGTTCCGTGCGGAGGCCGAAGAGACGACGAAGTGGCTGGAAGCGCGAAACCCGACCAGCTGACCAAACCGGTCGGCGCGATTACCCGTGGGACGACCGGAGTCAACCGGTTGCGCCGCAGTGATCGGTGGCTCGTCCACGACGATCTGGTGCGCACGCGGCTGCGCGAAGCCCCCGACCCACTCGTCGTCGACCTCGGTTACGGGGCGAGTCCGTGGACCACGTTCGAGTTGGCCACCCGGCTACGCGCCGTGCGCGCCGACGTTCGGGTGGTCGGACTCGAGATCGACCCGCAGCGCGTGGTTCCCGGCCGCGACGGCGTCACCTTCGCACGCGGCGGCTTCGAATTGGCCGGGCTTCGACCGGTTCTCGTGCGCGCCTTCAATGTGCTGCGGCAGTATCCGGAATCCGCCGTCGCCGAGGCGTGGGCGACGATCCGCTCCGGCCTCGCGCCCGACGGCCTGCTGGTCGACGGCACGTGCGATGAATTGGGCCGCCGGTGTGCCTGGGTTCTGCTCGATCGCACGGGGCCGCTGTCGCTGACGCTGGCGTGGGATCCCTTCACCGTCGAACGCCCGTCGGATATCGCCGAACGTCTTCCCAAGGTGTTGATCCATCGCAATATCGCGGGCGAGCCGATCCACTCGCTGCTGAGCGCCGCGGACCACGCATGGGCCCGCGCCGCTCCCCTTGCCCCGTTCGGCCCGCGCGTCAGGTGGCGCACCGCGACGGAATACCTACGCGCACAGGGTTATCCGATTCGCCTATACCGCAGGCGGATGCGCGACTGCGTCCTGTCGGTCCCCTGGTCGACCGTCGCCCCGGATTCGTCCTCGGCACGGTAGCGGGATGCTTTACACACCGGTGAGCGCGCGACGCACCCGCGCGGACGCCCTCGGCGACAACCGCACACTGGCGGAGCGGATTTCGTCGCGGTCACAGCGGTGAATGGCCATGGCGTCGCCGACCACCTCGTCCAGCGCGGCTTGCCCGATATCGGCCTCGGCCAGATCCAGGACGGTCCGCACCGGGGTCGTCACGAGAAAGGGACCGGCGGATTCCACATCGATACCGGCCAGCGGCCTGCGCAGCACGACGAGTCGAGGCGTCACCGGCGGACGCCCCTTGCCAACCGACAGGTGCAGGAAACGCGGACGTAGTCGGCCGACGCCGTGTAATTCCGCGGCGCTCTGATGGGAGACGGCCGCGGCGCCGTCGAACCAGGCCGCCCACATGGCGTATTCGTCGAGCGGTCCCCGGGGCCATTCCGACAGGCGCAGCAGGCCGACACCGGCCCTGGTCACCGTCCCGTCACCGAGGCCGTGGCGGACCCGCGTCTCGCATCCGGTGCGCAGCACTTGTCTTGTGGTGAAGAATCCGGCGTGGCGCCCGGCCAGCCGCCGCAGCACGCGCCAACCGTGGTCAACGGTTTCGGGTGCGCGGCCCGCCGCATCGCCAGCCATGAGATCAGGCTACGCCCCGATCATGTGTCTCATATCACAAATGATGCCCTCATCGAGCCCACAGAGCAGACACAGGAATATCGGGAAGAATCGACCCCATGAGTAAGCCTTCCGCCTTCGCGAGCGTCAGCCGCCGAACCCTGGTGATAGCGATCACCCTGGTAGTGACCCTGCTCGCCGCGGTCCTCGTCGGGGGCGAGGCATACGCCAGACATCAGCTGGCCGGCTGCATCAGCACACAGTTCGAACAGGAGATGGGTTCGAAGATCGATGTCGGCTTCGGATTCAAACCCCTGCTCGTCAGCTGGATCGACGGCAATCTGTCCACGGTCACCGTCGACAGCGAGGGCGATAAGTTCGGTCCTGCCGTCGGCATGGTCGTGCACGCGAAATTCCACGATCTCGAGGTCACCGACAACGGTCGCGGCGGCGGCACGGTCGGCAGTTCGTCGGCCGATGTCACCTGGAGTAACGCGGGCATTCGGGAAACGCTCGGTGATTTGGTCACCGGTGTACGCTCCTCGTCCTCGACTCACATGCTGACCCTCGACGTCCTCGGTGGATTGGCGCAGTTGCAGGTTCAGCCGCAGGTACGCAACGGCGTGGTCGAGGTGGAAACCAAATCCGCCCGGCTGCTCGGGGTCGGTATGCCGACCGATCTCGTCCAGGGCATCGTCGACATCTTCTCCCAGAGTCTGCAGAGCTACCCCATGGGCCTGAAGCCGACCGCGATCACGGTGACCGATAACGGAATCGATGTGCGGCTCGCGGGCGGACGCACCGAATTGCCCGCGAGCGGCACCAAGGACGTCAGCTGCTGACACGCCGCGCGATGTCTACTGACAGGAAACACCGGCTAGAATCGGGCAGTGCCCGATTCCGTACCCGCCGCCCCGCAGATCCACCGCGACACCGGCGATCCCGCGCCGGTGCAGCGCGAGGTGATCGGAGAACCGCCGACCGCGGGTGATCTCGAGGCGGCCATCGCCCGCCAGGTGCGCACACTGCGCCGGGCCAGCGGGCTCTCTGTCGGCGAGATGGCCACCAGGGTCGGCATCTCCAAGGCCATGTTGTCCAAGATCGAGAACGCGCAGACCTCGTGCAGCCTCTCCACCCTGGCCAGACTTGCCGCTGGACTGGATGTTCCGGTGACGTCGCTGTTCCGCGGCGCCGATACCGCGCGCGAGGCGGTGTACGTGCCCGCGGGCAACGGCGCGGTCATCGTGGGGCGTGGCACTCGGGTAGGACATCACTACGAACTGCTTGGTTCGCTTCGCGGACAACATAAACGGCTCGAACCGGTGCTCGTCACGCTGACCAACGCCAGCGAGGTGTTCCCCCGGTTCCAGCACGCGGGCACCGAATTGCTGTACATGCTGGAGGGCGTCATGGTCTACGGGCACGGTGACGCGGAATACACGCTGCGGCCCGGCGATTCGCTGCTGCTGGACGGCGAGGGGATCCACGGTCCGAACGAGCTGGTGCGACTGCCCATCCGATTCCTCGCGGTCACCGCGTACCCCGACAATCACGACGAGCACTGAGGACGCGACAAAGCCGGCCGACCGGGGGTGGCGTCCCGGTCGGCCGGCCCTTCCATCGGTCCCGCAGCGTTATTCGGCGACTCCGGCACGCGCCGCGTCTGCGGTGATGGTCTCCGCGGCCTCGACGGCCTCCGCGATGTCGGCGACGGGACCCGTCACCGTGATCATCTCCATGACGTAGGCGGTCTCACCGTGGGTCGCGGCGTCGAGGCCGGTCGACTCGTGTTCCTCGGTGACCCGCAGTCCCATGACCTTGTCGATGACCTTCGCGATCACCAGTGTCAGCACGAAGGTGTAGGTGAGTACGGCCAGCACCGCGACCACCTGGCGCCACAGCGAGTCGACACCGCCGCCGTAGAACAGTCCGGCCACCCCGTTGGGCGCGTCCGGATCGGCGAGGAAACCGATCAGCACGGTGCCGAGGATGCCGCCGACCAGGTGGATGCCGACCACATCGAGCGAATCATCCACGCCGAAGCGGTATTTCAGCGACACCGCGAAGCAGCAGACCGCGCCGCACACCACCCCGATGATCAGCGCGCCGATCGGCGCGACCGCACCGCAGGCGGGGGTGATGCCGACAAGGGCGGCGATAAGACCCGAACTCGCGCCGAGCGAGGTGGCGCGGCCCTCGCGGATCTTCTCCACGATCAGCCAACCGCAGATACCGGCGCAGGCCGCGGCGACGGTGTTGAGGATGACGACCGAGGCGCTGTTGTTGGCCGCGAGCGCCGAACCGCCGTTGAATCCGAACCAGCCGAACAGCAGAATGCCCGAGCCGAGCACGGTGAGCGGAAGATTGTGCGGACGCGGGACATTCGGGAAGGTGGAGCGTTTGCCGAGGACCAACACCAGGGCCAGCGCCGCGATACCCGCGTTGATATGCACCGCCGTGCCGCCCGCGAAGTCGATGGCCTTCAGGGTATTGGCGATCCAACCGCCCGTGACCGATCCGTCGGCGGAGTCGAACGCGAAGACCCAGTGCGCGACCGGGAAGTACACCAGCGTGCCCCACACCCCGGCGAACAGCATCCACGCGCCGAATTTCATCCGGTCCGCTACGGCGCCGGAGATGAGCGCCACCGTGATACACGCGAACAGCATCTGGAATCCGGAAACCAGCGCGGGTGGCAGCGCCGGTTCGGCAGGCGCGGTGAGCAGTTGACTCGATCCGAAGAATTCGAGCGGATCGCCGAGCAGACCCTTTCCGCCCAGCGAATCACCGAGTACGGCCGAGTATCCGAAGATGATCCACAGCACGCCGACCACGGCGAAAGCGCCGAAGGTCATCATCGCCATATTCAGGGTGTTCTTGATGCTGACCATGCCGCCGTAGAACATGGCCAGACCCGGCACCATCAGGCTCACGGCGGCGAAGGCCGCCAATATCCACGCGGTATTCGCCGCGGCGATCGCTTCAGTCATAGCTTCCCTCATCGTTGTGTCTGCCGTCGAGAATCGATGTCTCTTGATAGTGAACGGCTGGATACAAGTAAAGGACTCGCCAAGTTGCCGATAGCGGTCAGCCGGTGACATTTCTGTTAAGGCCGAAGGACCCGATACCGCTCCCGAGGGATTCGCGGGACGGGACCGGATATCTCCAGGAACTCCGCATCCATCCGGGATGGTCGGCGACCAACTCCCACAGGATGAACAGCAACGACGTCCCAGCAGCGTCGCGCTCGATATGAAACGGAGGATAACGCCAGGAAACAACGGGCTGGGTTACGCACAGATCGACCCCGGACACGCCCGACCGGGCGATCACTCGCCCATACACCGGCTCCACAGGCGGTAATCCAGAAGTTCACGTCATCGAGCGCTGACCCGCGCGTAACTCCCGCGTCATATCGCGCGCGTTTCATGAGAAATGACTTTGAATCACCTCATGAAACACCGCAGCGAGGACGGCACGTGATCGAAACCCACAGTTATGTGATCGTCGGCGGCGGACTGGAGGGCCTGGCCATCGCCTGGTCCCTGGCCGACCGGGGCGAGACCGATATCGTCGTCCTGGAGCGCGACACCCTCTGTTCCGGAATGACCGGCAAATCCAGCGGCGTGGTGCGCTGCCACTACGGCGTACCCTCCCTGGCCGCTATGGCGTGGTACGGCGTCGACATCTTCACGCGGGCCGCCGAGATCTTCGGCGACGATATGGGTTTCCAGCAGTGCGGCTACGTGGTCGGGGTCGGGGCGGACAATCTCGAACCGCTGCACGCCAATGTGGCGATGATGCGCGACCTCGGCATCGACGTGCGGCTCATCGACCACGACGCGATGGGCTCGCTGTGGCCGGGACTGTATCTCGACGATTTCGCCGCTTTCGCCTACGAGCCGCTGGGCGGGCGCGGAGAAGCGTACCTGGCGGGCATGGCCTTCGCGGCCTCGGCGCGCACCCTCGGCGTCCGGATCCGCCAATCCACCCCGGTGCGCGCGCTGCTGCGACGGGCGGGCGATGTCGTCTACGGCGTCGAACTGGCCGACGGCTCCGAAATACACGCCAGTACCGTCATTCTCGCCGCAGGCCCGTGGACGTCCGCGCTGGCCGCTGGAGTCGGCGTCGACCTCGACATCCGGGCCCAGCGCGCCCAATTGGTGCTGGTGGATCAGGGCGAGCCGACCCCCGTCGTCCCGGTCCTCTCGGATCTGGCCGGGCTGTCCTACCTGTGCCGCGAACCGAACGGCGAGATGCTGTTCGGCAATTCCGACCACAGCGCACCGCAGTACATCGACCCCGACAATTACGTGAACCGGGCCGATGAAGGCACCGTCGACACCGCGATCCGCAAACTCGGACACCGGCTACCCGATATGCCCGATCCGCGCATCACCGGTTCCTACGTCGGGGCCTACGACGTCACCCCCGATTTCAACCCGGTGATCGGCCCGGCCCCTGTCGACGGACTCTTCCTCGCGGCCGGATTCTCCGGGCACGGCTACAAGATCTCCCCCGCCGTCGGCCGACTCGTCGCCGATCTGGTCACCGACGGCAAAACCGATATGCCCAATGTCGATCCCCACGATTTCCGCTACTCCCGCTTCGCCGAGGGCGATCCGCTCGTCAGCCCGCATCCCTATCACGGCGCGGCTGAAATGCGTTGAATCCCTATCTCTTCCGTTTACCGATCGACCGACTCTGGAGCCCGCCATGGCCATAGACACCGCCGCCGCGTCCGTCCCCGACACCACCGCCGCCCCCCGTGATCTCGCCGCGATGGCGCAGGCCACCGGCACCCGCTACATTCTCGCGCTATTCGTCACGCTGTCGGGAAAACCGTGCGCGAAACTCGTGCCGGTCGAGGCCGTCGACCAATTGGTCTCCGGCGGCGCGGGTTTCGCCGGTTACGCCGCGGGCACCATGGGACAGCAGCCGAAGGATCCCGACCTCATCGCCGTCCCCGACCCGGCCTCGTTCACCCCGATCCCGTTCGTGCGGCCGGGATTGGCGCTGGTGCACTGTGATCCGCACGTCGAGGGCAGGCCGTGGCCGTTCGCGCCGCGCAACATCCTGGCGGGCACACTGCGCAAGGCCGCGGCGGCCGGACTCACCGTCAATGTCGGAGCGGAGATCGAATACTTCCTGGTCAACCGCGATCCGGATGGGGCTCTTCGTACCGCGGACGCCGCCGACACCAGCAGGCAACCGTGTTACGACGCGCGCGACGTCACCCGGATGTATGACCATCTCACCGAGATCTCCTCGGCCATGAACACCCTCGGCTGGGGCAATTACGCCAGCGATCACGAGGACGCCAACGGCCAGTTCGAACAGAACTTCGCCTACGCCGAGGCCATGACCACCGCGGACCGGGTCATCACCGCGCGCTACCTGCTCTCGGTGATCGCCGAGAAGCGCGGCATGCGCGCCACCTTTATGCCCAAACCCTTCGCCGACCGGACCGGTTCGGGCATGCACCTGCACCTGTCGCTGTGGAATTCCGAGGGCTCCGCCTTCCCCGACACCGACGACGAACGCGGACTCGGACTCTCCCCCACCGCCTACTCCTTCATCGCGGGCATCCTGGAACACGCCTGCGCGCTACAGGGCGTGATCGCGCCGACGGTCAACTCCTACAAGCGGATCGGCGCGACCTCGACCAGCAGCGGCGCAACCTGGTCACCGCGCTACGCCACCTACGGCGGTAACGACCGCACCCACTACCTGCGGGTGCCCGACCAGCACCGGGTGGAATTGCGCGGCGGCGACGGGTCGGCCAACCCCTACCTCGCCATCGCCGCGACGGTCGCCGCCGGACTCGACGGCATCGAACGCGCCCTCGATCCGGGCGCGCCTGGCAGCGCGCAACGTCGCGGCGACATGCTCCCGATGACCCTGCTGCACGCCATGGACGCGCTGGAAGCCGATCCTGTCCTCACCGGCGCGCTCGATACCGCGGGCCCCGGCGTCAGCGAGTACTTCACCCGCCTCAAACGCGACGAATTCTTCGCCTGGCACAACACGGTCTCCGCCTGGGAGATCGACCAGTACCTGACGGCGTTCTGACGGCGTCCGACCACGAGACCCCACCCCTGGCCCTCACATTCCCGAAGGAGTTCCCATGTGCGGAATTGTCGGGCTGCACCTGCGCGATCCCGCGCTGTATCCGCAGCTCGGATCGCTACTCACCGATATGCTCGACCAACTCTGCGACCGAGGTCCGGATTCGGCGGGTATGGCCGTCTACGGCGATCCGGTCTGGTCACCCGCGGGTGAATCGACCGTCTCGCTCCTGGACGCCGAGGTCCCCGCCGACGAGCTCGGCGCGCGACTGAGCGCCGATCTCGCCGTCGAGGTGACCGCCATCGATCTGACGCCGACCACGGTGCTGCACGCGTCCGTCGCGACCGGCGAACTCGTCGCCGCCGTGCGCCGGATCGCACCGGGGGCGCGCGTCATCGGTTTCGGCGAGGACCTGGCCGTCATCAAGGGCATCGGCAATCCGACCGAACTGGCGCATCGCTTCGGACTGCCCGCGGCCTCGGGCTGGCAGGGCGTCGCGCACACCAGAATGGCGACCGAGTCCGCGGTGACCGCGGCCGGCTCCCACCCGTTCTCGGTGGGCCCCGATCAATGCCTGGTGCACAACGGATCGTTCTCCAACCATATGAGCGTCAAACACGAACTGGAACGCGACGGCGTGGTGTTCGACAGTGAGAACGACACCGAGGTCGGCGCGCGGTTCATCGCCGGACAGCTGGCCGACGGCGTCGATCTGGAGAAGGCGCTGCTGCTGCTCAACGAACGATTCGACGGCTTCTACACCCTGCTGGTCGCCAACCGGGAATCCTTCGCGGTGGTACGTGATCCGATCGCCTGCAAACCGGCCGTCATCGCCGAAACCCCGCGCTGGGTCGCGATGGCCTCCGAATACCGCGCGCTGGCGAATCTGCCCGGTGTGGCGGACGCCCGAATCTTCGAACCCGAACCGGAAGAGGTGTACGTATGGCATCGGCAGTGACCACCGTGGAAACCGTTCATCTCGATCTGCGCGAACACAGCGTTCGCGAGGTCAACGCGCTGCTGCACGCCCCCGGCGCTCCGCGGCGGGTCACCCTCACCGATCCGCGCGGCGCGCACGCGCTCGCCTGCGGCCTCGACGACGATCTCGACGTCGTCATCGAAGGCCACGTCGGCTACTACTGCGCCGGAATGAACCAGCGCGCCACCGTGACCGTGCGCGGCAATGCCGGGGTCGGGGTCGCGGAGAACATGATGTCGGGCACGGTGCGGATCACCGGGGACGCCTCGCAGTCGGCGGGGGCGACCGCGCACGGCGGACTGCTGGTGGTCGAAGGCAATGCCGCGGCGCGCTGCGGTATTTCGATGAAGGGCGTCGATATCGTCGTCGGCGGCGATATCGGGCATATGAGCGCCTTCATGGGGCAGGCGGGACGCCTGGTGGTCTGCGGCGATGCCGGTGAGGCACTGGGCGATTCACTGTACGAGGCGCGGATCTACGTGCGTGGAACGGTCGCGTCCCTCGGCGCGGATTGCGTCGCCAAGCCTATGCGCGCCGAACATCTCGCCGAACTCGCGGAACTGCTGTCGGCGGCCGGATTCGACGCCGACCCGGCCGAATTCACCCGCTACGGCTCGGCCCGCGAACTCTACAACTTCCACGTCGACAATGTCGGCGCCTACTAGGAGGCCACCGTGCACACCACCGATCCCGTACTCCGCGAATCGGCGACCTTCCCCCGCGGTGTCATCGCCGAGATCCAGCGGGCCGCCGAGACAGGTATCTACGACATCCGCGGCTGGGGCGCCAAACGCGCGCTCCCGCATTTCGATGATCTACTGTTCCTCGGCGCGTCGATGTCCAGGTATCCGCTGGAGGGTTACCGGGAACGCTGCGATACCGATGTGATTCTCGGCGATCGGCACGCGAAATTCCCCCTGCACCTGGATATTCCGATCACCATCGCCGGGATGAGCTTCGGCGCGCTGTCCGGACCGGCCAAGGAGGCGCTCGGACGCGGCGCGAGCGAGGTCGGCACATCGACGACCACCGGCGACGGCGGTATGACCTCCGAGGAGCGCGGGCAGTCCAAGAATTTGGTCTACCAGTATCTTCCGTCCCGCTATGGGATGAATCCGGATGATCTGCGCAAGGCCGACGCCATCGAGATCGTGCTCGGGCAGGGCGCGAAACCCGGCGGCGGCGGCATGCTGCTCGGGCAGAAGATCACCGAGCGGGTGGCGCGGATGCGCACCCTCCCGCAGGGTGTCGACCAGCGCTCGGCATGCCGGCATCCGGACTGGACCGGCCCGGACGATCTGGCGATCAAGATCATCGAGCTGCGCGAGATCACCGACTGGGACAAGCCGATCTACATCAAGGTCGGCGCCACCCGCACCTATTACGACGTCAAACTGGCCGTCAAGGCGGGCGCGGATGTGGTCGTGGTTGACGGCATGCAGGGCGGTACCGCCGCCACCCAGGAGGTTTTCATCGAACATGTCGGCATCCCCACCCTCGCCGCCATCCCCCAGGCCGTGCAGGCGCTCCAGGAACTCGGTGTACACCGCAAGGTGCAGCTCATCGTCTCCGGCGGCATTCGCAGCGGAGCGGATGTGGCCAAGGCCATGGCGCTCGGCGCCGACGCCGTCGCCATCGGCACCGCCGCCCTGATCGCGCTCGGCGACAACAGCCCGCGTTATGCCGAGCAGTACAGGGCGCTCGGATCGGCCGCCGGGTTCTACGACGATTTTCAGGAAGGCCGCGACCCGGCCGGAATCACCACCCAGGACCCGGAATTGGCACGTAACCTCGACCCGGTGGCCGCAGGACGGCGGCTGGCGAACTACCTGCGGGTGCTGACCATGGAGGCCCAGACCCTGGCCCGCGCCTGCGGCAAATCGCATCTGCGCAATCTCGAACCGGAGGATCTGGTCGCGCTGACGGTCGAGGCATCGGCCATGGCCAGGGTGCCGCTGGCCGGAACGAATTGGATTCCAGGACGGTACTGAGCCGCCGCCCTTCTCACGAGTCAGGACATTCCACCCATGACCTTCGACGCCCTGTGGGATTCGATCCTCGACGTCGGCCGCGAAGCCGGCACCGGCGGCTACCGTCGATTCGCCTGGAACGACGCCGACCTGACCCTGCGCGAATGGTTCACCGGCTGCGCCGAGCAACGCGGTATGACCGTCGAAGAAGACCGCAACGGCAACCTGTGGGCCTGGTGGATGCCACCGGGATGGTCGGGAGACCCCGAGGACGCCTTCGTCACCGGATCCCATCTGGATTCGGTGCCCGACGGCGGCGCCTACGACGGACCGCTCGGGGTGGTCTCCGCCTTCGCGGCGGTCGACGCGGTGCGGGCGCGCGGCATCGTCCCGAACCGGCCGATCGCGGTCGCGGCGTTCTCCGACGAGGAAGGCGCCCGCTTCGGAGTCGCCTGTGTCGGTTCGCAACTCAGTACAGGCGCGCTGAAACCCGAACGTGCGCTCGCGCTGCGCGACGGCGATGGCATCGCCCTCGGCGAAGCCATGACGAAAGCGGGACGCGACCCCCGGCATCTGGGTCCCGATCCCGCGCTCACCGACCGTGTCGGCGTGTACGTCGAACTGCACGTCGAACAGGGGCGTGCCCTCGATCTGGTCGACAAGCCGCTGGCCGTGGCGTCGTCCATCTGGCCGCACGGGCGCTGGCTGTTCACCTTCACCGGTGAGGCCAACCACGCGGGAGCGACCCGGTTGGTGGACCGCCGCGACCCGATGCTCGCCTACGCCTCGTCGGTGCACACCGCCCGTCACGCGGCCGAATTACACGAAGCGGTCGCCACATTCGGCAAGATCCGAGTACTACCCAACGGAGCCAACGCGATTCCCTCGGAGATAGTGGCCTGGCTCGACGCCCGCGCCGCCGACGAGGACACCCTGACCAGACTTGTCGACCGGATCAGCGCGGACGCCGGTCATCACGCCGCCTGCGAGGGGGTAGGACTGCGGATCGAGGCCGAATCCCTCACCCCCATCGTGGAATTCCCTCCTGGACCACGTGATCGCATCGCCCGCGCGCTCGGACATCTCGGCGATATTCCCGTACTGCCGACCGCCGCGGGCCACGACGCCGGAATCCTCTCGGCCGTCGTGCCCACCGCAATGCTGTTCGTGCGCAACCCGACCGGCGTCTCACATTCCCCGGCCGAATTCGCACTGCCGGACGACTGCCGCGCCGGAGCCGAGGCGCTCGCCGACGTCATGGCCGAGTGGGTCACCTCACCCGAATACACCTGAGGCCGATCGTCGCGGCGGCACGACCGAAAGGGGCACGACCGAAAGGGGCACGACCGAAAGGCGGCGCGGTCAGGCGTCCGGAAAACCGTCGAGCACCGCGCGCGACTTGGACAATCCGAGTCGCGTCGCTCCCGCGGCGAGCAGATCCGCGGCGGCCTGCGCGGTGCGGATCCCGCCGCTGGCCTTGACCCCGAGTCGCCCGCCGACCGCCTCCGCCATCAACCGGACCGCGTGCACGCTCGCACCGCCCGCCGGGTGAAAACCGGTGGAAGTCTTGACGAAATCAGCGCCCGCGCGCTCGGCCGCCAGGCAGACCTGCACGATCGCCTCGTCCGAGAGCACGGCCGATTCGATGATCACCTTGAGGACCGCGCGATCGGCGACGGCTTCGCGGACGGTGACGATATCGGACAGCACGGCGGAGTACTCCCCCGCCACCGCCGCCCCCACGTCGATCACCATATCGACCTCCGCCGCACCCTGATCCACCGCGAGCCTGGCCTCGGCCCCCTTCACCAGCGAATGGTGTTTGCCGGACGGGAAACCGGCAACCGTGGCGACCACCAAACCCGGCGCCCGTACCGGGAGCATCGACGGCGATACGCAGATCGCGTACACCCCGAGGGCGCGCGCCTCGGTCACCAACGCGTCCACGTCGGCAGATGTCGCTTCCGGCGCGAGCAGCGTGTGATCGATGAGTGCCGCCACATCGGCTCTGGTAGGTGGCGCGGAGTCTGCCATGAGGTGAGAGTCTGGCATATCCTCGGCGAATTCCATTGCGCGCCTCCGCCGCTTCCCGCACACTCGTAGATATCGGCGCACGACGGGCACCCGGTGCCCGGCCCGCCGGATACGGGGGTATGCGGATGTCACATCGGTTCGGGAGGAGACCACACCGTGCTGATCCGTCGCGAACGCGCCGATGACGCCGCCGCTGTCGCCGCGGTGCACCGCAGTGCGTTCGCCCCGCGTCACGCGGACACCGGTGCCGAAGCCACGAACGGCATCGACGACGACGCCGACCCACCCGAGGTCGATCTGGTGGCACGGCTGCGCGGCGACGCGGGCTGGATCCCGACCCTCTCCCTGGTCGCTATGGAATTCGACGCCGTCATAGGCCACGTCTGCCTCACCCGCGCCTCGGTAGGCCCCTTCCCCGTACTCGGCCTCGGCCCGCTCGGCGTCCTCGCCGAACACCAGGGCCGCGGCGTCGGCTCCGCCCTCATGCACGCGGCCATCGGCGCCGCCGACGCCCTGGACGAACCCCTGGTAGCCCTGGCCGGCAGCCTCGACTACTACCCGCGCTTCGGCTTCGTCCCCGCCACTCGCGTCGGCATCACCCCCGACAACCCGTCCTGGATCGCCCATTTCCAGGTCCGGCCCCTCACCGCCTACGAATCCCAGATCACCGGCGAATTCCATTACGCGGAACCATTTTACTGAAATTCGGCCGCGCGGGCGCGGCGTGTTCGCGGCCCTTATGTCTCGCCGCGAACGGGTCGCTCGTCGGACTCGCTCCGTTGGGGTCCGTCGAGGATGAACGTCGCTCGTCGGGGTTGCGCCCTGGGGGTCGGGTCGGATGTACCTCGCTCGTCGGGGTTGCGCCCTGGTGGGTCGGGTCGGGGACGAACCTCGCTCGTCGGACTCGTTCGGGTGTGGGACCGGAAACGGGACTGCGCTCACCGAATCCATCCGTCATCCGCGCCGCGCCATTGTGTCCCGGCGAGTCTTACGACCGACCGGTTCGCGTCGCGGGCGCGGCCGATATCTACGATCACCTTATGGGTTCCACCTCGTACGATCGCCGCTACGTGCTGACTCTGGGCTGCCCGGACCGCCCCGGCATCATCGCCCGGATCACCTCGTTCATCGCCGAGTTCGGCGGTTCCATCGTCGAGGCCGGTTACCACTCCGATCCCGATACCGGCTGGTTCTTCACTCGTCAGGCCATCGCGGCCTCGACGGTGCCGTTCGAGTTGGACGAGTTGCGTGACCGGTTCTCGGGGGTCGCGGAGGATCTGGGACCGGAGACGGAGTGGCGGGTGCACGATTCGGGGGCGCGCAGGCGCGCGGTGCTGCTGGTCAGCCGGGATGGGCACTGCCTGCACGATCTGCTGGGCAGGACGGTGAGCGGCGAACTGCCCGCGACGATCGAGGCGGTGATCGGCAACCATCCTGATCTCGCGGCGATGACCGAGGCGCACGGGGTGAAATTCCACTACGTGCCGTTCCCGAAGGATCCGGCCGAGCGTGGCCCCGCTTTCGAAGAGGTCAGGGCCCTCGTCGACGCGCATGACCCGCACGCGGTGGTGCTGGCGCGTTTCATGCAGGTGCTGCCGCCCGAGTTGTGCGCGCACTGGGCGGGCCGGGCGATCAATATCCACCACAGCTTCCTGCCGTCGTTCGTCGGCGCCCGCCCGTACCACCAGGCATTCGCCCGTGGCGTCAAATTGATCGGCGCGACCTGCCATTACGTAACGGCGGAATTGGACGCGGGCCCGATCATCGAGCAGGACGTCAGCCGAATCGACCACGCCGACGACGTGCGCGATATGGTCCGCCAGGGCCGCGATATCGAACGGGTCGTGCTGGCACGAGGTCTGCGCTGGCACCTGGAGGGTCGCGTCCTCGTGCACGGCCGCCGCACAGTGGTCTTCTCCTGATTCCGACCCGGTGAGGCCGCACCGGGTGGCGGTGCGGCCTCTCGGCGGGCCCGGTCTCAGCCGACGGCTTTTACGGGTTCTTCGGTGGCTGCCACGGCATCGAGCACACGGGCGAGTTCTTCGTTGAACCGCTCGTACATTTCGATATTGCCGAGGTGGCCGGTGGCGAGCACCTCGTGGCGCACCAGGGCGCCGGTCTCGGCCAGCATCGCGGCGATGCGCTCCGAATGCACCGGCGGTGTCATATCGTCGGCGGAACCGGACAGGATGGTGGTGGGAACCACCAGATTCTTCGCCGCGTCACCGAGGTTCATATCCGCCAGCACGAATCCGAATCGCGCGCGCACCCAGGCCCGGCAGGAACGGACGATCGCCATGCTGTGGTCGACCAGGTCGCGACGGGCCGCCAGACTCATGATCTGGCGGGCGAACAGCCATCGCACCGGAGCCAGCGGCGGGAAGAAGATCGGGGTGCCGAGTCCGAGTCTGCCGATGAAGAAGGGCAGCGGGATCGCCCGGCCTCGCAGGAACGCGAGCGGACGGTTGAAGAAGGGGACGACCGTGGTTTCGGCGACCAGCCTGTCCGCCGCGGTATTGGTCAGCAGGACCGCGTGGGCGCGCGTGGCCACCTGCTCCGGGTAGCGGCCCGCCCACGCCTGCAGGGTCATGCCGCCGAGGCTGTGGCCGACCAGCACGGCGCGTTCCCTCGGGGAAAGGGTGGCGTCGAGTACCGCGACCAGATCGTCGGCGAGCAGATCCATCGTGAGCGCGGCGGTGCCGACTTCACTCTGACCGTGTCCGCGCTGGTCGTAGGCGATCACGCGATATTCGCCAGCGAAGGCGTTGATCTGCGCGTTCCAGTATTCGATGGCGCAGGTCCAGCCGTGGACGAGCACGATCGCCGTCGCGTCGGCGGGCCCATAGCTGTGGACTCGCAGCCGGGCCCCGTCCACGGCGGTCACCACGTGGTCGCTGCGCGGCGCTGTCGGCGGATTCACGGCCGTGGTCGCGTAAGTGCGCGACCGCAGGTTGGCGCGGTGTCTGTCGAGCCGCCCCCGAATCTTTGCCGAGAGGCCCACCCTCCGCTTGGCACGCATCGGACACTCCTTTGTGTTACTGGTTGATACAGTAACTCCGATCACGTCCATCCGCCAGTGCACGCCACCGATTCGCGACGCGCGGCCGTCGGACCGCAGGCGTTCCGACCCGGAACACCTCCGGAGACGGCGATGGCCGGACTCCGGGCGACCCCGATGACTCGGCCATGATTCTCACCGGCCGCGAAACGGCCTATCGGTCGCTACCAGCGCGGACCGCGCTGGATCTCGTCCACCTTCGGCCGCACATCGGCCAGATAGACACCCGTCGCGATGATGGCGATGAAGGACAGGAGCCCAAGTCCGGCGGGAAAGAGCAGCAGGAGCAGCAATGCGACACCGAGGATGGCCAGCCAGATCGTCTTGGTCTGCTTATCCACGGCGGTAAACGCGTCGGGCCGCTGCCTGATGGCATGAATCAGCGAGAAGATCGTCGCACCGAGCGCCGCGAGCCACAGCACCAGCATGATGATTCCGGTCAACCCGTTCACGGTGTTCACGCCACCATCATACGAGCGCGGCCCCCGTACACCGGGGTGTACGGGGGCCGCGTGCTGGTTGCCGGAAGGTCAGATCTTCTTCGGCGCGGTGACCTTCTTGGCGGGAGCCTTCTTCGCGGCGGGCGCCTTCTTCGCCGGGGCGGGCTTCGCCGGAGCGATATCATCGGCGACCGGCTCGGTCTCGGTGGAGATGGCGACGATCTCGGCTTCGACGACCGGATCCACGACAGCGGCGACGACCGGCTCGGCGATCTCGTCCTCATCCTTGGCCGGACGACCGAGCAGGCCGTTCACCCGATCGAGCACATCCTCGGCGCGCACGGCCGCGTCCTTGTACAGACCTTCGACGCGCTCGATCTGATCCTCGACCAGATGGTTGGCGCGCAGCCGGTCGACGGTTTCCTCACCGCGAACGGCCAGGTCGGCGTAGACGTCGAGAACCTGCCTGTAGTACTTCTCGGCGAGGGTGCGCAATTCCTCCGCGGTGAACTTCTCGCGCAACTCGGCGAGGTCCTCCGGCAGTTCCGAGGGCAGTCCGGACAGGCGCTCGCGCAGCGTCTCGAACTGAGCCTGCACATCGGCGGGCACGTTGGCGAAGCGCTCGCGCGCCCCCTCCACCCGGCCGGTGACATCGGTCGAGGTCGCGCGCTCACGCACCTGGGTGACGACATCCAGCGCGGCGGCGTAGACGGCGTCCCCGGCGCCGACCGCGGCGAAAAGGGGCTTGGTGACGGTGGCGTTCTTTTCGGTCATTCTTCGTTCTCCTGGCGTCGCGGAGTGTCGGTTGTCGTGCGCGGAACGTCGCTGTCCCACTCCCCCCCTGGCTCGTTCCCTCCGTTTTCGCGGCGAAACGACTCGTATATCTCCAGAAGCACCTGCTTCTGCCGTTCGCTGATCGACGTATCGGCGAGCAGGGCATCCCGGAGCGGGCTGTGCGGCCGCTGCTCCAGATAGCCGGCCTTGACGTACAACACCTCCGAGGACACCCGCAGCGCCTTGGCGATCTGCGCGAGCACTTCGGCGGAGGGATTGCGCAACCCGCGCTCGATCTGGCTGAGATACGGATTGCTCACCCCCGCCAATGCGGCGAGTTGACGCAGCGAGACTTGCGCAGCTTCTCGCTGTGACCTGATGAAACCACCGATATCGTGTGCCGCGGTGGCAACACGCCCCCCTCGTTCTCCGACTTCGTCCGAATGTTCGGGTCGATTGTCGGCGTACTCGGCGGAAACCTCGGGCTGGTCTGCCATCACTCACCTTCTGGCGGTTGTACGGGTTCAATAGTAGGCCAGGGTGCTAACTCTTGCAAGCACTCTGTTAGCACTCTTTCAGCAAACATGTGGCGTTCTACGTTTGATCGCGATGTTCCTAGCTCTACGTGCGGAAACAACGATATGTCGTTGAACCGGACAATTCTGTCGAGTTGTTCAGCCGTGGAACAGCAACTGCGAAATCGAGTAGATCGCCAGTCCGGCGAGCGAACCGACCACCGTTCCATTGATGCGAATGAATTGCAGGTCACGCCCGACCTGCAATTCGATCTTCTTACTCGCCTCCTCGGCATCCCACTTGGCAACCGTATCGGTGACCAATGTGGTGATCTCCCCCGCGTAGTTCCCCACGAGATATCGCGCGCCGCGGTCGATCCAGTTGTCGACCCTGCCCCGCATCTCGTCGTCGTCACGAAGCCGCTCCCCGAGTTGTCGCACATTCTCGGCCACCTTGCGCCGCAGCGTACTGTTCGGATCGTCGGCCGACTCCAGAATCAGCCGTTTGGCCGCCCGCCACGTGGCCTCGGCCATACCGGTGATCTCGTCGCGACCCATCACCTGGGTCTTGATCCGCTCGGCTTTCTTGATCATGGCGTCGTCGTACTGCAAATCGTAGGCGAATTCCTCCAGAAAACGATTCGCAGCCAGCCTGACCTCGTGCTCCGGATTGGATCGCACCTTCCAGGTGAACTCGACGAGTTCACGGTAGATCTTTTCCGACAGCAGAATATTCGCGAATTTCGGCGCCCATTGCGGTGCGTCGCGCAAAACGATCCTGTCGATTGTCTCCTGACTGCCGAGCGCCCACTGGTGCGCACGCTCGGCCAACATATCCAGCAGCGCCAGCTGGCGGTTGTCCGCTAGCAGCTCCGCTAGCACCCGGCCGATCGGCGGCCCCCACAGCGGCTCGGCGATCCGCTTGACGATGGTGTTGTCGATGATCTGCTCGACGTCCTCGTCACGCAGCACCCCGACGACCGCGCGCAGCAGCGTCGAACTCTCCTCGGCCACCCGCGCGGCATGCCCCTGGTCGGCCATCCAGCGGCCGACCCGAAGGGAGACCTGCGCGGAGGCGACCTTGGCCGACACCACATCGGGCGCGAGGAAGTTGGTCCCGACGAAACTGCCGAGACTCGCGCCGAGTTGATCCTTCTTCTTGCGGATGATCGCGGTATGCGGAATGGGCAGGCCGAGCGGATGCCGGAACAGCGCGGTCACCGCGAACCAGTCCGCCAGCGCGCCGACCATGCCCGCCTCCGAGGCCGCGCGCAGATAGCCGATCCACTCGCCGCCCTGCCCACGCGATTCGAGCCAGCGGCAGAACAGATAGACCAGGGTCGCGAAAGCAAGCAACCCGGTGGCCAGCGCCTTCATCCGGAAAAGATCCCGCCGTTTGCTCGCCTCGTCGACGAAGAAACCGTTCGGCCCCGCCGGGGTGGGCGCGTCGAGTACCGCCGCGACGGATCGGGAGCGCCTGCCGAGTTCTCGCTGGGGCGCCGCTGTGTTGCCGGGAGCTATCTCCATACCTTCCATTCTGCTGTGCCGCGAGCACATGCCAGGCTCTCGCGCCGCCCATCCGGGCACAGAAGTGTGGTTCCTGCCGCATCGGCGACCCAAACGCGACGATGCGAGGCAGGCTGCACCTAAGCTGGGAGGACAGCACACCACTTACTAACGAGGGAGCCCACGCTGTCCACCGAAGACCTTGCGGCACGAGTCTGCCCGGAGGCGGTAGCAGAGCGTGACCAGGTAGAACCCCGCGACGGCCGCGCATCGAACACGGTCGACGTCGACGAGCGACCGGCGGCGGTCCGCACCGGGCGCACGGACGGTCGCAAACGCCGGTGGCGCCAGCACAAGATCGATCGCCGCGAAGAACTGGTCGACGGCACCCTTGCCGCCGTCCGCAGTCGCGGTTCGAACGCGGGCATGGATGAGATCGCCGCGGAGATCGGCGTCTCCAAAACCGTGCTCTACCGGTATTTCTCCGATAAGAACGACCTGATCCGCGCCACCATGCAGCGCTTCATCGAACTCACCCTGATGCCGAGGGTGTACGAGGCGATCAGCTTGGACGCGGCGGAATACGAGCTGGTGCGCTCGGCCATGGCCGCCTACGTCGGCACCGTCGACGAGGATCCCGAGGTCTACCGGTTCATCATGGGCAACGGCTCCGGCCAGTCCTCGCTGGCGGAATTCGAGAAGCTGTTCGCCGAGGTCGTCTCCACGGTCATCGTCGACAAGGGCCGTGAGCGCGGCGCGAAGACCGAGGGCGCGATGCTCTGGTCCTATGTGCTGGTCGGCGGCATCCAGCTGGCCACCCACTGGTGGACCACCGATAAGACGATGTCGCGCGAGGAAGTCATCGACTACCTGACCATGATGGCGTGGAGCGCCATCGAAGGCATGATGCGGGCGGGCGGCTCCAGGGAGATCTTCAACGCCCGATCGCATGTCCTGCCGGACCCGAAATCCGACGGTACCTTCGCCTGACCGGGCCTCAGCTCTCGTGACGCGGCTCATCCGGGTGGGCCGTCCGCCGGGATGTGACGGCCGACTCGACACCGCCGGCGCGTTGTTAGTCTGAAACCGAGCGGTGCCGCCACAGTGGGGCAGGTCACTGCCCGCGCGGTGACCGCTGGTCGTCCGCGCGAAACGCAATGCGGTTTCGTGGGCCCGCGCCCGCGCACCCGCCGCTCCGAGCGCGGCACCAACGGAGGTACCTCGATGGCGAAGCAAATGCCGACGTCCCGGCTTGCTCGTGGCACCAAGCTGGGGGCGGTGGCAGCCGGTTCGGTGCTGCGGACCCAGCGCACCAGGCTCTCGATGCGGGGCAGGTCGGAAGCGGTCCGCGCGAAGATGGCCGAGGAATCCATGATCCGCACCACCGAACAGGTGGTCATGGTGCTCGGCACCATGAAGGGCGTGGCCATGAAGTTGGGTCAGATGATGTCGGTACTCGATCTGGATCTGGTGCCGGACGCGCATCGCGAACGTTTCCAGAAGCGGCTGGCCGTGCTGCGCAATGCCGCGCCGACGGTGTCGTTCGAATCCATGCGCCGGGTGATCGAGGAGGATTTCGGCAGACCGCTCGATGAGGTCTTCGCCGAATTCGAACCGGAGCCGATCGCCGCGGCATCGATCGGGCAGGTGTACCGGGCCCGGCTGCGTGACGGTCGTGTCGTCGCGGTGAAGGTCCAGTACCCCGGCATCGACGCGGCGGTGCGCGCGGATCTGAAGAACCTCAACATGTTTCGCAAGGTGTTGCAGTCGGCGATGCCGTGGGTGACACCGGCCGTACTCGACGAACTGCGGCTGAACATGGAAAGCGAACTCGACTACCACGCCGAGGCCGCCACCCAGTCGCAGATCGCCGAACTCTACGCGGGTCATCCGTTCATCGCGGTGCCGCGCTCGCTGCCCGAACTCTCCACCACCAGGGTGCTGGTCAGCGAATATCTGCCGGGCAAGGGTTTCGAGGAGATCCGGCAGTTGCCGCAGGCCGAACGCGCTCGGATCGGCGAGATCATCTACCGCTTCTACGTCGGATCGCTGTTCACCTTCCACGAATTCTGCGGCGATCCGCATCCGGGCAACGTGCTGCTCGCCGAGGACGGGAAGGTGGGCTTCCTGGATTTCGGTCTGTTCAACCGGATGGATGCCGACCATGTGCGTTTCGAGACGATCTGTCTGCGCGCGGCCGCGGAGGATCGCGCGGAAGACCTGCGGGAGTTGATGATCCAGCGCGGGGTGATCGATTCGCCCGAGGAGATCGGCGCCGAGGAATGCCTCGAATATGTCCTGGCCGCCTCGGAATGGTGTCTGATCGATGAGGAACTGACCATCACCCCCGAACTGGCCAGCGGCGCCTTCCTGCTCGCCGTCGATCCGAGGGCGAGCGAATTCGCCGGGATGAAGCAGCAGAATCTGCCGCCCGAGCACCTGTTCTCGCGCCGCGCCGATTTCCTCACCTTCGGCATGCTCGGCCAACTCGACGTCACCGCGAACTGGCACCGGATCGCTCGGGAATGGATCTATGACGAGCCGCCGGTCACCGAACTCGGCAAGATCCACCACGGGTGGCTCGCCGACAATCCCCCCGTCATCGCGAAACCGGCGCCGAAGACCAACGCGCGCAGAGCGGCCCCCGAGAAGGCCGCGCGTAGCGCCCGTGGCATACCCAGCGAATCCTGAACACGCCGAGCACTATTCGACGAACGGAAGATAGCCCATGGTAAATAATCGAGAATTCGACCTCGTCCTGTTCGGCGCGACCGGATTCGTCGGCAAACTCACCGCGCAATATTTGCTCGGCGCCGCGCCCGCGGATGCCCGCATCGCGCTGGCCGGACGTTCGCTCGACAAATTGACCTCGGTGCGTACCGACCTCGGTCCCGAGGCCGCGGATTGGGCCCTGATCGTGGCGGACTCGACGGACCAGACGACGTTGGATGAACTGGCCGCGCGGACGAAGGTGATCGTCACCACGGTCGGTCCGTACCTGCGCTACGGTCTGCCCCTCGTCGCGGCCTGCGCCGAGGCGGGCACCCACTACGCCGACCTCACCGGCGAGGCGTTGTTCATCCGCGAAGCCATCGACCGCTATCACGACCGGGCTGTCGCGACCGGCGCGAAAATCGTGAATTCCTGTGGCTTCGACTCGGTTCCGTCCGATTTGAGCGTGTACCAGCTGTACCGGCGCTCGGTCGAGGACAATACCGGCGAACTCACCGACACCACGCTGATCGCCGCCTTCAAGGGCGGCGTGAGCGGCGGAACCATCGATTCCGGGCGGGCCATGATGGAGGCCATCGCCGCCGATTCCTCCAAGGGCGCGGTGCTGTCGCACCCGTATTCGCTGAGCCCGGACAAGTCGATGGATCCCGATGTCGGACGCCAATCCGATCAGGCATGGCAGCGGGCAAGCGCCATCGACCCCAGCCTGGACGGCTGGGTGAGCACCTTCGTCATGGCCGCCCACAATACGAAGATCGTGCGGCGCAGCAACGGCCTGCTCGGCTGGGTGTACGGCAAGAACTTCCGCTACCGCGAGGTGATGAGCGCGGGCAGATCGGCGTTCGCGCCGGTGGTCGCGGCGGGTATCGCGGGCGGCGTTGTCGCGGCGGTGGCGACGGGCGCGCTCCTGTCCCGCGTCTCGGCCGGGCGCAAACTGCTGGATCGGGTGCTTCCCGAACCGGGTACCGGACCGAGCGAACAGACCCGCGCCAACGGGTGGTTCACGATGAAGACCTACACCCGCACCACCTCCGGCGCGAGATATGTGGCGACCTTCGCCGGTCAGGGCGACCCCGGCTATCAGGCGACGGCGGTACTGCTCGGCGAGAGCGGATTGTCGCTGGCCTTCGACACCGATCAACAGCCGGAGGCGGCGGGCATTCTCACGCCGGCCGCGGCCATGGGCGACGCGCTCACCGCCCGGCTGCGGGCAGCCGGGATGACCATCGACGTCGAACGCGGGTGAGGTCGGCCGGATGAATCTCGCTCGGCGGGCGATGAATGCCCCCGCGCTCGCCGCGGTCTACGAACGGGCCTGGCGCCCGACGCTGTTCTACCTCGCCAGCGGGCGCACCACCGCGGCCGACCGCCGCTACGCGGTCGCCGCGCTACGCCTCGGCGGTGCGCAGAAGGTGCTCGACATCGCCTGCGGACCAGGTAATTTCACGCGCTACCTGAGTAAGCGGCTCACCGGCTCCGGCCGTGTGGTCGGCGTGGACTATTCCGAACCGATGCTCGCGCGCGCCGTGGTCGACAATGCCGGGCCGCGAGTCGGCTACGTCCGCGGCGACGCCAGGCGACTGCCCTTCGCGGACGGAACTTTCGACGCGGTCTGCTGTTTCGGCGCGCTCTATCTGATTCCCGATCCGCTCGTCGCCACCGCGGAGATGGTGCGGGTACTCGCCCCCGGCGGGCGCATCGCCATCACGACGAGTCACCGCGCGGACACCCTGTTCGGTCACGCCAGCCGCGTTGTCGGCGGCTGGAGTGGCCTGCGGGTTTTCGATGACGACACTTTCCCGGACCTTTTCACCGAGTTGGGTCTCGTCGACATCGATCAGCGGGTGCACCGCCTGCTGCAATACGTCAGCGCCACCCGTCCGGCGTAGGCCGCGTCAGATCTGGGCCAGCCTGCGTTTCTGCTCCTCGATATCGAATTGCGGCGGCGGCCAGTCCAGCTCCAGTCGCTCCAGCGCGTCGATCAGTAATTCCGTGACAGCCAGTCGCGCGAACCATTTGCGATCGGCCGGAATCACGTACCACGGCGCGTGCCCGGAGGAGGTGCGATCCAGCATGGCCTGGTAAGCCTGCTGGTAAGCGGGCCAGTGCGCGCGCTCATCGATATCGGCGGGATTGAACTTCCAGTGTTTGTCCCGACGTTCGAGGCGTTCGCTCAGCCGCCTCTTCTGCTCGTCGAGCGAGACGAACATCGCGACCTTCACCAGTGTCGTGCCCTCGTAGACCAACTCCTCCTCGAAGGCGTTGATCTCGTCGTAGCGCGGTTCCCATTCCTCGGGGGGAACGAGATCGTGCACCCGTACCACCAGCACATCCTCGTAATGCGAACGATCGAATACGCCGAGTTGTCCGCCGCCCGGCAGTTCCCTGCGGATACGCCACAGGAAATGGTGGCGGAGTTCCTTCTCGGTCGGCACCCCGAAGGCGGCGTGGTCGACGCCCTGCGGATCGACCGAGCCGATGACATACCGGACTATTCCGCCCTTGCCCGCGGTATCCATCCCTTGCAGGACAAGCAGCACGCTGCGCTTGTCACCGGATCGTCCGTTGGCATAGAGCTTTTCCTGCAACCCCGAGAGCACCGTGGCGCGTTCGGCCAGCGATACCAGCCCCTCGGACTTGTCGCCGGTGAAGCCGGGGGTGCCGGAGGTGTCCAGATCGGTGATCCGCAACCCATCGGCTTTCAAGGCCTCGACGGCCGGAATAGACCATTTCATTGCCATCCCCCATGCCTACCACGGTCTTCAGCGGATCTGGGCCAGACGAAGCAGCTGTGCGGCGAAATCGTCGTCGGAGATCGGGGTGAGGATCAGATCGTGCGCGGTGGTGAGCAGGTAGCGGCCGTCGCCGGTGAAATCCAGCCAGGTCCGGTGCCTGGTCGGCGGGGACATCGGATTGTCCGGTTCCACGGTGACCGTGATGAAGCCACGGCAGTCGACCGGCTTGCGCAGCGTATTCCGGAAGCGGGTCGCACCGCCGTGGCCGTTGGCCGAGGCCGCGTCGGCGTCGGGGTTCAGCACCTCGGTATGCGGTTCCCGCATGGCGCCGAGCCGGCCCGGCTTACCGGGGCCGATGATCTGGACCAGTCGCTGACCGACGCCGCGGGCATGGCATATCTGGACGATCACCCGGTCGGGCGTGGCGACGAGGACGCCGGCGTGATTGTGCACCACCGCGGCGAACGCGAGGATGCGGTGATCGTTCGAACCGGCTCGCGCCCCCGCGGACTTGCTGCGCTCACCCGAGATCGTGATGGTGGTGGCGTCGCCGCGCGCGCAGAGCGTGAGCGCGGCGGACAGGTCCGGATCGGCCTGCCGGGCGAAACGCTGAGGCAGACGTAGTGCCGCGTATTCGGTTTCGGTGCGCGCGGTGGCGGCGGGCATCATATTGATCGGATACGGTCGCCGGTCCAGGCTCGTCTCGCTCTCCCAGACGTGGGTGAATTCGTCGGGAGTGAAAACCCATCTCACCGTGCGTTACTCCCGCCGGTCGAGGCGGGCGGCGTCGGAAGTACCGGCGGTCATCGCGGCTCCAGATATGCGGCGACCAGTCGCAACGCCGCGTGATTGGCGGCCTCTGCGTCCGAAAGTCGCTGGCCTGCGGCCAGATACGCCGCCTTGAACAGCAGCGCCGTCTCCTGGAACGCCGTCAAGGTGTCGAGATACTGATACCCCTTCGCCGCGAAACCCTCCGCGAGGCCGTGTCCCGAGGGCAGATCGGGGAATCCGGACACATCGGTGACGAGATATCCGGCGGCAACGGCCTTTTGCAGATCCTCGACCAGCCGATCACATGCCGCGGCCAGTTTCTCGGCGACCTCTTCGGCCAGTTCGAATCGACCATCGCCGACCCCGGTGGCCGCCGCGTACAGCTGGCGGGCCATCCCCTGCCCGGTATCGGGTACCGCCATCTGGGTAATCCCCTCTGCTCGGTCCACCCACCGCCATACTGGTCGGCACTCTACCGGTAGGTAACGTCTATTCCACCCCGCTTCACCTCCGCGCAACGCTGTGATGTGGCGCACGATTGGATTCGCAACATCGCAAAAGTCCGCATCCGAACGCCGAACGGCCCCACATTTCCGGATGCGCGCCGATTGCTACACTGGCCAGTGGTCTATGGCGGTCGCGCGAACGGAAAGGCCCTCGGTGCCCGAAATAGAAGAGGTATTACCGAAATACCTGCAGATTTCGGGATACATCCGTGACCTGATCCATCGCGGCGAACTCGCCCCGGGTGCCGAGGTGCCGTCGGAGCGGGAATTGGCCGCGAGCTGGAAAGTCGCCAGACCGACCGCAGCCAAAGCGCTGAATACGTTGCGGCAGCAAGGGTTGGTGGAATCGCGACGAGGTTCGGGAACCTACGTCACCGACACGCGAGCGCCCGCCAGGATGCGCGAGTCGCGGCGATACGGGGCGCGCTATGCCGAGCACGAATCCGTGACGATAGTTTCCGCCGAGATCGTCGCCGGACCGGAAGAGGTCACCGCCGCACTGGATCTGCCGCACGGCGCCCCTGTCATCGCGCGAAAGCGACTGGTCACCACCGACTCCGGTATCGCCGAGATATCGACCTCCTGGTTTCCCGGCGAATTCGCCACCGCGGCGCAACTCCTGCTGGTCACCAGGCGGATCCCCGGCGGCGTCGCCGAATACGTCGAGCGGACGACGGGGGCCGAAGTCGCGTACGCGCGTGAACGGGTCGGCGCGCGACTGGCGTCGGCGCAGGAGCGACGACTGCTCGGGGTGGCACGTCCGGCCGCGGTGCTCGTCTACCACCTCACGTTGCACGCGGCCGACCACACCGCGCTGCAATTCGACGAACTCGTATATCCCTCGGGCCACTGGACATTTCAGCAGGAGTACTCGCTCAGAGCCTGACCCGTGTCGCGGCTCGGGCGCCGATCTCGATCTCCGTTGACAGCGCATCCAGCGAGTGGCATAGTCCACTTATCGGAATGGCATAGGCCACAGGGTGGGAGGTGCGATGTTCGATCATGCGGTGTTCGATCAATTGACCATCGGGAGTTGGGTGATCATCGGCGAGCACTGCTCGGTCCGCCGCGCCCCGCTCCGCCGAGACGACTATCTGACCTTCATATTCGAAAGCGGCGGAATCGAATTCGAAATCGCCATGACTCCCGCCATGCTGCGCAAAATGGTTGAACTCGGCGCACAGCCCGCGCCCGCGTCGGATCAGCGGGGACGGTGAAACGCACTGCCACCGTAGGATGCCCCGTGCACCGCCCACCCCTCGGCAGGGGGTGGCGACGAACCGAGGCTGATCGAGGTGAGGCGCTCCCGGCGGATCCCCACCTATCGCGCCGAGGCGACATTGTGGTGGCGATATTGGGGTGGCGACATTGGGGTGGTGCTATTGCCGCGGTGATGTTCGGAATCTCTCAGGTTCACCCAGGATGATGTGGGCCGTGCCCGACCTGCCCGGACTCGGAACTACCATCGTGGCGGCGGAAGAAACCGGCAGGCGAACGAAAGGCGTGGTGAACGCACGGTGAGCAAGAACCCGGCTGGACGTAAAACCCCCAGTGCGCTGACGAAGGCGCAGAACGCCGATCGGAACCGCAATATCCTGATCCAGGTGGGCGTGGCCGTAGTCCTGATCGGGCTGATCGCGGCGATCGGAATCGGTATCGCGGTCAAGAAGGCCGATAAGGACGATCCGGGCGCCACACCGACGATCGCGGCGACCGCGAGCCCGAACGGCATCACCGGCAGCATCACCGACAACGGTTCGATTCGCGTCGGCAAACCCGACGCCAAGGTCACCGTGCGCGTCGTCGCCGACCTGCAGTGCCCGGCCTGCAAGGCCTTCGAGGCGGCCAACGGCCAGGTGCTCGAGGACGCTGTGAACAGCGGCACCGCCGCGGTCGAATACAACATCATCTCCTTCCTCGACCGCGCCTCCTCCGGCGCCGAATACTCCAGCCGCGCGGCCAACGCCTCCTACTGCGTCGCCGAGGCCGATCCGGCCAAATACCAGACCTGGTTGTCCACCATGTACGAACAGCAACCCGCGGAGGGCAGTTCCGGTCTCAGCAACGACCAGCTGATCGAGATCGCGAAATCCGTCGGCTACACCGGCGACGTGGCCGGTTGCGTCAACGACCGCACGTACGACAAATTCGTCAAGGCCAAGACCCAGGAAGCCTTCGACGGCGGTATCCAGTCGACCCCGTCGGTCTTCGTCAACGGTCAGCAGGTCAACCCCAGCGGTCTCGCCCAGGCGATCAACACCGCAGCGGGCCGATGATCACCACATCCCCCCGGGCGGCCTGGCTGGTCCTGCTCGGCGGCTTGGCGGGCTGGCTGGCCTCGGGAGCGTTGACCGTCGAGCGGATCAAACTGTTCACCGACCCCGGCTACCGGCCTACGTGCAGTATCAACCCGATCCTGTCCTGCGGATCGGTGATGGTGACCCACCAGGCCGCGATCTTCGGATTCCCCAATCCGCTCATCGGCGTCGTCGGCTTCTCGGTGGTGGTCACCCTCGGCGTGCTCAGCGTCGCGGCAGTCGGTTTTCCGCGCTGGATCTGGGTCGGATTGTGGCTGGGCTGCCTGCTCGGGACCGTGTTCATCTGCTGGCTCATCTTCCAGAGCCTCTACCGGATCAACGCACTGTGCCCGTACTGCATGGTGGTCTGGGCCATCATCACCCCGCTGCTCGCGGTCTGCACCGAGCAATTGTGGGGCGGGAGAAGCGGACCTCTCGGCATACTGGCCGAATGGCGGTGGACGATCGTCGCGCTGTTCTACGCGGTGGTGTTGCTGCTCGTATTCCTGCGGTTCCAGGACTACTGGCTCTCGCTCGTCTGATTCGGGCTAATTCGGGGTGCCGAGTGCCAGCGCCACGTCGACGGTGCGCTGATCCCCGTCGACGCCGGTGACGCCGAGACGCACGATCTCCCGGGGTTTGCGGACGTTGATGGCCGCTCGCAGGGCTCGCGCCGTGGTGATGACGTCGCCGTCGAGTGCGGTGATCACCTCGCCCTCGGCCAGGCCGACGGCGCGGGCGGGCATGCCGTAGATCGCCATGTCGATGCGCGCACCGCTCGGTTTCGCATCCGAGATCAGCACCCCCAGGGTCGCGGTCGGCCCGATATGCACGGTTTCGGTCGGAGTTCCCGAACGTATCTGCGCGACGACCCGCATCGCGGTATCGATCGGCACCGCGTAACCGTTCGGCTGCAGGCCCTCGTCGGCGGGCGGCTCCCCCGACGCCGCGGTGACCACGCCGATCACCGCGCCCCACCGATCCGCCAGGGCGCCGCCGGACTGGCCCGAACTCACCGCCGCGGCGACCTCGAGCATTCCCGACAACGACTTACGCGACAGGTCGGCCGCGTTGAGAGCGACGATGGTGCTGTCCACGTCGGTGATACTGCCCGCGATGGCGGTCGGGGTGCCGCCGACGCCGCCCGCGTTACCGATGGCGAGCACCTCGTCACGTATGCGCACCGTGGACGAACTGCCGACGCGGGCCACCGCGAGATCGGCCGCGCCGTCGAGCGCGAGCAACGCGATATCGGCGTTCGAGTCGTAACCGAGCACGGTGGCGTTGTACACCTCGCCATTGCCCACATCGGTGACCGTCACCGTATCCGCGCCTTTCACCACGTGGTGGCTGGTCAGTACCTGGCCTTCCGCGCTCAGCACGATGCCGGTGCCGGCCGCACCCAGCCCCATCGGATGCGACGTGGTGCTGATATTCACCAGCGCGGGCTCGACCGCCCACGCGACCGCGATCGGATCGAGCGGCAGCCGTTGTCTGCTCATCGATACGACGGCGTCACCCGACTCGGAGAACGGCGTCCAGCCCGGCAGTTCGCCGCGATATCCGAGGAAGCCCGTCGCGGCGAGCACCACGGCCACGATCAGGGCCAGCACACGTCCACCACCACGGGAGGTTTCGGACCGGCGGTGGCCGGCCGGGCTGCGCCGTTCGTCGTCCATCGCTCTCCCACCGTCGACTGGCCTGACCATTCCCCTGACCATTCCATTGTGGCCGGAATCTGACTGATTCAGTCATCCCCCAGCGGACCGATTGGCAAACCCGGTCGCACGACGGTAGGCATTGACCCATGAGTAATGCCGCCGCGTACGCCGTCTCTTCGCCCGACGGAGCCTTCGAGAAAGTCACCATCGCACGCAGGGAACTCGGCCCGCACGATGTGCTGATCGACGTCAAATACGCGGGTATCTGCCATTCCGATATCCACACCGCCCGCGACGAATGGGGCGGCACGGCATACCCCTGCGTGCCGGGGCACGAGATCGCGGGCCTGGTCGCCGCCGTCGGCAGTGCGGTGACCAGGCATCGGGTCGGAGACCGGGTCGGCGTCGGCTGCATGGTCGATTCCTGCGGCGTCTGCGGGCCCTGCCTGGCCGACGAGGAGCAGTACTGCGCCAAGGGCAGCGTCATGACCTACAACACGACGGTCGACCCGTCGGTACAGCCGGAGGGCTACACGATGGGCGGTTATTCGACCCAGGTCGTGGTGACCGAGAATTTCGTGGTGTCGATCCCGGAAGGTATCGGACTCGATATCGCGGCGCCGCTGCTGTGCGCGGGCATCACGGTGTTCTCACCGTTGCGACACTGGAACGCGGGCCCCGGTAAACGCGTGGCGATCATCGGCATGGGCGGACTCGGACATGTGGCGGTGAAAATCGCCTCGGCGATGGGCGCGGAGGTCACCGTCCTCAGCCATTCGCTGAGCAAGCAGGAGGACGGCAGGCGTTTCGGCGCGGACCACTATTTCGCGACAGGCGATAAGCAGACCTTCCGCGACCTGCGCGGGCATTTCGATCTCATCATCAATACGGTCTCGGCCGATCTGCCGATCGACATATACATGCGCCTGCTGAAACTCGACGGCACCCTGGTCATCCTCGGCCTGCCCGAGAATCCGCTGAATGTCCGACCGTTCTCGCTCGCGAGTTACCGGCGCTCGCTGTCCGGATCGATGATCGGCGGGATCGCCCAGACCCAGGAGATGCTCGATTTCTGCGCCCAGCACGGGATCGGCGCGGAAATCGAATTGATCTCGGCGGACGAGATCGACAGCGCCTACGACCGGGTCGTCGCCAGCGACGTGCGGTATCGCTTCGTCATCGACGCCGCGACGATCTGAGCGACCCGCGCCGTCGGGGCGCTGGGCAAGCCGGGAACCGTGCGAGCAATCGAGTTCGGGGATGGGTAGTTTGGCCGTGTGCCCGCGGAAGAAGACCTCCCACCGCCCGCCGGATCTACCGAGCCGACGACGTCGACCCATACAGCCGACCTGACGTCGGGTCCACCGCCGTGGCTGCTGCGCGCGTTCCTGCTCGCGGCGGCCACGGTCGCGGGGCTGGTCGCCGGATTCTGGATCCTGCAACGGTTGCAGGGATTGCTGACCGTGCTGCTGGTTTCGCTGTTCCTCGCCTTCGCGATCGAACCGGCGGTGAACTGGCTCGCCGCGCGCGGTATGCGGCGCGGACCGGCCACCGGCGTGGTGTTCCTCGGTCTGCTGCTCATCATGGTCGCGTTCGTGTGGACGTTGGGCGCGCTACTGGTCGACCAGGTCACGACCCTGGTGCAGAACGCGCCGGAATACGTCGATCACGTCGTGGACTGGTTCAATCAGACGTTCAACCAAGATATTTCGGGCACCGACATCCAGAAATACGCGACCGAGTGGAGCGACAAACTCGAGGGTTATCTGGTCGGGTTGGCCGGAAACGCCTGGGGCATCGGCACCGCCGCGGTCGGCGCGCTGTTCCAGGCACTCGGCGTGCTGCTGTTCACCTACTACTTCGCGGCCGACGGCCCGCGTTTCCGCAATGCCGTCTGTTCGCTGCTGCCGCCGAGCAAACAGCGACATGTGTTGCGCGCGTGGGATATCGCGGTGGACAAGACCGGCGGATATATCTATTCGCGCGGTCTGCTCGCGCTGTGTTCGACCGTCGCGCATTATGCCGCGTTGCGCGTGCTCGGTGTGCCCTCGGCGTTCGCGCTCGCACTCTGGGTGGGCGTGGTGTCCCAGTTCATCCCCACCGTCGGCACCTATCTGGCGGGTGCGCTTCCGGTGATCGTCGCCCTGGTGGACAGTCCGGTCCCCGCGCTGTGGATTCTCGGATTCATCGTCCTGTACCAGCAATTCGAGAACTACGTGCTGCAACCGCGTATCACCGCGACCACACTGGATATGCATCCCGCGGTCGCCTTCGGCGCGGTCATCGCGGGCGCGGCGTTACTCGGCGCGACCGGCGCACTGCTCGCCATCCCGGTCACCGCGACGATGCAGGCCTTCGCGGGCGCGTATATCCGCCGCTACGAGGTGGATCCGAACAGCACGGCCCAGGATCCCCCGAAGAATCGAACCGGAAAGTGGATCCGCCGACTGACCGCGCGTCGCACCGGTTCGAGCGATCCTCCCGTCGATCAGGGGCACTAGGCGCGGCACCGGGCACCGCGAAGGCCGCCCCGCGATCGCTGAGATGTCGAGGCGGCCTTCGGGTATCGGGCTATTCGGCGGCTGTCGCGCGGCGACGCACGCGGCGCGCCGCCGCGACGAGATTGCGCAGCGACGGCTCCAACTGCCAGTAGTGGCGGGTCTTCAGTCCGCCGTCCGGATTCGCCCACAGCCGCTGCGGGGTTACGGCTTCGGCGGCGGCGGTGAGCAATTCGTCGAGTTCATCGATATCGGGGATGCGCGCCGAACGACTTTCGTACACGCCGGGGCCGACGCCGTGACTGAGTCCGTGACCGGAGGCGTAATCCTCGGTCAGCGCCTTGAGCACCCACTCGATGGACCGGGTCGCCACGATCGCGGTGACATCGGCGTCGAGTTCCTCGATCGCCTCAACCACCTCGGCGCGGCCGGAATAGCCGATATGGGTATGGATCTGGGTCGAGGCCGAGACACCGGAGGTGGCGAGGCGGAACGCGGCCACCGCCCACCGCAGGTATTCGGCGCGACCGAGCGGACGAGCGGGCAACAGTTCGCGCAGGGCGGGTTCGTCGACCTGGATGATGGCGATACCCGCCTTCTCCAGATCGACCACCTCGTCGCGAATGGCAAGCGCCACCTGGTCGGCGGTTTCGTGCAACGGCTGATCCTGGCGCACGAAGGAACGCGCGATCATGGTGACCGGACCGGTGACCATCCCTTTGACCGGCTTATCGGTCAGCGACTGGGCGTAGGTGATCCACTCCACCGACATCGGGGCGGGACGCGACACGTCGCCGTAGAGGATCGGTGGTCGCACACAACGGGATCCGTACACCTGGACCCAGCCGAAACGCGTCGTCGCGAAACCGTCGAGCAGTTCGGCGAAGTACTGGATCATGTCGTTGCGCTCGTGCTCGCCGTGCACGAACACGTCGAGTCCGATGTCCTCCTGCAACCGGATGGTGGCCTCGATCTCGGCCTCGATCCGCTTGCGGTACTCCTCGTAGGACAACCGGCCTTCGCCCAATTCGTAACGGGCCTGGCGGATCCGGTCGGTCTGCGGGAAGGAGCCGAGGGTCGTCGCGGGCACAAGCGGCAGGTTCAGCTTCGCCTGCTGCGCCTGCCTGCGGACCTCGTACGGCTCGCGTTCACGCATATCCGGCGTGACCGCGTACACCCGTTGCCGCACCGCGTGCTTCTGCTTGAAATGCACCTCGGTCGGCCGCTTGCGCCAGGTGTCGGAGGGTCCGTCGGTCAACGCCTTGGCGAGCGCGACCACTTCGCCCACCTTCTGTTTCGCGAAGGCGAGGCGGTCGGCGACATTACCGTCGATATCGTATTCGGTGAGCACGTCGTAGGGCACGTGCAGCAGCGTGGTTCCGGTGGAGACCACCAGATCCGGGCACACCTTCGCGAGCGCGTTCAGGTACTCGAGCGTCACGAAACGATCGGCGCGCCACACATTGCGACCGTTGATGACACCGGCGTACAGACGTTTACGCCGGATGCCGGGAATCCGGGCGAGATCATCGGGGCTGATGCGGTGGCTCGCGAGATCGAGGCCGATGGCCTCGACATTGGACGCGGCCAGAATCGTCAGCGCCTCACCGAAATCGCCGTATTGACCCGTCACCAGGATCCGCGGACGCAGCGGCGCCTTCGATAGTCGCTGGTAGGCCGCCTCGAACGCGGCCAACTCGGCCGGACTGCGCTCGCTGGTGAACGCGGGCTCGTCCAGCTGCACGCAGGTCGCGCCACGTTTGGCCAGGATCTCGAACAGCTCCTCGTACACCGGGAGCAGTTTGTCCAGCAGCCCGATGGTGTCGAATTCGGTCTGCCCCGGCACCTGTCCCGCTTTCGAGAGCAGCAACAGCGACACCGGGCCGAGCACCACCGGGCGCAGTTCGATATCGCGCGCCATGGCGCGGTCGAACTCGTCCAGCAGCGCCTCGGGATGCAGCGAGAATTCGGTGTCGGCGTCGAGTTCGGGCTGACGGTAGTGGTAATTGGTGCTGAAATAGCGAACCAGCTCGAGCGGGGGCAGATCCGGCCGACCGCGCGCCATCAGGAAATAGAAATCCAGCGGATCCATCGCATCGCGGAATTCCTGGAAACGCTCGGGCACGGCGCCGAACAGCAGCGCGTTGTCGAGGACGTGGTCGTAGAAGGAGAAGGTGTTACCGGGTACCTGGGTCAGGCCGGTGGCGGCCAGCTCGCTGAACTGGCGATCCTGGATATCGCGGCCGACCTCGAGGAGTTCGTCACGGGTGATCCCACCGCGCCAGTAGGCCTCGAGTGCCCGCTTGAGTTCTCGGTGCGGGCCGATCCTCGGATACCCGAGAATGCTCGACCCGTAGCCGTCGGTCACATTCACCATGAGCGCGCCGCTCCCTTCGATGCCTGCGCGGCGCCCACTACCGAGAATGGACGCCGCACATAATTGCGCCTGGTTCGCTGTGGCGGACCCTCAGGCCCGGTTGTACTGGTAGAAGCCCGCGCCTGTCTTCTTGCCGAGCAACCCGGCTTCGACCATACGCATCAGCAGCGGCGGGGCCGAGTACAGCGGCTCCTTGAATTCGGCGTACATGGAATCGGCGATCGACTTCACGGTGTCGAGACCGACGAGGTCGGTCAGCGCCAGCGGGCCCATCGGGTGGGCGCAGCCGAGCACCATGGCCTTGTCGACGTCTTCCTTGGTGGCGAAACCGGATTCGACCATCCGGATGGACGAGAGCAGATACGGCACCAGCAGCGCGTTCACGACGAAACCGGAACGATCGGCCGAACGCACGACCTGCTTGCCCAGCACGTCGCCCGCGAAGGCCTCGGCGCGCTTGGCGACCGATTCACTGGTCTTGAGGGTGGTGACCAGCTCGACCAGCGGCAGCACCGGCACCGGGTTGAAGAAGTGCATGCCGACCACGCGCTCGGGATTGGCGGTGGCGACCGCGATCTTCATGATCGGGATGGAGGAGGTGTTGGAGGCGAGCACGGCATCGGGGTCGGTGACGACCTTGTCCAGTGCGGCGAAGATCGAGGTCTTGACCTCTTCGCTCTCCAGCACCGCTTCGACGACCAACTGGCGGTCGGCGAAATCGCCGAGGTCGGAGGTGAACCGCAGCCGCCAGGCCGCCTGCTCCCGCTCCCGCTCGGTGATCTTGCCGCTGGAGACGCCGCGATCGAGCGAGCGCAGGATGCGAGCGCGACCCGCGGCGGCTAGTTCCCTGGTCTGTTCGTAGACGAGCACGTCGACATGCGCACGGGCGCACACCTCCGCGATTCCGGCACCCATTTGTCCGGCGCCGATGATGCCGACGCGCTGAATCTTCTCGCTGCTCACGTCCCGCTCCTGCTGGTTTGGTCTGGCTAGTCGGGTTGGCTTGTGGTGAAGGGCGCTCGGTGTAGAAGCATCGCCTTCGATGGTCAAAGGTATAAGGATGCCCTCCCCGCCGGGGCTGTTCAGCGGGGAGGGCAGTACACCCCTACCGGAGTAGAGGATTGTGCGCTCGTCGACTCTCGCCTTATCGGCGTGAGCCCGACGAGCGACCCGTTCGCGGCCCGTCTCGCGTCCGAGTGGTCGAAGCGCATGCGCCGAAGGCGCGAGTCTCGACCA
>NZ_JBEXFQ010000030.1:0-99434 GCF_040606855.1 Nocardia sp. NPDC005366
GCCAGCTTCGGGGCCGGATTGGCCGATCCGGACTCGATCCGCGGCACCGCAATCGCCACTCTATCGGCCAACATGCTGGTCAGGCCGGTTTGCTCGGCCAATGTCATCACCGGCACCAGCCCGGCCACCGACACGAGGTTATCGTCATCGAACCGCGCCGAACCCTCGGCGAACCTGTGAAACAATCGCACTGAAAGTGTCTTCCCGATCTGGTCTTGATTGTTGCCTGAAGAACATCAATCATCCCAGCTCAGAAGGCACTTTCTCCATTCCAACACGCCTTCACCCACAGATTACGTCGGTGGATCGAGGCTAAGTGCCTGTGTACAAACTGATCGCTGACCCGTAGGGGGCTATGCGCGAGGATGGTTGGGTGGCCTGCGTGTCGGGCCGGATGGGGCAGGACCTCCTGGTATCAACGGGATTGCTGATTCGCCGTCTGCCCCAGAAGGTCCCGCCATGTCGTTGTACTCCTACGCCGCCGCTGGCAGCGATATCGCCGAGGGCGGCTGTGCGTGTGGCATGCCGGTTCGGCCACGGCACCTCGCGTCTGTTCGCCCGCGCCGCTACACCTGCGACAGCACCGATGCCCAGTGGGCGGTGCTCGCACCGGTGTTGCCGTGGCCGGTATGGCTCGAGGGTGGTGGCGGCCGACCCGAGAAGTACTGCCGCCGTGAGGTGATCGACGCGATCTTCTATCTGGCCGACAACGGCTGCAAGTGGCGCAACCTGCCTGCGGATTTCCCGCCGAGGCGCACCGTGCACGCGGCGTTTTCTCGCTGGTGGGTATCCGGGGAAGTCGCCGCGGTGCACAACGACCTACGTGATCTGGTCCGCCGAGCCCAGGGCCGGGCCCCGGATCCGACCGCGGCGGTGATCGATTCGCAATCGGTGCGGGCTGCCGAAACCGTCGCCGCGGCCAGCCGCGGGTTCGATGCGGGCAAGAAGATCAACGGCCGCAAACGCCACATCGTGGTGGACACGATCGGGTTGCTACTGGTGGTGTGCGTGACCGCAGCCGGTACCCAGGACCGCGACGGAGCCCGCCCGGCGCTCGAGCGGCTGCGCGAATTGTTCGCCACGATCGTGTTGGTGTGGCCGACGGCGCCTACGCCGGCAAGCTCGTCACGTGGGCGCACGCCGAACTCGCACTCACGATCGCGGTTATCAAACGCAGCGACACACCAGGATTCGTGGTCCTGCCCCGGCGGTGGGTGGTCGAGCGCACTCTGTCGTGGCTGACGCGGCGCCGCCGCTTGGTGCGCGACTACGAACGACTACCCTCTCATCACGAAGCCCTCGTGCTCTGGTCGATGATCATGCTCATGTCCCGGAGCCTGGCCCGCACCCAACCACACCGAACACCTCGCCGCTGTTATTCGGCGATCGTGAACTGTCCCGAGGGCTGCTGGTCCAGCCAGCCCCGCGCCACCAGGCGTTTCAACTTCGAACGCAACGACTCGACCTTCGACCGATCGACCCGATCGATGCCCAACTCGACGGCGACCTGCCCGGCCCGCATCCCGTCACCGGACTCGGCGAGCACGGCCATGATCTCGCCGTAATCCTCGGGCAGCACCGCCACCGCCATCGCCGGTGTCCGCTGCGGCACCAACATCAACCCGATCTGCGACAACCCGACCGAAACAGGCTCCGACGCAACCGGTTCGGTGTCGCCGGTGGACACTTCACCCGGTGTCGGTTGTGGTTCCTCGATCTCGGCACAGACCTCGCTCATCATCTCCCGAGTGACCAGCCTCGACAACCGCTGTTCGGCAGCCTCCAACTGCTCGGTCAACGCCGCGATCTGATTCCCCAACCACGTCGGCTCCGTGTGGCGATGCTGTTCACCCGTGTGGGTCGAGTAGGACCAGGGGGATCTGGCGCGTGGTCCGTTTCTGGTAGGTCCCGTATCCGGGGTAGGCCGCGAGGACCTGCGGCCACTTGCGGTCGCGTTCGTGAGGGGTGAGGACATGGGCGGTCATGGGTTGTGTCGCGCCGTGTTGGAAAGATACCTCGACCTCTGGATCGGCACACAGGTTGTGGAACCAGTCCGGGGAGATGTCGTCGCCGCCCCGCGAAGCGACGATCAGGTAACTGCCGTTCTCTACGATGGGGACAGTGAGGATCACGATGCGTGGCAACCCTGTTCGCCGTCCTTTGGTGGTGAGCGCCAGGGTCGGCATCTTCTTGAATCGGGTGCCAACGCGGCCGCCGCTGAGGTCGAGCAGTTTGCGATGTGTGATGGTCACGGTCTTCAGGTAGAGGTCGGTGGCTACGCGCGAGCGGCGGGAATTGGGCACGGGGTACTCCTGGATCGGTCGGAATCGTCGAGAGTGATGGTCCGGGTCCGACTTGTGAGCGACCAGTGAATCGCTAGCGTTCGAGGCGGTCGACCGCGGCCGCGATCCAGGTCCGGTTGCCGCAGCGTTCGGCGACGCGGAGCGCGGCCTTGTAATGTTCGGCGGCGAGTTCGGCATCGCCTCGCCGAGTCGCCAGGTCACCGAGGACGGTATCGACCGGACCGACCGTATAGGAACCGGTGTCGGCGCCACCGATCCGGTCGTGGAAGGGATACAGCTCGCGGTAGAGCGCGCTGGCCTCGTCGGGCGTGCCCAGTGCCGCGACCCCCATGCCGCGCAGTGTGAGGAAGAACGATCGGAACAGGTCGTCGCGGATCGGCTGTACGCGGCGCCGGGCCCGTGCCGCTTCGGTCCGGTCCTCGGCCGCGAGCAGGGCCAGCACCAGGAAGTCCACCGAGTCGGCGGCGGTCGCGGGGACGGCGCTGTCGGCGAAGGCTCTGATCATCCCCGCGAGTTCACCGACGCGGCCCTGGTGTAGCCGCACCACGAACAGCGCCATGCCGAGAATTCCCCCTGCGTTGAGAATGCCCGCGCGCGTGAGTAGTTCGTTCGCTTGCAGATAGTGCTGCTCGGCTGTGTCGGGATCACCGGTCGCGAGGGCGAGCAGCCCGCGCGTCATCGTGTTCGCCACTTGGGCTTGGCGCCACTGATAGCGATCGGCCAGCGTCGTGGCCTCCCGCAGGTGCTCGCGGACAGCGGCCATGTCGGCCACGGACGCGGCGGCCTGGATCGCGACCGTGTGGCCGAGGAGCAAATAGCCGCTGTGGTCGGTGCGTCGCCCGACTTCGATCAGCTCGGCCCCGAGCGGGCCGCGGTCCGGTGAGTTGTAGAGCGAGGCCGTGGCCTGCAACGCGGGAGCGAGCAGGGTGTCGTCACAGAGTTCGCGTGCCAGGGCTTCGGCTTCGGCGGCGGCCTCGGCCGCGCGTTCGTTCGCCTCGCCAGCGAGCTCGTCGACGAGGGCTACCAGCAGTCGGCAACGGTCGCCGGGAGGCAGATCGGCGGAACGAAGTCCGTCCTCGATCCAACCGACGACCCGGTGTTCGACCACGCCGTAGAGCCGATTCATCCACGGGGTAGGTGTGTCCCATGCCGTGAATACCCGCACCACCAGATCGGTCCGGCGTGCCTCCTCCGCCAGTTCAGCAGCCCGATATCGAGCGGTTCGAGCAGCGAGTCCAGCGCCTGCGGCGAGATGGCTACGACTGGCCCGGCACAGTATCGTGACCCGTTCCTCGACGGTATCGACGACGGTGTGGCGCTCGAGCGCGGCGACCGCGCGTTCGTATCCGGCCGCGGCGATGTCGTGGGCGTAGCGCCGTTCGGCCCGTTCGGCTGCCGCCACGGCGTAGTCGGCGGCCCGTCGTGCCGTCTGCGGGTTCACCGACTCGCTGTAGTGGTGGGCCAAGGCCACGACATCGCCGGGGTCGAGTTCCTCGATGGCGGCGGCGATCCGCCGATGCCATCGGTCGCGGCGGACCCGGGGCAGGTCTGCGAGCAGCGTGTCCCGCACCAGCACGTGTGTGAAACGCGCTCGGCCGCTGGCAGGTTCGTCCAGGAACCCGGCCAGAACCCCTGCTTCCACCGCGTCCAGCACGTCGTCCTCGGCCACCTCGGCGGCGTGCACCAGCACCGCGACGTCGAATTCCCTGCCGATCACCGCGGCCAGGCGCAACAGCGCCACCCCGGTAGCGGGCAGCCGGGAAAGCCTGCGGCGCAGCACGTCCCGCACGCCCTCCGGAATGTCGGACGCGGCGACCACCTCGCCCTCGCTCTGAAGCAGCCGGGCGACCTCGATGAGATAGAACGGATTTCCGCCGGTGCGCTCATGCAAGGTCGCGACCACAGCATCGGCCGGTGCGCTTCCGGTCATGGCGGTGATCAGTCGACCACTGTCCTCGACGCTGAGGCCGCTCAACCGAACTCGGGCACGGACGGTCGTGGCCAAGCCCGCGAGCGCGTCGGCCAAGGCGGGCGGCACCTCGTCGGGGCGGTAGCCGATCACGATGAGCCCCGGTACCTGGGTCGCCACCGCGGTGAGCAGCGCCGCTGTCTCGGCATCGGCCCGATGTAGATCATCGAGCAGGATCACCGAAGGGGCGGCCACAGCGACGGCAGTGAGGTAGCCACAGACCGCCCTATGCAGAAGGAAGCGGCCGTGGGCGCTGTCGGCGTCCTGTCCGCTGCCACCGTCGGTGAGCAGCGGCGCCAAAGCGGGCGCGAATTCACCGGGACCGTGCTCGCGGGCCAGGGCGCGCAGGACCTCGACCCAGGCCCACGCCGAGGGAGCGGTGCCGTCCTCCGGGCAACGTCCGAGTACCACCCGATACCCTGACGCGCGCAAGGTGTCACCGAAGTGTCGCAGCAGAGTCGATTTCCCGCTGCCTGCCTCGCCGGCCACCGTCGCCGTGCGAGCGCCGGTACCCGCGGCTGCTTCGTGCAGTGCGGCGAGTTCCACGGTTCGGCCGAACAATCCTGGATCCGCCCCGGACCTCCGGACGCTCTCTACCGCGACAGCCGGTGCTTCGCCGGATGAAATCATATTCTCGGCCAACGGGATTCGTTGCGCGAGAATATCCGCCTCCAAGCGGGCCAGAGCTGGGCCCGGATCGATGCCGAGTTCGCTCGCGAGAACGTCGCGCGCCTGCCGCAGGGCGCTGAGCGCGTCGGCCTGGCGTCCCGCGCGATAGCGAGCCAGCGCGGTCAGCCGCCACGCCTCCTCCCGCAGCGGGTGCTCCCTGCACAACATCTCGGCCTCGACCGCGGCGCGCCCCGCCTCGCCCAATTCGAGCAGGACAGCCGCGAGTCGCTCACGCGCGCCCAGCCGCAACTGCTCCAGCCGCGCCGCCTCGGCGGTCGCCCACGGCTCCTCCGCGAACGCGGCATAGGCGGGGCCGCGCCACAGGGTGAGCGCAGCTTCCAGCGTCCGCACTCGATCGCGCAAATCATCCTGCCGCCCAACAGCTTCCAGATCCGCGTCGAAATGCCACGCGTCCACGTCTTCGGTGGCGAGGCGTAGCGCGTAGCCGGGTGCCCGGCTGATCAGAATGGTGGCGGGTGCACGCGGCGGCCGCCGCGGCTCCAGCAGCCGTCGCAGGTTCGAGACGTAGGCCTGCAGCGCGCCGAGCGCACGTGGTGGCGGTTCACCCCGCCACAGGTCATCGATCAGGCGATCGACCGGCACCACTTCACCGCGCGCGACCAACAGTCGCGCGAGCACGCCGCGTTGCCGCGGACCGCCGAGATCGAGTTCGCCCCGCTCATCCGCCGCGGTCAGCGCGCCCAGTACCCGGATCCGAACCATGACGCGCCAAGTCTAGGACGACTCTCGTGCAGTGCCTTGCAAGTGGACTGCAAGCGGCGGGCCGCACAGTTGCCGTGGTCCCCCCGACAGCAACAGGAGCACCGCATGAGCATCACCGGCACCGCACCCGGACGCCCCGACACCTACGACATGATCGCTGTGCACAACGCCTTCCGCCGACACTTCAGCGCCCTACCCGACCTCGTTACGGCGGTTACTCCCGGAGACCTCGCCCGCGCCCGCCGTCTGATCGACTTCCTCGACGAACTCGGCACCGGCCTGCACCACCACCACACCGGCGAGGACGAACTCATGTGGCCGATCTTGCTCGAACGCGCTCCCGCCGACGCCGCCTTGGTGCTGCGCATGGAGGAACAGCACACACGGATCACCGAACTCACCCAACGCGCCCACCGCGAGGGAGCCGAGTTCGCCGCCACCGCCGACCCGTCGATCCGGGATCGGCTCGCAGCCACGCTGCGAACGCTCGCCGATGCCCTCGACAAGCACATGGCCGAGGAAGAGCGGCACATCCTGCCTGTAGTCGAAAACCACATGACCGCACCCGAATGGCAAGCGCTCGGCGAACGCGGCCGCGAGCACATGCCCAAGGACCGCCAGTTGGTCTTCCTCGGCTTCATCCTGCAAGGCGTCCCCGACACCATCCGCCGGAACCTGCTGGCCGAGATGCCACTGCCCGCCCGACTCGCCTGGCGTGTGCTCGGCCGCCGCGCCTTCGCCAAGGAATACCGCGAGATCTACCACGCCGACCCCCAGTGGTAGCCCGACAACGCGCTCTGGACGGTCAGGATCACACAAGCCGGATCGAATACCCCAACCCACTACCGAAGGCTCTCGAAACCTGCTGGTCGGAGCCGATACGCAAGCCCTCGTGCCCGAACTCTTGCATGTCAGTCGGCATTCCGTAGTTCGTGGTTCTCCCGTTCGATGAGCACCACCCCGTCGGCTGTCCCGAATCTCGACATCACGAACAACAACGCGATGCCCAGCGGCGCGTAGCCGACCAACCACAGGTATTCCGGTGGCCGTTGATCCTCGGGAGCGGTGAACGTGCCCCACACCATGTAGGCGGTGAAAGCCACGAACGCCGCACCGATGACCGCCACGATCACGCCGGACGAGCAGGCAACATATCAGTAACCGAGCCAGGGGGAGTGTGACGACCGGGCACAGCCGATCCGGCAATGCCCGAGACCACAACCTGGTCGACCACTCCTCAGCACCGGCAGATGGCGGGTCGGCAGTCCGGATTCGACAGGACGCCCGCTCACCCTGCCGCCGTCTCGCGGATTCGGTCCGTCGCGTCCGGGGCTTCGGTTTCACCGCCACCGGTGAGCAGTGGCGGCGTCAGCGATCTGCGGTTTCCCGCTCGATCTCAGTGGGTTTCCGTGTACGTGTTCGTGCCGGGCCGCGACCAAGGAAGGGGTCCACCCAAGTGTCATGCGGCAGTTCGAGTGTCTTCCCGTCGCGCTGTAGGTTCACGATCCCGACCCGGGGCGACCGTCGCGCCGATCATGCGGGGGTACGCCGTTCGTTCTGTACCGGTAACCGATCCGCGCGCCGGAACTCACCGGGCGTCCCGGCATCTCCACGACGGAACCCTCCATTTCCTCACCGAACTCGCGGACGTCCTCGACACCCTTCGGCCCAAAGTCAACCTCTCCACACCCTGACCATGAAGCTTTCTGGAGTACTCCGGTTTGGATTCGGCCGCCGCGTGGTCCGACGAACAGTTGCGGGAACTGTTCACCAGCCTGGCCTTGGTCTGGGCCGACGGCGCCTATGCCGGCAAACTCCTCGACTGGGCCCGCCAGCACCTCGCCCTCACCCTCGAGATCGTCAAACGCGGCGACGACACGACCGGATTCGTTGTCCTACCACGACGTTGGGTCGTCGAACGCACCCTGGCCTGGATCACCAGACGCCGCCGATGCGTCCGCGACTACGAACGCCTACCCGAACACCACGAAGCCATGGTCACCTGGTCGATGATCATGCTCATGTCCCGGCGACTGGCCCGAACTCGAAAATGAGCAGTTTGTTCACAGGCACTAAAACCCGACTGCCGAGCAGCAGGTCCGGCCATCACAGCCGATGCCGCCGAGTTGACGGACGGCGTTCTGGTCAATGGCGGAGACCCTGATAGCCGACGCAAATCGGGCGAAAATTCCTCCTGCACAGGAGATGCCAGGTTGGACACTGAGTATCCAGCAGACGAGGTTCAAGCATAAATAGCCGGACTCTATTCTGACGCAATTCATTCCCGGTCCGCAATGTCAGGTTGGGCTCTACCTCAGATAGGCTGATTCCGATATCAGGACTCGATCAGCAAGTCGTCGACCAATGCCTGCAAGACAGTCGGATCGACAGCGGGTAGAGCCTGCACCGGAATCTCCCAGCTGAGGACGGACCAGGCGAGTGCCAGAAGACCTCTACCTCGGCTGTGCAGGGAGTTTGCGGCGGGTCGGCGTGTCAGGTTGTGAGCAGCGGGATCGGATGACTGCACCTGGTCGGGATCGGTCTGCGCGATCACGGCTATAGCTTCACCGAGCACCTCGGCTTGCTGCCGTGGGTCGGTGATGGTGCGAGCGAGGGCTTCGGCGCGGTCGGGGTCGATCTTCGCGACCGCGGCCGCGATTCGACTGATCGCTCGGTCGTGCTGCCATGGGTCGGTGATGGTGCGAGCGAGGGCTTCGGCGCGGTCGGGGTCGGTCTCCGCGATCGCGGCCACGACTTCATCGAGCGCTCGGTCGTGCTGCTGTGGGTCGGTGTTGCAGGAGAGGGCTTCGGCACGGCCGGGGTCGGGGGCGGTCTGCGCGACCGCTGCCATGACTTGCTCGAGCGCCCAGGCTTGCTGCCGTGGGTCGGCGAAGGTGCGGGCAAGGGCTTCGGCGCGGTCGGGGTCGGTTTCCGCGATTGCGACCGCGACCGCACGGAGCGCCTCGGCCTGCCGAGACCGGTCGGTGATGGTTCGGGTGAGAGCTTCGGCGCGGTCGGGGTCGGTTTCCGCGATTGCGACCGCGACCGCACGGAGTGCCCAGTCCTGCTGCCATTTGTCGGTGATGGTCTGGGTGAGGGCTTCGGCGCGGTCGGGGTCGGTCGCCGCGACCGCGGCCACGACTTTATTGAGCGCCCGGTCGTACTCCCATGTGTCGGTGATGGTGCGGGCGAGGGCCTCGGCCCGGTCGGCGAGACGACCCGCGCGGTGCGCGTCGGTCTGCGCGACCGCGGTCGCGATTCCAGCGAGCGCTTGGGCCCGATGCTCTGGGTAGGTGAGGGTGACGGCGAAGGCTTCGACACGGTCGGCGAGACGACCCGCACGGTCGGGGTCGGTCTGCGCGATCGCGGCCACGACTGCACCGAGCGCCTCGGCGTGCCGATCCGGATCGGTGATGGTGATGGTGCGGGCGAGGGCTTCGGCACGGCCGGGGTCGGTCGCCGCGACCGCGGCCACGATTCCACGAAGCGCCTGGGCCTGCTGAGGCCAGGTGGTGAGGGTGCGGGCGAGGGCCTCGACACGGTCGGCGAGACGACCCACGCGGTCGGGGTCGGTCTGCGCGACCGCGACCGCGACTCCACCGAGCGCCTCGGCGTGCCGATCCGGATCGGTGATGGTGATGGCGAGGGCCTCGGCACGGTCGGGATCGGTCTGCGCGACCGCGGCCACAACTCCGCTGAGCACCCGGTCGTGCACCCATGTGTCGGTGATGGCGCGGGCGAGGGCCTCGGCACGGTCGGCGAGACGACCCGCACGGTCGGGGTCGGTCTTCGCGATCGCGGACGCGATTCCGCTGAGCGCCTGGGCCTGCTGCCGTGGGCTGGTGAGGGTGCGGGCGAGGGCTTCGGCACGGTCGGGGTCGGACTGCGCGACCGCGACCGCGACGCCGCGGAGCGCCTCGGCCTGATCCCGTGGGTAGGTGATGGTGATGGCGAGGGCTTCGGCACGGTCGGGGTCGGTCGCCGCGACCGCGACCGCGACGCCGCGGAGCGCTTGGGCCTGATGCACTGGGTCGGGGAGGGTGCGGGCGAGGGCCTCGGCACGCTCGGGTCGGCCGAGTTCGGCCCAGACGGCGGGCAGTGTTGTGGGGATCTTGTTGTTGGCTTGGTGGAGCCGGGCGCGGTAGCGGGCCAGGCGTGCGGTGGTGAGCAGGTCGGGGACGGGTTGGGCACAGATCCGTTGCTGCACGGTACGGATCTCGTCCAGTGCGATCAGATCGCCGCCGGTCCGGGCACGGATCCGGTCGTGACGGATCGTGTCCATGGCCAAAGCTGTGGTGCGGGTGAGATCTTCGTGTTGGTCCAGCACGGGGAAGTACCGGCGTAGCAGGAAGTCGGGGGTGTGGGCGGGCCAGCCCTGGTGTCGGTAACGGTCGGCCCAAACGTGCAGTCGTTGCAGGGCGGTGTCGAGTTGGTGGCCGAGTTGGTGTTCGGCGATGTCTTGCAGGGTGTCGTGGGCCAGCACGTAGGCCAGTTCCTCGGTGCCGTCGAGGCTGGCGGGGACGAGGGTGGTGCGGAAGCTTCGGCTGGCGCGCTCACGCAGCAGTGGGTCGATCTCGAAGGGTGCCAGCCCGGTGAGTTCGCCGATCTCGTGACCGGTCAATCCTTTCGCGACGGTGATCAACGCGACCAGGTCCCGATGTGCCGGGTTTTCCTCGAGCAGTGCTTTGAGTTCGGTGTGGGCGAGCTGTTCGAGGCCGGCGGCGAACTGCGATTTGGTGAGTTCGTACCGGATTGCCCCGGCCAGGGGATGGTGGGCCGGTACGAGGATCTCGGGTCCGTATCGGCTGGCGACGATGACTTGCAGGTTGTCGTGCGGGCGGGCCGGGAGCAGGTCCGTGATCGGGATTCGGTCGGTGTCGGTGTACTCGTCGAGGCCGTCGACCACCAACACCAGACGTCGCCCGGCCGCGGCTTCCCGTTCGGCGGCGGTCGAAAGCATTTCGGCGCGTAACCCGTCCCGGCTGACCCTCTCCGACACGATCGTGTCCAGCTCATCGGGCAGCAGAACCCTCAGCTGGTCCAGGACGGTGTCGGTGAAAACCTGATGGGTGTTCTCGTTCGCGCGGGCGGTGACGAAGAACCCGATCGTTGTCACCTCCGGGGGCGGGTCGAGCAGGAACGTCGACAACAGCGCTGATTTCCCTGCCCACGGATCCGCCCGAATCCACAGATACCGAGCCGTCCCGGCGCAGAAATCGGCCAACATCGCCAACTCGGTCTCACGCTGGCGCAACCCGCTCAAAGGCGCGAGACCTTCGCGCACCTTCGCCTTGTAGAACGACCGGACACCGACAGGAGCATCCGCCGCGACGGCGGCGTCGCGACGATCCCGCCAGTCCTGCCAGGCCCTGCGATCCAATCCCTGCTGTGCGGCCAGGATCCCGGCCTTGCGCATGAGAAAGACGATCACCGCCATGAGCTGATCGTCTTTGCGTGTGACGGTCCGCTTCTTCGACGCGTCGGCAGGAAACCAGCCGTAGAGCGTCGTAACAGCGATACCGGTGCCCTCGGCGATCTCCTTGACCGGCAGCGGCCGACGCCCCTTGTTCGCAGCCGATCGCAACTGGTCGAGCTCGGTGAAAAACGCCGTCCGCGCGTCCGACCCGGTCACCGCTGGCCTTGGCGCGGGCACAAATCGGTACGACTCGATTCGACTCGAAAGTTTCTCGATCCACGAGAACCCCTGCCTGACATGCCCATTCACGCACTCTAGCCAGCGGAGCGGTTCGCTGCGGCGGTATCCGTCACGGTCTTCTGGATCTCGACAGCCCCGCCTGAACCTCACCCCTGGAGGACCCATGAACCAGACACCGCACAAAGCACTGCTGGCCACCATCGCCGCCCTGATCGGTCTCGTCATCGGCATCATCGCCGCACTGCTGACCCACTTCGGAGGCGGACACATCACCGCGGTGATCCGCGACGGCGGCATCGGTTTCGCTACCGCAGCCAGCTTCGTCCTGCTGGTCATGGCCTACCTCGGCGCCCTGTGAACCCCGCCGGGGCGTTCATTCGTCCGTCCCGCCCAGCCACCCACACTGGCGGATGGGACCGACAGCCACACCGACCCACCGGGGAGTGTCGGAGCAACGGTTGATCTGATCTCGGTCCGATGAGCTGAACCTGACGGTTCGGCAGGAAGGACCGACTGATGTCGGAGACACTGGCCGCCGTGGCGAACAAGGACGCGGCGGACACGAAGAAGCTGGCGCAGCAGTTGCTGGCCCAGGCAAAGGAACAGGGCATCGATCTGGTCGGCCCGGGCGGGCTGCTCAACCAGTTGACCAAGACCGTGCTCGAAACCGCTCTGGAAGCGGAGATGACCGAGCACGTCGGTTATGAGAAACATGATCCTGCGGGACGCGGAACACCCAACTCCCGCAACGGAACTCGGTCGAAAACGGTGGTCACCGAGATCGGCCCGGTCCAGATCGACGTGCCACGCGACACCGGCTCGACAGTCGAGCTGAAAATCGTCAAGAAGCGGCAGCGGCGCCTGACCGGTGTGGACGAGATCGTGTTGTCACTGACGGCGAAAGGCCTGACCACCGGGGAGGTCTCGGCGCATTTCGCCGAGATCTACGGCGCCTCGGTGTCGAAGGACACGGTCTCGGCGATTACCGACAAGGTGGTCGCGGAGATGACCGAATGGTGCAACCGGCCCCTCGACCGCGTCTACCTGGTCGGTGTTCATCGACGCCATCCACGTGAAGATCAGGGACGGTCAGGTCACCAACCGCCCGATCTACGTCGTCATCGGCGTCACCGTTCACGGCGAACGCGACATCCTCGGCCTATGGGCCGGCGAGGGCGGCGAAGGCGCCAAGTACTGGTTGGCCGTGTTGACCGAGCTCGAGAATCGTGGGGTGGCCGATGTGTGTATCGCGGTCTGCGACGGGCTCAAAGGCCTGCCCGAGGCGATCACCACCGTCTGGCAGCAGACCATCGTCCAGACATGCGTTATTCACTTGCTGCGCAACACATTCCGATACGCAGCCCGCCAGTACTGGGATCAGATGAGCCGCGACCTCAAACCGGTCTACACCGCACCGACCGAAGCCGCTGCCAAGGAACGCTTCGGCGAGTTCGCCGGAAAATGGGGACCGCGGTATCCAGCGATCGTCAGGTTGTGGGAGAACGCGTGGAGCGAGTTCGTGCCGTTCCTCGACTACGACGTCGAGATACGACGAGTTATCTGTTCTACCAATGCAATTGAGTCATTGAACGCACGCTTATCGCAGGGCTGTGCGGGCGCGTGGGCACTTCCCAACCGAGCGAGCCGCGTTGAAGTGCCTGTATCTGGTGACGCGTTCACTGGACCCGACCGGCCGCGGTCGGGCACGATGGGCATCGAGGTGGAAGCCCGCACTGAACGCGTTCGCGATCACCTTCGAAGGCCGGATCACCCCGACCGGAAACTAACCCCCACCGGGGTCAGATCCGCCGTTAATCCGACACTCCCTGCCCGGCAGATGCTCGCCGCCGCGTTGAAGGCCGAGGTCGCCGCCTATGTCGCCCAGTTCGCCGATCAGCTCGACGAGAAAGGCCACCGCCTGGTGGTAGGTGCGGAATGCGACAGCAGCGCAGCGGATTCCAGCTCCTGGAATCGTCGTGCGTACGACGGTGCGGGGAGGTTGAAACGGTGGCCAGTGGCCTGGTCGCCTGCTGTGGTGCCAGCGGCCGGTGCCGCTGTCTACCTCGATGGAGTAGTGAACGTACGGGGCAGGCGCTGCCCCTGCCGGTATACGGTGCGGCCACTCACCAGGCGACCGGCAATGTCCTGCGACCCCAGAAGTTGAACGGCTCGATCCGGGTGCCAGGCCCGTCGAGCCGCAGCGTCGGCAGCCGGTCGAGGAGAGCGTTGATCGCGATCCTGGCTTCGAGACGCGAGAGCGCGGCTCCTGGGCAGGCGTGAGGTCCGCGACCGAACGCCAGGTGCGCGCGCAGTTCCGCTTTGGGGCGGTCGAGGAGGAACTCGTCGGGGTCGGCGAAGACCTGTGGGTCGCGGTTGGCGGCGCCGTAGGCAGCCATGATCTTCGATTTGGCCGGGATCGCGGTACCGCTCAACTCGACATCGCGCTCGCTGGTGCGGAACATGCCGAGCACCGGCGCGTCGAAGCGCAGGCTCTCCTCGATCGCCGTCTCGACGAGCATGCGATCCTCCAGCAACGCTGCCCATCGGGTCGGTTCTTCCAGCAGGCGCCACACCATATTGGTGAGCAAGGAGATCGTCGTCTCGTTGCCCGCAAGGAGCAGGTTCATCAAGGTGTTCGAAATCTCGAAGTCGGTGAGCGGCTCACCCTCCGCGGTCCGAACGATCAGCAGGTTCGACATCATGTCGTCCGGCACAAGTGTTCCGAGGTGCTCGGGACCGGGCTGATCCACGGTCGCCAACGCGGCCTTGCGTGGAGCAAGTTGTTCGTCCCAATACCGATCGAGTTCGGCGAGCACCTGGTTGAACCCACGGGGATCAGTGCTGTTCATCCCCTCGGCCATCAACGCGTCGGACAACTCTTTGAATCGGCCGAGGTCGCCCTCGAGGCCGAGTAGCCGGGCGATGACTATGAGGGGCAGGGGTCCGGCGAACAGATCGTGGAAATCGCCGGGGCCGTGCTCGATCATCTTGTCGAGCAGATCGTCGACAATCGCCTTGATCACAGGCTCCAGCGCGTCGACGTTACGTGGGCCGAGACCGGCGACGACGGCCTTGCGGAATTTCAGATGCTCGGACCCGTCGGTGTTGAAACCGACGCCCCGCTGAAAGCGCGGCGAGAGGCCGTAACGAGCGGTCCAGTCCTCGCGCTTCATCGTGATCTTGACGACGTCGGCATGGGTGAACGCGGTGTAGAAGCCCGGCTCGTAGTCGGCGAAATAGTGCACGGGGCACTGACCGCGGGCCTCGGCGTACGCGGCGAACGGATCGTCGAGCACATCGGCGCCGAACGGGTTGTATGCAGGGCATTCGCCCACGGGACCACCATCCTCACATAATTAGGGTGCCGGGTTGGCTCCCTAATGGTGCTTTGGTTTGGTCTGGCTGTCAATGGGGTGTCATGCTTCGAATGTGACCGCCGAGAAGAAGCCGCCCGGCCGGGCGGGCCGCCCGCGCGACGAGTCGCTGACACCTCGCATCCTCGATGCCGCGCGAAAAGAGCTCGCCGCCTCCGGTGTCGAGGGTTTCAGCATCCGGCAGGTCGCGCTCAGGGCGGGAGTGACACGTAAGGCCGTCGCGGGGCGCTGGTCCTCCGCCGACGAGTTACTCCTGGAGGCGATGGGCGCCATCGACGCCTTGCGTTTCGAGCCCACCGGGGACCTCGAGAAAGACCTCACCGCGCTCGGCGAGCTGTTCATCGCCAGTCTCTCGTCAGGCGCACTCGACCTGCAGTTGCGAGTCACCGCCGACTCCTCGCAATATCCTGAGGTCTACGCCCGATTGCAGAAGCATGTACTCGCACCCATGTCGGACGCCCTGGTCGCGGCGTTCCGCGCCGCGCAGGAAACCGGCCAAGTGCGTGAAGGTTCGGTCTCGTGGTTGGTGCGAGCGTTCGTCGGCGCGTTGCTGTCCCGCACATTCCAGAGAGCGGGGCGAGCGGCTCCGACCGCCCGTGATCTGGCGGAACTGGTGGCGGAGATACGGCAGTGGTCCGTGCCGAAACCTCCTGGCAGCTCGTAGACCCCTCCGCGTTCGGATCATGTTGGTAAAGAACAGTATTCGCATGATGACGGCATTCCGCCGAGCGCTGTCGCCTGGCGTCGACGGCCCGAGGTGATCAGTACGAGGAAGTAGTTAGAGGGATGGTCACTGCTTTCTGCTTGCGAGCGGGTGCAGCGGTGGAAGTCAGCGTGAGCTGGTTCGAGTCATCGGCGATCTCGGCGCGCTGTTGTGGCCGGTTCTCGACGCCGAGGTATCAGTCCGCTGCGTCCATCTCCGCGTGCCTTTCCAGCTGTGCGGAAAGGTCGAGGTTCTGGGCGAAAGTTGTGTCGATGACCAGTTCGTCCCAGGTGCGTGCTTCGTATCCGCTGGCGCGCCTGGCCTGGTCGACGACGTCGATTGCGAGTTGGCCTGCGCGGAGCAGCGACGGAACCTGTACGTGCCGGATGGCTGCCGGGTGGAAGGCGCCTCGCTCGTTTTTGACGGCCAGAAGCTGCGCTACCGCTTTGCGGGTCGAGATTGCGCCGACGAGCGCGTGGGCCGCCAGGAGAAGCTCGGTTCGTTTTCGTTCCAGCTGTGGGCGCGTCTGGTCTGGCGCGCTGTCGGATCGGTATGTTTCGGTGGCGGTGTGGGTACGGATATCACGTCGGTCAGGATTGTGGTCAGTCCTGGGACGAGGGTGGCGTTGCGGAGATCCCAGCCGTGTCCGGGGTGTAGGCCGGAGTAGGCGTGGAGTGCGAAGTCTTTGATTGCTTCGTTGTGGCTGTTGTAGAGCCATGACATTCCTGGTATCGGCAGGCTCATGGTGTGAGGAATCCGCGGCCAGGTGCTGCATGATGCGCATCGCGGCGTCGACCACGCCCTCCACATCGGCGAATTGCCCGGACTCCTGTACCGGGATCCGCTGCCCGGATTCCCACCGCGCGCCTTCGAACTGGCTATCCATGACTTGGCGCAGGGTGGTGAACAGCCGGAGCAGGTCGTGGCCGCTGGATTTCACCCGGTGTGCTCTGCCACCGAAGCCCTTGCCCATGAAGTCGATCGGCAACCGTTTGCCCCCGGACTCCCACCGGCGGACCCGCTTCGACTCGGCGAGACCCTTGAAACCGTCGGTGATCTGCTGGTCGATCGCGCTGTCGAACCACACTGCGGTCGCTCCGACCAACCCGGCTACGCCGACCATCGCGAGATCACGAGCAGACCAGTGGATTTTCGCGCGGCTGCGCCAGTTGTCCAGCGCGTGCCGGTCCTCATCGGTCAATGCCGCGTTGAGGTCGATCTCGGTCCAGCCCGCTAGGTCGCGAAGTTCGTCGTTGAACGTGGTGAGCTGCGTGTAGGACTAGCCAGGTGCCGATACCGACAGGCTCGTGGTCTGCGGTGTGTCGTTCAGTGCGGCGTCGGCTGCTCGGTGTGCTTCGGCGAGTCGGCGGGTGATCGAGTCGAGGTTGCGTTCGACAGAGTCGGTCATCAGCGGGCGAGGTCCAGATCGGAATCCGGGTCCGGCTCTGAATCGGTGTCGGGTTCGGGCAGTCGATCCAGGACGACTTCGATCGTTGTGGCGGCCTGTTCGGTGTCGGCGAGTTCGGTCCGCAGGGCTTTCAACTCGGCGCGGGCGTCGACGAGTTCGGCACGCAGGCGACCGACCACCATTTGCAGGAGTTTGTTGTTCTCGTCGAGTTCGCGGTTGTTCTTCTTCAACTCCACGATCCGCTCGGGCAATGCGGTCACCTTGCGGGCCAGGTCGTTTTGGACCTGATGCAAGCTCTCCACTACCCGGCGCATCTTCTGGTCTCGGTCTTGCTCGTCCTCGAGCAGGATTCGGGCGATGAGTCCGAGTTTGACCGCTTCTGCGGCGATGGTCGTACTGGCGAGTCCGCTGTAGCGGGTACCGATTCCGGCGACACCCGCACCGGCCAGACCGCCGACACTACTGACGAGGATGGTGCCTCCGAACATGCCGAAACCACCGACTGCCAGCGAGCCGCCACCCAGCGCTGCCAGACCTGCTGAGGTCGCGGCAGCACCACTGAACCCCAACAGGGTGCTACCGATAGCCGCGCCGACCGCGGGCGCGGCCATGCCGCCGGTCACGACACCGGCTCCCAACCCGACAACCGCGGCCTCGGCGACGCGGCCCCAGCGAATAGATTTGCGGTGCAGTCGTTTCGACACGACATCGAGTTCGCGCCACATTGCGGCGCAGTCACCCGGCCGGAGCCCGGGGAGTAATTTCTACCCGCCGCGTTGGACGCCTTCGCCCGCCTCGCCGGCGGACTGTCCCGCGCGATGCCCGCACGGTGCTGGCCGCAGCACCGACACCGGCGCGAGCCGCCAAGCTCGCTCACCCGCACCCAATTGAGCAGACTGCTGACCAAATCAGGGCGTCAACGTTTCATAGACCGCGACGTCGCCCGACTGCAAGAAATCTTCCGCGCCACCACACAACTGAGGCAGCCACCTCAGGTCGAAGACGCAATGGGCAGGCAACTCACGGCGGTGCTGCCCCAATTCGACGCCGCCTGCGCCGCCGTCGACGAACTCGCCGACGCGGTCACCGAACAATTCCAGCGCCACCCCGACGCCTCGATCATCACCAGCTTTCCCGGCCTCGCGGCGTTGAGCGGTGCCCGGATCCTCGCCGAGACCGGCGACGACCGCACACGCTTCACCGAGGCACGCCACCTCGAGGCATACGCCGGATCGGCGCCGATCACACGCGCCAGCGGAAGGAAAACCGTTGTCCTGCACCGGAATGTCAAGAACAACCGCCTGGCCGCCGTCGGCCCGATTTGGGCACTGTCATCACTGACCGCCTCACCCGGCGCACGACGGCACTTCGACACCCGCCGCGCCGCCGGAGACTGGAACCATCAAGCCCAACGGCACCTGTTCAACAAATTCCTTGGTCAACTCCACCATTGCCTGCAATCTCGCACCCGCTACGACGAACACCGGGCATTTCCCCCGCCGACCACCGCGCCAGCTTGACAGATAACCCCATGAGATGTCTTCCAGGCCCACCTCACGGCAAGTCAGATCGATGTCACCTATTCGTGCAGCAGCCCGACGGGGGAGCGGAAGCGGGTGGCTTGTCGGATGGCGCCGCCCGTGACGTTTCCCACGACGGGCGTGCCCGAGTTGCGGTCCGAGCCATATTGGGCCCATCATTCAGGCAAATAATCTATCTGTTTGTGTACCGTGTCGGTTCGTGAGGGAGTGATCCGTGCGATGACGTGGAGAAGGTGGAGCGGCAGCGCGGCGAAGTCGGGATACGCCGCGCCAGCGGTGCCGGCCACGACTCGTCGAACTCGAGTAGGAGCGCGCCCGATCCGGGCTGAATCAATGCTTCGGTTGCGCCGTTGGACGTGGCAACTCGCTTGGGCCGCCAAATCTCGGAGCGAGATGCGGAAATTGTTCTGTCGGTTCTGTGGCAAGTCCTTGTTCGCTATCGAAGGGCTCACGCCTGGCAGATATTGTTCGATCGCGTGCGCTGATCGCGATATCGCCAGGCTGCAAACGTACATGTGGCTGCGAATCTGACATCAGTGGCGCGGTAGGCCGCCCCCGCGGTTCGGAGCGTTACTCTGTTGCGGTATGGGAGTTCGTGACGACGTCTTGCACGCGGCATTGGAGTGTTTCGCCGTCGATGGCTACGAGCGGACGACGATAACGCGGATCCGGGAGCGGAGCGGCGTGTCCAACGGTGCTCTGTTTCATCATTTCCCCTCGAAAGAGGCGATCGCGGACGCCTTGTACGTCGAGTCGATCCGTTCGGTGCAGGACGGCTACCGGCAAGTGTTGAAGCGATTGCCCGCCTCGCCGCGTGAGGCTGTCGGTGGTGTCATCGGGCAGCATCTGTCGTGGGTGGAGCGAAATCCGCTTCGCGCCCGCTTTCTCTACACGCGAGGTCGACTCGACTGGTCCACCGAGGCGGGCAAGCAGGTGGAAGCGATGAACCTCGACACCGGTGCGCTCTACAAGGACTGGTTGGCGCCGTTCATCGCCCGCGGTGAGGTTCGCCGACTCCCGATGGCCGTACTCGTGGCCGTCATGACCGGACCAGCGCATGCCATCGCCCAGCAGTGGCTGGCCGGTCAGATCGCGGGCTCGCCGATGGAATACATCGAGCACTTGGTCGATGCTGCGGTCGCGGCGGTCTCGATCGATCCTGGACCTCGCGTGGCGCGGTCTCCTCAATCCTTCACCGGTCGTATCCATGTGCAGTTGCTCGATGAGGCTGGCGGCGTAGTGGCTCAGGGAGTCTCGGAGACGGCGCTCGTCGGCCTGGATCGCGATCGTTTACCGAGCAACACTCCGGAGTGATACTCTGTCGATCACCGCGTCCATCGACGCTGGAGACTTGGAGTGATCATGAGCACCGCGACAGCCGCCTTCGACCTTCCCGTCGAGTATCGAACTCTCGAGAACGCTGCCCGGGCGGTCGCGGCAGAGTTCGCGCCGGAGGCGATCGAGATCCGTCGCCACGTAATCGAGCACGGCGAGCTGCATCCGAAGCTGTGGCGGAGATTCTGTGAACAAGGTTGGGCGGGAGCGATGATCTCGGCCGACCGTGGCGGAAGCGCTATCGGGCTGCTCGGTGCCGCTTTGATACTCGAGGCCTTCGCCGCGCGCGGCATCGTTCTGTGGATGCCGGTCCTGTCGAATGCCATCGCCCACGCGATCGATCGTGTCGGTCCGGACTCCGCGCGCGAGCGTTGGCTACCTCGGATCGCCGCAGGCACGGCGCAACTCGGTATTGCCGTGACCGAACCAGCGTCAGGTCACAACCTTTTCGGAGTCGAGACCGAAATTCAGTACACAGGGACACATTTCGTCGTCACCGGAGTGAAGCGAGTCACCTCTGGTCTGGACCTCGTCGACCGGGTGCTCGTATTCGGGCGCACCGTTGCCGAGGACGGGACGTCCGGCTATACGACCGTGCTGGTCGATCCCGGTGCGGCAGGCGTTACCGTCACCGAGATCCCGATGCGCTATCGAGAAGGCGTCCGACAATTCCAACTCGAACTCGACCATGTCGTGCTGCCCGGCGACGCGCTGGTCGGCTCCGTCGGCGGGGGGTTGCTCTCGCTGTGGCCGTTCACCGATGTCGAGCGAGTGCTCACAGCCGCGATCTGCAGCGGCAGTGCGGCTCACTGTCTCGATAACGCTGTCGCGCGCGCCAAACATCGCGTCATCGCCGGTCGTGAGCCGATCGGCGTTCACCAGGCGGTGGCGCATCCGCTTGCCCACCTGCATGCGCGGCACGCCGCCGTTCGCCTGCTGCTGCGCCGCGCCGCCTTGGGTTTCGACCGTGCCGATTCCGCGCAGACCGCGGCCGCCGATGCCAACGCGGTCAAGTTGCTTGCCTCCGAACTCGCCTTCGACGCTGCCGACCACGCTATGCAAGTCTTCGGCGCGGAAGCGTGGGACGAACGCGAGGGCTGGCTCGACCTCTATCTCGATGCTCGCCTGTCGCGATCAGGACCTGTCAGTAACGAATTCGCGCTCAACTATCTGGCCGAACACGTACTCGGTCTCCCTGCCCGTTGAGATCATTCGGTGCCGGACAACCGCGCTCGACGTCGACGTTACTGTCATAGCACGCACGGCGGAAATCTCCCGCGGTGGCGACTTTCATGTCCTTCCGCCGGTCGAGAGGGTGGCCACCCTCTCGAGGTGCCGAGGCTCCCGGTGACCTCCGGTGACGCCGAGTCCACGCGCTACGGTCATGGGCGGACACAACGTCGCCGAGGGTCGTCGCATCGAGGAGAACCGTTGGGTGAAGCATCGGAGCCAGTCATCGAGCGAGTGGACATCCGTATCCTGCGTACCCGCGAGAGTCTGCGAGCCGCGGTCCTCGCACTCGCGGCGGAACGGGATTGGTCGGAGATTTCGATCACCGATCTCACGCGCCGAGCGCGGGTGAGTCGGCCGACCTTCTATCAGCATTACGCCTCGTTGGATGAACTGGCCGCGGACGCGCTGATCGAACGCATGCGGAAATCGACAGGGCAGGGTCGCGATGTCATGGCCGAGGCGCGGGGGGTGCCGGACTGGCTGGTGAACTTCCTGAACGAGGCCAATGCCGACCGTGCGATGTATCGCCGCTTGCTCGGGGCTCGCAGCGTCGCGGGCATCGCTCGTGAAATGGTGGCCGACAGTTTGGCCGAACGCGTCCTGCGATCGCGCGGTCGAGCGACTACCGGCGCGGAGGAGTTCGCTCAATTCCTCGCGGGCGGGGATCCTCGGATTTCTCGCCTATTGGCTGAGGTCGGATGAAGCGGAGTCGTCGGAGTCGGTGCGTGAGGCGGCGGAGCGACTCTGGGAGCTGATTCGACGCCTGTCCGTTTGAAGCCCACTCCGCGTGGTTTCCGCGGGTTGCTGGTTAACTGTCGACATGCTGGTCAGCTGTCGAACCGGGCCGTCCTCCGTATCGAATAGCCGCACGGCCCGATAGGCATAGCGCTGCGATGGCGAGAATACGGCCGCGGAGTCGAGTCCGCCCGGAAGCGGCCGCGGCGGTCAGTCCGACGTCGTGACTGCCTGTGACCTGCACCTCGCTCGGTTCGATAACGCTGTCGAACGACATCCGACGGCACGTGCATGGCGCTATGGTGAGCGAACGGGCGACCGGAGCGGATCACCCGAGAAAGTGCCCGAGGATCGCATGGATGGAGTCGCGCGTTCGAGATTGCTGTCGCGATGGCGCGGCGCGCTCACCGAGACTTCCGCCGTGGCTTACCCGACGTCTCATCTGGAGGAAGTACTGGCTGTACTGGTCGACTCGGTGGAGCGCGCCCTCGTGGCGGATGCTTTCGATCCCGAGACAGGAATTCGCGTCGGCGCCACGTTGGCTTCGCTCGGATTCGTCGCGGATTCGGTGCCGGGCCTGACGATCAGGGTTCTCCATGAGGAGATGGTCGCGGAGGGTGCGCGGAACGATCGGGGGATTCGCATGGCGCTGCTGGCGACCGCGATCGGTCAGGGACACTGTGGTCTGGTCGGGGGCGGACACGTCCTGCCGTGGGCAGAGAACAACCCGCCGCCGAGGTCGATCGAGGAGGCCGAGGAGGCTTACGACGCCGGACTGTTCCAGTCGGCGTTCGACAATGTGGCGGTAGCGATCGCGATCGTCGATCTCGAGGGCAGACTTCTAGAGGTCAACCGCTGTCTGGCCGAGTCGGCCGGTCGGCCGATCAGTGATATCCGAGGGATGTCGATCTTCGATTTCGCGCATCCGGAGGAGGCGGCCGCTATTCGTCGGTTGATCTTCGATGAACTCATCGACGCCGGCGCGGGCACCGTCAGGACGGAGAGTCGCATGGTCTCCACCGACGGGCGAGCGCGCTGGGTCGCCTTCTCGATCACTTATGTGCGGCGCACGGGAGGACGTGCGGACTATCTGCTGGCTGTCGGTGAGGACATCACCGCCCGCCACCGGTTGCAGGAGGAACTGCATTGGCAGTCTCGACACGACCCCTTGACCAGACTGCCCAACCGTCGTTGCCTGCTCGAACGCATCGAAGAGTTGTGCGTGGACGCCGCCGTGTCTGACCGCGTGGGGCTGTGCTTCGTCGACATCGATGGGTTCAAGGAGATCAATGATCGATACGGACACGGCGTCGGCGACAAGGTTCTGAGCGTGGTAGCGCGTCGACTGCGTGAGCACAGTGACAGTCCCGGACATCTCACCGCTCGTATCGGCGGCGACGAATTCGTCGTCCTGGTGGCCCCGCCGGTCGATGATGTGGAGATCGCGGTGGTAGCGGACGGCGTGCTCGACGCGCTTTCGGCTCCGTTGTCCGTCGCTCACCGCGAGATTCGGATTTCGGCAAGTATGGGCGTGGTCGTCGCCGAGATATGTGGGGCTCGGCCGGAAACCTTGCTCGACGCCGCGGACCGCGAACTATACCGAGCGAAGAAGGCAGGGAAGGATCGGTGGGCGATGTGCGTACTCGATGCCCGAGCACTCGCCGTCGCCGACTCCCTTGCGGACTCGGAATCCTGACGAGCGCGAACGACGGAGGGTGCGAAGCCCGGACCGGCCGCGCCGCCTATCTCGCGACCAGGTACTGAGCGCACAGTCGATCGAGTTCGGCCAGCGTCAGGACAGGACGTCGACGAGCGTGGCCGTGGAATTGCCGACCATGTACTTGGCGACACTTTCCAGATGTCGGCGCCAGTATTTCTGGGCGGCCGGGACATCGTTGTCGCGAAGCAGCTTGGCCAGTCTCGTCCCCGCCTTGCGCCCAGCAAGTTGGTCATCGACCGGAGCGCCGGGATCGAGCTTTTCCCGCAGTCGGTCCTCTACGACTCGTTCCAGCACCTGCCAGGCCGCGGTGAAGATCTTCTCGGTCTCGGCATCCCTGACCGGCGGTCGGTAGGCGGACACGCGAAAACCGTTGTCCTCGTAAGCGGTGAAGGATTGCTGTACCTCTGCTCGGCCGACGGGGTCGGCAAACTCGGGCTAATGCTACAGATAATTCTACTACATCGAAGGCGGGGCGGCATCGGTGGTCGGAACACTGTTCCCTGGGTTCGGGCATCTGTGCCGCTTAGGGTGTGAGCTGGGTTCATCCGTGAAACGCCTTCGACCATGCTTGATTGATACGGTTAGATAATTAATGAGATGTGCGCCACGGCACTCGCTGTCTTGCGGCGCGAGCGACTTGGAGCGGGTGTGTCGGAGCGTCGATCGGAGTCGAAATCCACACTTGCTCAACTTATTCGGATATCAGCGCCGTGAAATGCGGGAGCGGATTCGACCGCTGATCATCTCGCCGCGACCGCCGACATTCCTCGGGGGCGCGTGGTGTGCACGGTCTTCGCCGGCGGTGTCACCGGCGCCTCGCTGCGCACCCGCCGGACCGGAACCGCGCATCAGGCGGGAATCGATCATGCGTCGGATCTCGGTGTTGTCGCGTCGTGCGACGATCCCGCATTCTTCCCGATCGGGGACGGCGGCTATTCGAATCGGGAATAGGTCGCAGTCGGCGCCGCTGACTCGGGAGGTGCGCGAACGGGTTTCACGGACTGTCCCGAAAGCTCGGTGGGCCTCGAGTGGTGCTGCGATTCGGGCGTATTCGCCGAAAACTTGCGCATAGGCCTGACTCGGCTCGACGCGCTTGTGCATGTGTCATGGATCACGTACATTCATTTAAATCAAATAACTGATTGCGACACAGTGGGTAGCGCAATCGAGGATCGGAGTGGGATGGAGCATCTGACTTTTCTGCTCCTGGGTTTGGGAAGCGGCGCGGTCTTCGGATCGCTGGCGCTCGCGGTCGTGCTGACCTATCGAAGCTCGGGAGTAGTCAACTTCGGGGCCGGTGCGATTGCGCTGCTCACGGCATACTTCTACGCCTTCTTGAGGCAAGGGGAGCTGATGGTTCCGCTCCCGGGACTTCCCGAGACCGTGGATATCGGCGCGCCCCTGGGACAGTGGCCCGCGATGGCGATCGCGACGGTGATCGCCGCCGCGTTGGGTGCGCTGCTGTATTTCGCGGTATTCCGTCCGCTGCGCACCGCGCCCGCGGTCGCCAAGGCTGTGGCCGCACTCGGGATCGCGTTACTGGTCCCGGCGCTGCTCGCGCAACGTCTCGGCACCGCGACGATCGCGGTGGATCCGATATTTCCCGACAGTGTCTGGGAGTTCGACGACTTCGTTCTGCCGCACGACCGGCTCTATCTGGCCCTCACTCTCGTCGTGCTCGCTGCCGCACTGGTGATCTGGCTGCGACTGAGCCGTTTCGGGCTCACCACGCGAGCGGTCGCGTCCTCCGAGCGTGGCGCCTATCTGAGCGGGATGTCTCCTGATCGGATAGCTGCGTACAACTGGATGCTGAGTTCGGCGGTGGCCGGTGTCGCGGGCATCCTCATCGCGCCCATCGCGTCCCTGGCGCCCGTCTCCTACACCCTGTTCATCGTTCCCGCCTTGGCGGCGGCTGTGGTCGCTCGGTTCGAGATGATGGTGGTCGCGGTGCTGGCCGGCCTGGGAATCGGAATGGTTCAATCCTGGCTGCAATATCTGGCGACGCTGTTCTCGGCGCTTCCCACCACCGGGATGTCGGAGCTCGTCCCGTTGATCCTGATCCTCGTTGTCCTCGTGCTTCGTGCCCGGCCTCTGCCCAACCGCGGCGCGGTGATCGTCCAGACCCTCGGGTCCGCTCCGCGACCGAGTCGGCCACTGCTCGGCACCGCGACGGTCACGGTTATCGCTCTGGGACTGCTGATCGTGTTGGACGATCGCTGGCGTAACGGCCTCATCGTCTCGCTCATCATGACCGTGATCGGATTGTCGATCGTTGTCGTGACCGGATACGCAGGCCAGATCTCGTTGGCGCAGTTGACGATCGCGGGTGTCGCGGCGTTCCTCGTGGGTCCGCTGACCGAAACATGGAATCTCCCGTTCCCGGTCTCCCCGCTGCTCGCCGCCCTTATCGCGGCGGTGGTCGGCGTGTTGGTGGGATTGCCCGCACTCCGGATACGTGGACTCGCGGTCGCGGTGGTCACGCTCGCGATGGCATACGCGGTGGAGGCCGTGTGGTTCCGCAACTCCGATCTCGTCAGTTCGGCGGGGGTCACCACCGAGCCCCCGACATTGTTCGGTCTCGATCTGGGCATCGGCGGTGGTGAGGACTATCCCCGTGTCGCCTTCGGTGTCATGTGCCTCGTAGTGGCCGCCGCGGTCGGTCTGGCGGTTGCGGTATTGCGACGCAGTCGATTGGGATCGCAGATGCTCGCGGTGCGCGCCAATGAGAAATCGGCCGCCGCGGCCGGTGTCAACGTGGTGCTGGTGAAGGTGACCGCGTTCGCGATCGGTTCGTTCATCGCGGGGCTCGGCGGGACATTGCTGGCATACCAGCAGCAGTCGGTCATCTACGAACCTTTCTCGGCGATGAATTCGGTCGCATTCTTCGCTGTCGTGTATCTGGCGGGCGTCACCTCGCTGTCCGGCGGCGTGCTCGCGGGCCTGCTCGCCGCGAGTGGTTTGCTCTACATCGCTATCGACGAGTTCATCGGCGCCGGCGCGTGGTATCCGAGTATCGCCGCCGTCATGCTCATCGTCACGGTGATCGTCAATCCGGAGGGAATCGTCGGTCCCGCGCACAGCTGGATCGTGCGACGCCGGGCGAGTGGAACCGCCGCGCCGCTGATGTTGGACGAGGACATCGACCGGGGAGTCGAGGAACCGATCTCCGCGGCACCGAAGGGAATCGCTCTGCGCGCCGGCGGAATCTCGGTGCACTACGGCGGTGTAGTCGCGCTCGACGATGTGATGCTGGAAATTCCGACGGGCAAGCTGGTGGGTCTGATCGGTCCGAACGGGGCGGGCAAGACCACTTTCATCGACGCGCTGTGCGGATTCTCCGAATACACGGGCACAGTGGAATTGCAGGGCAAGCGAATCGACGTCCGAGCCCCGTATCAGCGTGTCCGCGACGGACTCGGTCGGACCTTTCAAGCCCTGGAGTTGTACGACGACCTCTCGGTGCGAGAGAACGTCAAGGTCGCGGTATGGACGGGACACGACGGCAAGCAGGACGGAGAGCTCGCTTCGGTGGATCGCGTGCTCGACATCGTCGGCCTCGCGGACGTCGGCGACCGTCCGGTCAGCGAGCTGTCCCACGGCAGGCGCCAGTTGGTCTCCATCGCCCGCGCCCTCGCGGGCAATCCGTCGGTGCTGCTGCTGGACGAGCCGGCGGGGGGTCTCGACAGTGCTGAAAGTCTCTGGCTCGGAAGACGTTTGAAGCGCATCGCAGCCGCGGGTATCGCCGTGCTGATGGTCGACCACGATATGGATCTGATCTTCGGGGCAAGCGACCTGGTCTACGTTCTCGACTTCGGAAAGGTTATCGCGATGGGCCGGCCCGATGAGATCCGGACGAACGAGCGAGTCGCGGCCGCGTATCTGGGAAGTGAGGTCGCGGTCGATGCCTGAAACTCACAACACCGAGACGGAAACGCCCACCTTGTTCCGATGCGAGGGACTCGCTGTGGGTTACCACAACACCGTTGTGGCGCGTGACATCGACATAGCTCTTCGCGCCGGCACGGTGCTCGCGGTGCTCGGACCCAACGGTGCGGGCAAGACGACCTTGCTCAACACGATGGCGGGTTTTCTGAAAAGGCAGAGCGGGTCTGTGTCGGTTGGCGAGGGCACGCTGCGCAACGGCGATCCTCGACACGCCAACGAGAACGGACTCGTGTTGGTTCCGGATGACCGGGCTCTGTTCACCGATCTGACAGTGGCGGAGAACTTGAAGGTCGCCCGCAACGACGACAAGGCGCACGAGGCGACCCTCGACCTGTTTCCCGCGCTGCGCAGGCGCTTCAAGGTACGGGCGGGCGACCTCTCCGGTGGAGAACAGCAGATGCTCGCTGTGGCCCGCGCGATGGTACAGAAGCCGACGGTCCTGTTGATCGACGAGATGAGCATGGGTTTGGCGCCCGTCATCGTCGAGGAGTTGTTGCCCGTCGTGCGGCGGATCGCCGATGACACCGGCGCGGTGGTTGTCCTGGTCGAACAGCACGTGCGGCTGGCATTGGAGATCGCCGACGAGGCGCTGGTGCTCGTGCACGGAGCGGTCCGTCTGCGTGGCCCCGCGCAGGACCTGCGCTCGGACCCGCGCCGCCTGCGCGATGTGTATCTGGGAACGGACGCCGCGGCGCGAGCGGGCTGAGGTCTGTGCTCGCCAGCGGTGATCCATACAACACAACCCCGTGGACCGTGCTCAGGTCCGCGTTACCTCGGAGGAGAAAAATGAAGCGTGGATTCCTGAATGCCCGGCGCGCCGGTATCGGCGTCGCTGTCGCGGCACTCGCTCTCGCGTCGACCGTCGCGTGCGGTGACGACGCCGACACGTCGTCGGGGGCGGGAACAGCCGACCCGGCAGTGCTCGGTCCGGTCAACGCCGCGACCGGAGACCTCGTCACCATAGGTTTCATCGGCGAAGGCAAATCGGCCGCCATAGACACCAGCGCCGAGTTCACGGCGGCGCAAGCCGCGGTGGACTACATCAACGAACACCTCGGCGGCTTGCGCGGACACCGGATACAGCTGAAGACCTGCGAGACGAAGAGCAGTCCGGCCGGGGCCACCGATTGCGCCAACCAGATGATCAGCGCGGGCGCCGTCGCGGTCGTGGAGGGTGCGCTCGGAAACGTCGACCAGACCATCGATGTGCTCTCGCCCGCGGGAGTTCCGCTCGTGTTGAACTACGCGACTTCGCAGAGTTCGCTGTCCGTACCGAACGTCTTCACGCTGATGAACGGTGTCTCAGCGATCTTCGGCACACCCGCGGCTCTGGCCGAGGAGCAGAAAGTCACCAAGGCCGCGATGGTCACCATCGACGTGCCCGCCGCGACCGGCGCGGCCAATCAGCTGGGCAAGTTGGCCTTCGGCAATGCCGGCGTCGGGTTGGACGTGGTGACCATCCCGCCTGGCACTCCCGATGTGACCTCGCAGATCACCGCCGCTAATCGCAATGACCCCGGTCTGTGGACGGTGCTCGGGAACACCAATTTCTGTGGCGGCGTTCTGAAGGCCATCAAGACGGTCGATCGTGGCGCGACCATCGTGGTGAACGATCGTTGTGTCGACACCACCATCAGTTCTTCGATCCCCGGCGGGTTCGAAGGAATCCAGGTGGGCACAACTGCCAATCTCGACCCGACCACCGAGGACGTGAAGCTGTTCCAGGCGGCAGTCGACAAGTACAAGCCCGGCCTGCGAATCGAGGCGAATTCGGCGGGTGGCTGGCAGCCGGTTCTCGGCCTGGCTCGGGCGATGAACGCGGTCGCGGGACAGGAAGTGACTCGACAGTCGGTGCCGGAAGCGTTGCGCTCCGCGCCCGCCCAACCGTATCCACTGACCAATGGCATCCAATTCCAGTGCAACGGACAGGCTTTCCCGCTGTCGCGAAACGTGTGTGCCAGTGACGTCATCGTCGCCACCGCAGACAAGGGTGGCGTTCTGGGCGGCTATCGGATCCTGCGCACCGACGCCTCGCTGTTCACTCCGCCTGCGCGCTGACGAGCAGGCCGGGCAGGTGGAGACGGTGTGCACCACCTCGGGGTGGTGCACACCGTCTGGATGTGCGTTTCAGAAATCGGTGCGGGCAGCGCGCGCCGGTTGTCCTGGTCGTCGGAGCGAGTTCGGCATTGATTTCCACGCCACCGCAATTTACGGTAATGATAGTGACCGAAACGGTGGTGATCGTGAGCTCGCGGCGTCGGCCTCGATGATCGGTCTGCTGTGCGCGCCTCGACGGATGTCGCCACCGGAGAGCCCTCGATATGCCCGATCGGAGGTCTCCCGCGAGTCGGGCAACGCACGTCATGTCGTCGCGGTCCGGTCGATCCGACTTCCCCGTTGACAACTCACAGAAGGAACAACAGTGACCAATACTCTGGCTGATCTCGCGCCGAGCGGATCGTTCAACCACGCGGCTATTTCCTCGGCACGCCGGTTCGAGCCGGCCGCGGTCCTCGCCCAGGACACCGCCATCCACGGACTGATCCCGGAGGCCGGGTACATCTGGGGTACCTTGCGCGACGAGGACGGCGGCCTGCACTCGATCATGCGTCGGGTTCCCGCTGTTCGGGACAACAAGAAGGCCGGTGGCGACATTCGCTCGCTGGGCGGCAAACTCATCCTCCTGTCCAGTGCTGGAGGCGATGAGCAGTTGCGCCTGGACCGGGAACCGCGGTACGCGCCCGAGAGCGACAAACTCTCGCGAAATGTGCTCGACTCCGGAGCGGTGGAGTTCACGGCAGCCGCCAACGAGCACGGCCGCTCGGTGGCGCTCACACTGTCCACCGACACCATGCATTACCGGGAAACCGATGTCATCGAGGTGACCGGTAACCGGATCGCTCCGCCGCTGCAATGGTTCCTGCCCGGCCCGGACTCGTCGCTGCTCTACCTCACCCAGACGTGGTTGGTCGAAGGGGAGCTGCGCGGCAAGCGTGCGCGCGGATTCTTGTTCTGGGAGGAGGCGTGGATGCGCGAAGGCGCTCGCTTGTACGTCGACAAGGACCCGTTGCACGACGCCGAGTACACGACCTGGTACTCCTGGGCCAACCACTACGACGACGGCAGCGCGGAGGTCGGGCACTTCCTGTTCGGGAACGGTGACTTCCACGTCGGCGTCATCGGCCACAGCGACGGTACGGTGACCTCCGCGCACACCATGGACGCGGTCGTCCGGCGTAACGCCGACGGCTACTGGCACGACGGCATCGACTACACCATCAACGGCGAGGCCTGGATCTGCGAGCCGGATCCCAACGGTCGGATGGACGGTCTCGGCGTCATCCCGAATCCGCAGCAGGAAGGTCGGATGCGTCGCGTGTCCGACACCAGGGTGCCCGACGTCTGGATGGCGTGGGGTGAGACTGTCCCGGGCAACGGGGAACGTCGCCGTTGGTGACACGATCCGGTGGGGACGAGGAGGAAGGAGTCGTGAGTATGACGCTGGACTACGCGTCGCTGCCGGACGTGGCCGCCCGACGCAGTCCGGACCGGGTCGCCCTGCGGTTCGAGGGACGACAGTGGACCTTCGGGGAATTCGAGCGAGCGGTCGGGCGGGTAGCGCAGCGGCTCTTCCGCGCCGGGATCCGGCCGGGTGCGCGCACCGTATTGCTGGTCGAGAATCGCCCGGAGTATCTGTTCGCGCAGTTCGCCCTCGCCCGCCTCGGCGCGGTGTTCGTGATCCCGAATCCGTACTGGACCGATCACGAGATCGGCCGCGTGGTTTCGACCGTGAGTGCGTCCGCCGCGATTTATTCAGCGCGACACCGAGCGAACGTGCGTGGTTTGGCGATCGCGGTGTCGATAGAGGATATCGCCGAAGCGGCGGGCGATGACGCGATCGCGCCGTCGCCCGCCGCTTCGGTGGGCCGTGAGGCGGAATTGTGCATCCCTTTCTCCTCGGGGACGACGGGCTTGCCGAAAGGGGTCGTGCACACCGTCGCGAGTTTGTCCGGCGGTATCGATCAATTGGTGGTCCATATGGGCCTGACCGGTGCCGACCGGCTGCAGATCTCGCTGCCGCTGTGTCACATCTTCGGCACCTCGATGATGGGTGCGGCGCTGGCGGCCGGGGCCGAGGTGACGCTGTTCGAGCGGTTCGATTTCGACCGTTGCCTCGATCAGATCAAACGAGATTCGGTCACCGTCTGGCCGCTGGCCGGGGCCGTGGCACACCGACTGGCCACGCTGCCGGATCTGAGCCGCGCGGACTTCCCCGGTCTTCGCTATTTCATGTGGGGCGGAAGCGCGGTTCCCGCGAACCTGGCACAGACGATCGCCTCCCGCACCGGCGTGGGCTTCTTGTGTTCCTACGGCATGACCGAGGCGTTCGCGGTGGCCTTCAACCCGGTCGAGCTGGCACAGCGATGGCGTCTGGATTCCCCGGGCTACGCATGCGTCGGAAATGAGATCCGCATCGGGAACGAAGGCGAGATCGAGGTGCGCGGGCCATGCGTAGCGGCGGGCTACAGCGAGCAGGTGGCGGATGATCCGTTCCTCGAGGACGGATGGTTTCGCACCGGTGATGCCGGCCATGTCGATGAGGACGGTCGTCTGTGGATCTCGGACCGGCTCAAGGACATGATCAAGGTATCCGGCTTCCAGGTCGCGCCCGCCGAAGTCGAGGCGGAACTGCTGCGGCTTCCCGGGGTGAGCGACGCCGCGGTCGTCGGCTGTCCCGACGAACGTCGCGGCGAGCGGGTAGTGGCCTACATTGTAGGGTCGGAACCCTTGTCGGAGAACGATTTACGAGCATCGCTCAGAGAACGTCTGGTCTCCTACAAGGTGCCGGCGGAGTTCGTGGTCGTCGACGAGGTGCCACGGACGGCGGCCGGGAAACTACAGAGGTCACGGTTGCGGGACCGGCACGACGGCTGATGCGCACTCGCATCGCGCGTGCGGTGTCCCGATCGTCGGTCCACCGCGCCGAGTAAGTGGCAGCGGTGCATTACAGTCGAGAAATGGTGCTCTCGCAGAATTCTTCGCTCTCCGAGGCGGACCGCAGGGGTGCCGGGCGTCCACTCGACGCCACGGTCGAGCAGCGGGTGCTGCACGAAGCACGTGTCGAACTTGTCGCGGCGGGAGTGGACGCTTTCAGTCTCACGGCTACGCTGCGCCGGGCGAAGGTCGGCAACAGCGGGTTCTACCGTCGGTGGTCGAGCGCACGCGAGCTCATCATCGACGCGTTCGCCTCGATCGCGACCTGGCCGGAAGTGCCCGACCTGGGTGACCTGCGTGCCGAGTTGCGCGTCCTGGTCGATGCCTTCGACCGTCCGGGTGCCTGGTCCGGACTCCAGATCCTGTTCACCTTCGCGGGCCAGGCGGCTCGCCATCCCGAGTTGTACGCACACGTGCAGCGCACTGTCATCCTGCCCGGCAATCAGCGAGTGGTCGCGGTGTTCGAACGTGCCCGCGCCCGCGGGGATTTCGCGGCGCAGACCGATCCGAAAGCCCTCGCCGCGGCCTTCATCGGCGCTTTGACCGTCGTCGAACACTGGTCGATGAGCACGAGCGACGGATTCGGCACCGATCTCGAAGCCGTACTCGACACGTTCGGCGCCTTGGTCGCGAAGCGCGAGCCGCTGGCTCGGCCGTGACTGCGTGCGTCAGTCATCCACGCTGGTCGAGCAGGCGGTACCGGCGCACGAATCCGTTTCCGAAGCAGCGGTTTTCGGTGTTCCCGATACCAGGCTAGGCGAGCGGGTGATCGCTGTCGTGCTGGCCGCCGGAGACGCCGGGGTCGACCTGGCGGAGGTACGGGCACTGGTGAAGGACCGGTTGAGCCACTACAAACGGCCCGCCGAGATGATGGTCGTGTGTTCGCTGCCCCGGACCAGCACCGGCAAGGTCCGCAAGCATCAGCTGCGAGAATGGTACGTGAAGGGCACACTCACCGAGAGGTGCGGGACAGGCGGCGAGGCACAGTGATCGCGGGCAGACGGATTCGCCGTGCTCGGCGAATCGAGCGCTCGGTGCGGGTGTGCCATCAGATGTGAAGCTCGGCGAGATAGAAGCGGGATCTGCCCTCCCAGCCGCAAGGCAACCCGCATCCCACCACGATCTCGGTTTCGAGCTGTCCACCGACGAGGTGTCGTTCGATGGCCCAGGCATGGGCGGGATAGCCACACCGCGCGCACGCTTCGAACAGGTCGAGGACCTCACGGACGGACGTGTGCACCACCCGACTTCGAGTCGAAGGCAGTGGCGCGGGAATGCGGACGGTACGGACGACCCGGCTACGAGGCGCTCCTTGCGCTTCGGCGCGTACCGGGTCCGGACGCAGGCGCTCCCCAGTATGTCCCGGGGACCGAGAGACGTGGTGCGGCGCGATGTCCGCGGCGTTGTCGCGACGGTGTTCGGCGGGCCGGTGCATAAGTATGCCGTTCTCGAAGGGGGCCGACCTGGTGAAACCATGCGTCACCCCACGGGCGAAACGGCACCGAGTACAGCAGGCGCCGCATCCGGAAATTGTGACATCCGGGCAATATCTGGATGTTACAGATAGATGATTGATCTGATTATTGATTCGACGAATCTGATTCGCGTGAACTCTCGTCGTGCTCTGTCGGTAGGCGGCGCCGGTTGTATAGCGCCTGTCGAGAACGGTGCATTCGAGTCGGGCGTCGGAGACTCGGCCTTCCTAGGCCCGAGAGGGGCAACGATGTCCGAGTCGCGGAGTGGGAGCACCCACACGCCAACTCGATCGGCGGGAAAGACACTGTTGGTAGCCTTGGTGTTCCCGCTGTTCATGGCACTGGCGTTGCCGGGTGCCTATCTCTACGCCTTCCATGAACCACAACCACACGACATGCCGGTAGAGATCATCGGCGCGGATCACGAATCAGCACAGTTGGCTTCGGGCTTGGCGACGAAGATGGCGCCATCTTTCCGGGTCTCCACCGTGGCCGATACGGACACGGCCCGGCGGCATCTCGTCGATATGCACAGTCGTGGCGCATTCGATCCCGCCACCGGCACTCTCTACGTCGCGAGCGCGGGCAGCCCACTGGCCGAGGCGACGGTGCGGACCGCGTTCGCACCCGTGGCGCGCCAACTCGGAACCGAGCTCGCGGTTCGAGATGTCGTGCCATTGCCGGAATCCGATCGCTTGGGTATCAGCTTGCTGTTCGTCGGCCTAGCGGCGATCCTTGCGGGCTTCGTCACCGCAACGGTGCTGAACGTCGCCGTATCGGGCTTGTCTCTCCGGACGGAGCTGGCGATTCTCGGCCTGGTCGCGCTCGTGGCCGCGGTGATCACCACTTTCATCGCCTATTCGGCGTACGGAGCGCTGAGCGGGCACCTTCTCGAAGTCGCACTGCTGGTGGCCTCGGGCACGATCTGCGCTGGGCTGATGCAGTCCGGGGGCGTAAAACTGATCGGACCCGGGATGACGGTCGTCGGTGTGCTGGTGCTCGTCATCCTCGGAATCCCGGCCTCGGGAATCGCGGTGCCGGTGGAGATGGTCCCGTCCCTGTTCGCGCACCTGCACTCCTGGCTGCCGACCTCGGCGGTGCTGGACGGACTGCGGCGGACGTTGTACTTCGGCGGGGGCGGCATCGACGCGGACCTGCCGATCATCGGATTGTGGATTGCCCTGGGCGCGGGCGCGATCTGGCTGTCCACTCTGCGTTCGACGAACGCCCCCGCGGCGGTCGCCGAGGAGGAAGGTTCACGATGACAAACGATCGCCTCGCCCGGCGCCGAACACTCACCGGCGTCCTGATGCTGCCGCTGTTCTTCTTGATCGCATTGCCGGGACTTTTCCTGGGCATACTGCATTCGCCCACACCGCACGAGGTGATGGTGGCCGTCATCGGTGCGGGCCCGCAGGCGCAGGCCGTGGCGAATCAACTCACGGCGCACGCGCACGGGTTCGAGATCCGCACGATCTCGGACGCGGACTCCGGTCGAACGGCCGTGCGGGACCGCGAAGTTCGCGGGGCCTACGATCCCACGACAGGCGATCTCTACGTGGCGTCGGCGGGCGGTGCGCAGGCCACCCAAGCCGCTCGCGCGCTGTTCGCCGCCGTGGCGCAGGCGAGTGGAGCGACGCTGCATGTGCGGGATGTGGTCGCGTTGCCGGACGCCGATCGTCTCGGAACAAGCACGCTCTACATCGGTGTGGGCGCCATCGTCGGAGGATTCTTGTCCGGCCTGATCGTCGCGATGGTCGCGCCGGGTCTGCGGACTCGCACCCAGTTCTTCGCGGTGGCAGCGATGTCGGTAGTCATCGCGGGAATCGAAACCTGTTATGGATGGGTAGTTTTCGACATATTTCCGGGAAATGCCGGTGCTGGCGCGGCGACATTGGCCGGCATCGCGCTGGTCGCGGGATCGGTGACGTTGGCCGGTGTGCGTCTTATCGGCCCCGCCATGGTGATGGTGTCGCTCCTGGTGCTGGTTCTGGCCGGAGTCACTGCGTCCGGACTGGCGGTGCAGTTGGACATGGCGCCGGCGTTGTACAGCTGGTTGCACGAGGTGCTGCCCACGGCGCGGGGGCTCTCGGCGTTGCGTAGCGTCTGTTACTTCGACAGCGAAGGTACGCGATCAGATCTGGTCGTCATGGCGGTATGGCTCGTGGCGAGCGTGATCGTGTTGACGGCCACCAGGAAAAGAGCGGGTACACCCGGCATCGCGGCGTTCGCCGAAGTCGAGGTCGACGAGGCTGTGGTCGCGGGGGTCGCCTCGGTATCTGTTTGATCGTGGTCGGAGGCCGACGCGCCACGGCCATGTGGCTCGAAACATCCCGTGGCGCGGGCCTCGCCGAGTGATGCCGGGCGCATATCCGAACCGCTCGATGATCGACTCTGTCCGAGATCGAAGGCGGCGTGCAGGTGTGACGCCGCCTTCGGCATGGTTGGGTGCCACTGGGGACATGGCCCGGAATCGACCCTACGTTCGCCCGAGTCGTGGACCGAGACGGCGGGGGACCGGGGTGGAGTAGGCCGTGCATGAGTAGCGCGGACAGCTCGCTGAACGTGTCGCCCGCCGACAGACCTGTGCGATCGAGAAGTATGCCCGACTGAACGCCTTCGATGGCCAGCGTGATGATCTGCGCCGCGAAATTGCCGTCCCGCGTGTGGAATTGGCCGGTGGCGATGCCGTCATCGATGAGCTCTTCGACCCGCTGGGCCGCCCGCGCCGTATTTCGCCCGTAGATTTCGGCTGTCGAGGGAAAAGGACACCATGTCTTCGTAGAAGTCGCGCGAGTTCCGGCGCATCGCGGTGGCCACCCCGTCGAGATAAGCCGACACCTTCGCGCTGGGGCTGTCCAGATCCGCGACAGTGTCTTCGATGATCTCGGCCGACTTGGCGAAGAACTTCTTCGTAGCCGCTATGACGAGCTGTTCCTTGGTCGGAGCGACGCTGTACAGCGTCGCCTTCGAGCAGTGTAGACGCTCGGTCAGTTCGCCCATCGTCACGTGAGTGAAACCTTCGTCGAGAAATATCGCCTCCACGCTGGCCAGCAGATCGCTGCGGCGAGTCTCGTCGACCTTCCTTCTGCGGGGCGTGTTGAGCATTCGACGCGCGGAGTTGGGCCGAGGCATACCGCGAGCCTTCACTGGGGTGATGCATTCCAATTCGAGGCGCCAGGCCGGAGCCGAGGCACGCGTATCGCCCCGCGCAAAAGACACGGGCTGAAGAGTGCACGATCACGAGCCCGGCGACGTAGCGACGCCGACAAGTTATCCGCGTGCGTGAAGTCGGCGGCAGCGCTTGTACTGTTCGCCTCGATACGCCGAACCGCCGAGGCGAAGTGTCGAGCCTGTTTTCCGCCTGGCGACAGGCCGCGACGGAGTGAGTCGCACATGCTCGGCGGTGGGGTTCGAACGTGTACGGCCTCAGATCCGAGGTGGCGACCAGGGGAGCAGGCGAGCGGCGGATGTCACCAGGGCGGAGTAGGTATCGGCGAGTACAGCCGTGCGTCTACACAGCGCGCGGACATGTTCGTCGGTGCCCCCTCGCTGCCGCAGCGCCTGATGAAGTTCTATCGAGGCCAGTGCTATCCGTTCGATTGTGTCGCGGATCTCGCGTCGTTCGATATCCGCCACATGGGGCAGGCCGATCGCCACTATGGCGTCGATGTGATCGAGGAGTACGGCGCGGATCGGGGCGACCGCCGCACACGTGGTGTTCTGCTGCTCCACGATATGCAATTCGGCGAGTTCTAGTGCGCATTTGGCGACGACGCGGGCGAGCGGACCGCCCTCGGTCTCGACCGAATGCCCGCGCACTGCGCGCAACAATTCCATCGGTGTGGGTAGTACCGAGTTGACTTCGGCGATATCGGGTTCGTGGCATCTCATCGCATAGGCCATGTGCAATCGTCCTTCGGTGTAGGCCGAACTCCGCCCTGAGTCCAACCTCGAACCGATATAGTATAATAAATAATCTCTTTCGGCTACAGTCGCGTCGCGTGTTCTGCGTCGCGAGTCGCCGTGAGCGGGTCGCATGAGTTGATTCCCCGCACCGATCTGTAGTGCGGTTCCGGTCATGAACCGCGCCTCCTCGCTCGCGAGATATGCCACGGTCGCGGCGACGTCTTCGGGTTCTTGCGTGCCCTCGGCGAGCGCGGTGGCGGTGACCTGGCCGAAGAGCCACATCTCGTAGTCGTCGACGCCGCTGGCGCGCAGTACCTCGGGATCGGGTGCTTTGCCCATATCGGTTCGGACCCCGTTGGGGTGGATGGTGTCGACGCGGATGTTGTAGCGCGCGACCGGCACAGTGGCTTTGATGGTCTTCCATACGCCGGTGAGATGGGATATCCGGAGCAGAGCCTGCTCTCGTTCGGCGTACGTTTCCTCGCCCAGGTGTGGCCCGGTGACACACTCACCACGACGGTGACGGTCACCGCGATCAGTGGCGATACCGCGGGCTTCGAGGTCGTCACGAGGATTCGGGCGGAATTGCCGTGTCACCGGGTACTGCGACCGCGAAGGTCAGCTGAGCGAATCAAAGTTGGTCGCCGGACACCGCCCCCGGCAGCGATCACGAAACATCGCCACCGGTCCGATGATCGGGATCGGTGGACACGAGCTCGGACGGTCACGCGCGTCTACTCGATCGGGCGTTCGCCGAAGACCTTGCGATCAAGGCGGATTGGAGCATCCATTGGCCATCCGCTGTCGTCAGGTCCCAACCGGTGTGTCTGGTGATCTGCTTGAGGCGGTAGTCGACCGTATTGGTGTGGATGACCAATTCCCGCGCGGTCCGCAGTCGGCTGTGGTTGTTTCGCAGGTGAGCCCGAAGCAGTGTCATCAGTTCCGGATGATCGTCGAGCGGGTCCAGGATCGCGGCAAGGGCGTCGCGCCCGGGACCCGGGTATGACAACTGCCCCTCCCTCGTCATGAGCTCGACTCGGTACAGCCCCGGCCTGTAGTCCAGTTGGATGATCACGTCGAGTAGTTGGTGACTTCGATCTGCGGCCGCGGGCACTTCCTCGGGCGGGGCGCTCGTCGACGCCGCGACGAGCGCCACCTCGCCCACCTCTGCCAGTCGGGAGACGACGCATTCCAGATCGTCGTCGGTCACGGTGTCGTGCGGCAGCAGAATGGTGCCGCCGTCGATGCTCAGCAAAGCTGAGATATTCTCGCCCGCAAGCCGTTCGATCTCTGTCTTGATCCTCGGCAGCGCCCGTTCGGCGCCCGTGGGGCGAGTATGTGTCGCTCCGTCGCGGTTGGCGAACATATGGATCGCCACCACGTGATACCGGGATGCGATCCGGAGCCCGAGCATGCGTTCGGTCGTCGAATCGACGCCTCCTCGGAGCAGGACCGAGGCGACAGTGCTCGAGGAGGGAGCTGCCTCGGTGGCTTTCGCCCGCGCGTCCTCGACGTAGGCCGTGGTGACTATGGTCGTCATGGTCTCGAGCATGTCGACGAGCGACCTCAGGTCACTGGAGAGTTGGTTGATCTTTCCCGAGGGGAGTAGATCGTAGACCTCTCGTACGCAGGTGCTCGCCACCCGCAGGACAGTATCGAGGAGCACCCCGCGGCGAGCAAGAGCCGTGCAGGCTCGCGCCAGTTCGGTTCGAGGTGCGCGCTCGGTTCGGTCGGTGAGGAGTCCGAGGGCGAAATCGGAACAAGCGTGGGCCAGTCTCGTGCCGTCCGGACGTGCCGATGCCGGAGTTCCAGCCTCATCGAAGGACGATGTCACTGCTCGTATCGTGCGATCGCGTAGTTCGCGAATCGCGCCAGGATGTAGGGTGCGCACGGCGGACGCCTCCGCGGCGGCGAATTCGGTCGCGACACCCTGGTCTGCGCTCGCACCCTCGCCTTCGTCGATCACTTTGCGCGAAGCTGTATTTCGCACGCTGTCCCCTCCTGCGCGGTCGGATCGCGCCGTGGTCAGGACCTCTGCCAAGTCCGGTCGGCCACACGGCTCGAGACGCGACGGCCTTCACCTTTAATAAGTTAAATAATAACTCTAATGGACGGGCTTGGGGCCATATTCTCCTCGGGCCCGGTTGTCGGGCCGGAGGAGTGGTGATCGCGGCTCGATGGGTTGGGGTGGCCGCATTCTGTGAAGGTGGAATCGAAATCTGTTCTTACGCAGAAGGTTTCGGTTCGCCTTGGTGTTCACGGCACGGTCCGAGACGTTGTGTGCGACATTCCGGGGTATGGAAACGGTGAGTGCGCGATCGGAGAACGGCGTTATCAGAATAAAGAACTAAATAATTGTCTGTATTGCCTTCGCTTCGCCGGGACGGTGGGCTAGGTTGGGTCGGTGTTCAAGGCACTCAGCACACTTCGAGCGCGTGTAGTCGCGATCGTTCTGGCTCCCAGTCTCGCCCTACTCGTCATCGGCGGTGGCGGAGCAGTGTATTTCGTCGATCAGGGACAAGACCTGAAGAACTGGGCCGGGGAAGCGGCTGAGAACGCCGCGCCCGCCATGGACTTCGCGCGAGCCGTGCAACAGGAGCGTCGGTTCAGCCTTATGCAAGTAGTCGGCGACCACTCTTATTCCCCACGCTTGCAAGAAGTTCGGCCGACAGTGGACGCATCGGTGAAGGTGATGACCGGAGTCGCACGTACCTTCGAGGAGTTGAACCCCGGCTCGGCTGCGGGGGCGGTCGCGGTATTCGAGCGCCTGTCGCAAGGTCTGTCCATTATGCGCGCCAAGGTCGATACCGGCGGGACATCGGTCGATGAGACGTACGCCTTCTACGGTCAGATCCTGGATACGGTGAGTAAGGCGATGTCGACGTTCGCCGACGACGCGCCCCGAACCGAGATCGCTCTGCGGCTGAGGACGGTATACGACCTGTTCCGTATCGCGGAAGCGATGTCGCGAGCCCAGGTTCTGGCATCGGCGGGCGAGTTCGGCGGGGGTTTGTCCGACTCGCAGCTCATCGAGGTCGCTCGGCAGGCCGGCTTCTACCGCACGCACCTGGAAGCTGTGACGCCTCTCCTCGTCGGCGCCGAGCAGTCAAGTTGGAAAGCGCTTTCGGAGTCGACCGAGTGGAGAATCCTGAGCGACGTCGAGAACGCGCTGGTAGCACGGGGCGGTTCGGATCGCTCGATCCCCGAGAGTGGGGCCTCGACTCGCGGTAGCGACAGGGCAGGGCGGGCGAACGCCGCTCCGATGCCGCTTCCAGTGTCCGACGAGGCATGGCAGGACTCGATCACCGCGGTGTCGGAATCTCTGCTCGGTCTCTGGACCGGCCATGCGACGACAACCTCCGCGTACTCACTGGACATCGGAGCGTCCGCGGCACGGAATTCCCTCTACGGTGGAGCGCTGATCCTGTTGATCACGGTCGGCGCGTTCCTGGTGGCCGCGCGCTTGTCGGCACGGATGGTGCGACGTTTGATTCGCCTGCGGGCGGGAACGATCGCGTTGACCGATCAGCAGTTGCCGACGATCATCCAGCGACTCGAAAGCGGCGAACCGGTCGACCTGGACGCGGAGATGACTCGCCTCGACTTCGGTGCAGACGAGATCGGGCAGGTGGCCGAGGCGTTCAATCGCGCGCAGTTGGCGGCGGTGCGGGCTGCCGCCAAGGAGGCGCGGACTCGCGACGGGGCCAACTCGGTGTTCCTCAATATCGCCCATCGCAGTCAGACGATGCTGCATCGGCACTTGAAGATCTTGAATGATGCCGAGTACGAGCAGGAGGACCCCAAGGTGCTGGAAGTGTTGTTCCAGCTGCACCACCTGGCGACCCGTGAGCGACGCAACGCCGAGAATCTGATCATCTTGGGCGGCGAGCAGCCACGACGTCAGTGGCGTAATCCGGTTGAACTCGATGAACTGGTGCGCGGCGCTGTGGCCGAGAGTCAGGACTACCACCGAGTCCGCGTCCTGCGGGTCCCCGCCGTGAAAGTGGTCGGTGGAGTGATCGCGGACTTGATCCACCTGCTCGCCGAACTCGTCGACAACGCGACATCGTTCTCGCCCCCGGATTCCAAGGTCGAGGTGTCGGGTAATGCCGTCGGAAAGGGCGTGGTCATCGAGATCGTCGACCAAGGCCTTGGCATGCTGCCCGAGCGCATGGCCGAGCTCAACGAAACCTTGTCCAAAGCACCTGATTTCGCGATCGCCGCACTGTCCGACGACAATCGCCTCGGCATGTTCGTCATCGCGAGGCTCTCGGCCAGGATCAACGTCACCGTACGACTGGCGAATTCCGAGTACGGTGGCATCAAGGCGGTTGTGCTCATCCCATCGGCCCTGCTGACCGAGTCCGCCGACCCGGGACCTGTGAGCGCTGTGCATGGCATGGCCGCGCTGCGCCCGTCGTCGATGGACGAGCTTTCGGTCCCTTCGATCACCTCCATCCCCGAGGCGCCGGATCGACCGCGGGATATCGAACCGCGGGACAGACACCAGCCCTATGCCGCGCCCGACCGGGAACTGCGCCGCAGGCCGCTCGATCGTGAGAGCGTGCACGGCCACGAATCCACGGGAATTCACCGTCGACCGCCGGATCATCGAAAGCCCGACGACCGTCCGCCGCTGCCGCGTCGCGAGCGACAGAAACACCTCGCTCCACAGCTGGCCTCCGACGAGTCGCCGGAAGTGGGCATACAAGAACATCCGGCGCAGCATCGTACCGCCGACGAGGCACGAAATCTGTTCTCGGCCATCGAGAACGGCACACGTCAAGGCCGTGAGGCGATGATGCGAGACGGCTTCAACGACAACCGACACTGAGTGAGAGATATTGTGACAAGTTCCGACACCCCGAAGAATCTCGACTGGCTGCTCGACGACCTCCTCGGTCGCCTACCCGGCTCGGAGTGCGCGGTCGTCCTGTCCACCGACGGCATGCTGATCAGCAAGTCCAGCAGTCTGATCCGGGAAAAGGCCGAGCACTTCTGCGCGATGTCGTCGGCGATGCAAGGGCTCGCTCGCAGTGCGGGCGGTCACTTCGGCAAAGGTGGTGTGCGACAGACTGTCATCGAACTCGACCGTGGCCTGCTGTTCGTGACCTCGGCGGGCAGCAACGCGTGCTTGGCCCTGCTCGCGGGCTCTGACACGAACATGGGCATGGTGGCCTATGAGATGAATCAGACCGTCAGTCGTGTCGGCGCGTTCCTCTCCGCATCGCCTCGACCGTTGCCGGCCGACGACATAGGGCAAAGAGTTCCGTGACCGACCCTCGCTCTCCGTGGTTCGACGACGACGCAGGTCCGCTGGTACCCGCCTACGCCGTCACTCGCGGCCGCACCAGCAGCTCGCGAAACGAGTTGGATTTGATCACGCTCGTGATCGCGATGTCCACCGGGATAGGTCTGACGAGGCTGGAGCCCGAGTACCGCGAGATCTTGCAGTTGTGCAGCCTGCCGAAGTCGGTCGCGGAGGTTTCCGCGGAGCTGCATCGGCCGCTGGCGGTGACGAAGATTCTGCTCGGTGACCTGATCGACGACGGGTATCTCGCATATCGGTCGCCGCGGCCTTCCGAAGCCGCGGCCAACGACATCAATCTACTTCGGACGGTTCTCGATGGTATTCGCAGGTTATAGCTCCGGGCCGGACAAGGCTATCCCCACCACTGCCGTGAAGATCTTGATAGCCGGGGGATTCGGTGTGGGAAAGACGACTCTCGTTTCCGAGATCAGCGAAGTGGCGCCGTTGCGCACCGAAGAGCTGCTGAGCGAGTTGAGCACGGGCACAGACGATCTGGATGGTGTGGAGTCGAAGACGACGACTACGGTCGCGCTGGATTTCGGCCGCATCACCTTGAGTGACACTCTCCTGCTGTACCTGTTCGGAACGCCGGGACAGGATCGATTCTGGTTCCTGTGGGACGAATTGTCGCGAGGATCCCTCGGGGCGGTGGTGCTGGTCGATACCCGCCGTCTCGGGGCGGCGTTCCCGGCCGTCGACTACTTCGAACGCCGACGAATTCCGTTCGTCCTCGCGGTCAATCGTTTCGACAGCGCCGACGTCTATTCCGTCGAGGAGATCCGCGACGCGCTCGCACTCGACGCCGATGTCCCGATCGGACTATGCGATGCGCGCCGCCGCGAATCGATCAAGGAGATCTTGTTGACCTTGATGGAACACATCCTGGAGAAGGCGTCGCGGGCCCAGGCCGTGTGACTCGCAGATCTCATCGCATCGTCCTCGTTCCCGCCGGACCTGCCTCCCCGGTCGGCATTCCGACGTGAGGCGCTCGCCGAGCAACCGTTGCTTCACCTGAAGTAGGCGCGGCCCCGTCGGCGAACATGGTCCGACCGGTCATGTGATCGGAGAGGTTGCTGGCGAGAAACACTAGTACTCCACCGATGTCGTGGATGCCCACTCGGCTGCGACCACCTTCGACAAACTGCGCACGGTTTCTTCGGCGGCAGCGTAGGTCGCCATCCAAGGTTCGCCACCGGTGCCCGCCGCCGAACCGAAATTGATCACTTTTCCGGCGCTTTCCTTCAGATGAGGGAAGCAAGCCGCCATGAGATTGCAGGTGCCCAGCACACTCGAGCGGTAGGCGTCGTCGAGGTCCTGCTCCGTGGACATCTCGAACGATACGAGCCGCTGCGTCATCGCGGCATCGACGAGGATGTCGATACGACCGAACTTTTCGATAGTGGCGACGACAGCGGCATCCACGTGTCCTCGCTCCGAAACGTCACATCTCAGAGCGATGACATCAGCGCCATCGCTCACCAGTCCGGCGGCTACTTTCTTGACCTTCCGCATTCATATCGACGCAGGTATATACCGCGGTGCGCAACGGCGTCACGGCATACCTCATTTCAACAGATAATTCTACTACTTACACGATGTGCTCGACCTGCGGGATGGAACAGCGTTCCCTAGGCGGCGGGATACCCGCCGTCCTAGCGTGTGGTCCAGATCTCAAGTGTTGTGCGTCACCGATGGAGGAAATCGCGACGTGGAAGCGACCCAGGCCAAAACCGATCGGAGCGGGGATGACCCGAACCGAAAGTTCTTCCAACCCGACATCGAAACGATGCCGCGCGAGCGGTTGCGTGAGTTGCAGGAGGAGCGTGTGCTGGCGCTCGTTCCTGTCGCTTTCGAGAAATCGCCGTTCTATCGAGAATTGTGGACCGCGGCCGGCGTGAATCCGAGCCAGGTGCGCTCGCTCGACGATTTCATCGAGAAGATTCCGACCTTCACCAAGGACGACCTGCGCGCCTACCGGGACCGGACCGGCGATCCGTTCGCCGGATTGTTGCAGGTACCCGTGGAAAATCTGACATCGATCATGTCGACCTCGGGAACCACCGGCACGCCGGAACTGCTTCCGGAGATCTGGGACGTCGCGCCACCGCTACCGGCGTGTTCGGCCCGTGACCTGTGGGAACTGGGACTGCGCCCCGGCGACCGTGTCATCGTTCCCGCCGGCACATTCCGGGGATTCTACGACACGTTCTACCAGGAGATGGGACTGATTCCGGTCTATGTCGACAGCTGGATCGGTCATGGAGCCGAAGTGCTGGAGGCGATAAAACGCTATCGGCCGGCCTATATGCAGTTGATGATGCCGACGGTGCTGGAGTTGGAACGCTTCGAAAATACCTATGACCTGCGCGACGTGTTCTCTTCGCTCAAGGGCGCGGCGTTCGCCGGGCAGCCGCTCGGCGCCGCGCTGGCCGAAAAGGTTCGTCAGGACTGGGGTCTCGAGCTGTTCATCTACGCCAGTGCGGGGGATACCGGAACCGCGTGGGAATGCCGGCAGCACGACGGATACCACCTCTGGGAAGACCTCGTGTTGGCGGAATTCTTGTATCCCGACGCTGTCCGCGCGGTTGCCGACGGAGAAGTCGGGGAGCTTGTGGCCACCGACCTCGACAATCAGGCAGCACCGCTGATCAGGTATCGAAGTGGCGATCTCGTCCGGTTCGATCGCGATCTGTGCGGATGCGGTCGCAGCCACGTGCGGCAGTGGGTGATCGGACGATTGGGCGACGAGACAGTGGTGCGGGGCGTGCAGGTTGTCCTCGGCGAGGTGTGGCAGGCCATCGAATCCCAGGAGGAAACCCACGACGGCATGTTCCAGATCATCCGGGAATCGAGAGCTACCGATCGCCTACGACTGCGAGTCGGCTACGTCGGCGAACCGGATCTGGATGATCTGCGTGACCGACTGCGGGGCGCTGTCGGCTCACGGGTCGGAGTGGAGCCGGAGATCGAATTGGTGCCGGTCGATGACTTGCTCGAGCGCAGCTCGAGCGTTGCGAAGTTTCCGAGGGTGGTAAAGCAATGAGTCGAGAATCGATGGCGGTCGCGATGGCGGGACGCCATCCTTCCCTGGCTGGAATCGGACAGTTCACCCGTGAAGGCGGAAAGGTCGGCTTCGAGATCGGGTGGGCCGAGGTAGAGCGGGACACCGCGTGGATACACCGGCTCTTCGAACTCTGGGAAATAGGCAAGGGGGACAACGTCCTGCTGACCGCCCGCAATTCGGAGGGGCCGTGGTTCGGTCCGGTGGTGCGGGCGCTCCGAGCGATCGGGGCGGTGTACAGCAATGCGGAGCCGTATGTCTGGGACGCCAAACGCAGTAGGGCTCTACTGGGGTTTCTACCGACACAGGCGATGATCGGCGTCGAGGGGGAACAGGTCGAAGGGCTACTCGGCGACGAGCACGGCACCGAATTGTTGCGCGGCGTACCGGCGATCTGGGCGCGCATCGACGCGGTCGCACCCCTGCGCGCCGCCGGACTGAATCCGGCGCGGATGGCGATGCTCGGACCCGCTCTCGCTGTCGAATGCCCGCAGCGGGCGGGTTTGCATCTCGATCCTGCCGAATGGAGTATCGCCTCGGGCCCTTCGGGGTTGCGCTTGTCGGTGGTGGGCGAACGAGAGTATCGAGGACAAGATCTGGCGGTAGGTTTCATCGGCTCGGTCGATGAAACGCCCTGTGCCTGTGGACTGCCCGGCCCTCGCATCAATATCGATCGATGACTCCCGGCGGGCGAGTTCAACTTTCGCCCGCCTCGGCACCCCCATCTATGGCGATCGCCGAGCTCGGTGAATTGCTCTCTGTCAACGGTTTTCGTTCCGGATCAGCCGCTGTTACCGCGCCCACTCTCATCGAAATCGACTAACTATTCGCGTCATCCGACGTCACCGCCTGGTCGACCCCGTCGTGGCGATCGAGGATCGCAGTGGAACGGAACCTCGCGCGACTCGACCGGGACCCGAACGCTGCGCGAGGTCCATCCGCGGGTGGTGAATGCCGATCCGGAGGAGAGGGCTTCCCTGTCGGAGGGTGCACGACTTGATCAGGGCCGTTCCGCGGTCCATGTCATCACAAGGAGAAATATGAAGTTCGGACTTCACCACACTCGGCGCGCCGTCGTCGGTGTCGCCGTAGCTGTCCTGGCGGCCACGAGTGCCGCATGCGGATCCGGCGACGAGACGTCGTCGGGTGTGAGCGCTGCCGACCCCGCGGTGCTCGGACCGCGGAATCCCGCCACCGGGCCTGCCGTGACCATCGGGTTCATCAGCGAAGGCAAAGGCGCCGCCGGGGATACCAGTGCCGAGTTCGTCGGCGCTCAGGTCGCGGTGGACTACATCAACGAGCATCTCGGTGGCGTTCGCGGTCACCGACTGGAACTGAAAACGTGTGAATCCAAGATCAATCCAGCCATCGCGACGGACTGCGCCAACCAAATGGTCGGCGCGGGCGTGGTCGCCGTCGCCGAGGGCGCGCTCGGCACGGTCGATCAGACCATCGACGTGCTCTCACCCGCCGGAATCCCGCTCATCCTGAGCTACTCGACCTCGCAGAAGTCGCTGACCTCCGCGAATGTCTTCAGTCTGATGAACGGCATCTCCGCGATCTTCGGTACGCCGGCAGCGCTGGCGAAAGAAGGCGGGATCGACAAGGCCGCGATGGTGACGGTGGACATACCCGGTCTGACCGCAGTCGCCAACCAGTTGGGCAAGTTACCCTTCGCCAACGTCGGCGCCCAGCTCGAGATCGTCCCGATCCCGCCCGGTACTCCGGATGTGACCTCGCAGATCTCGGCAGCCAACCGCAACGACCCCGGCCTGTGGACGGTGTTGGGCAACACCAACTTCTGCGGCGGAGTGCTCCGGGCCATCAAGACGATCGACCGCGCTTCGAAGGTCGTGGTGAACGACCGCTGCGTCGACCCGACCATCAGTTCGTCCATTCCCGGGGGATTCGAGGGAGTGCAAGTGGGCACTACGGTAAACCTGGACCCTGCCACCGAGGACGTGAAGCTGTTCCAGGCGGCAATCGACAAGTACAAGCCCGGCCTGCGAATCGAGGCGAATTCGGCGGGTGGCTGGCAGCCGGTTCTCGGACTGGCACGTGCTCTGAACGCGGGACAGGGTGAGGTGACCAGACAGTCGGTGGCAGAAGGGCTGCGCTCGGCGCCGCCGCTGCCGGCCCCGCTGACCGACGGTATCCAGTTCCAGTGCAACGGCCGCGCTTTCCCGCTTTCGCCGAATGTGTGTGCCTCCGACATCGTCGTGGCCACGGCCGACAAGGGTGGAACGCTCGGCGGATATCGGATCCTGCACCCCGACACCGCGCTGTTCACCCCGCCGTCGCGCTGACGGCGCCCGGGTATCGAACATGGTTATGGCCGGCGACGGTCTCGCCTCACCGGCCGTGAAATTCGGGTTTGCGGTGTTCGAGAAAAGCGGCCATAGCCTCACGTGAATCCGTGGTGTTGACCGCGAGAATCTGACTGCGATTCTCGCGGTCGACCGCCTCGCGGAACCCGTCGGATTGATTCGCCCAAAAGACCTCCTTGGTCGTGGTCAGTCCGAACGGCGAGAACTCGGCGATTCCGGCCGCCAGTTCGACTGACCGGGCGAGTAGTTCATCATCTGGATAGATCGCTGATACCAAGCCCCGGCGTTCCGCTTCCGCAGCGGATACCAGCCGATTGGTGAGCATCAGTTCGAGTGCGTTGGATGTTCCGATCAACCTGGGCAGATGCCAGCTGATTCCACTCTCGCAGGCGCTGAGCCCCATGCGGATCGCGCCGTCCCGGAAGGATGCCGACGTTCCGGCGACGCGAATATCCGCGGCCAGCGCAAGGCCCAGGCCGGCCCCGACGGCGGGGCCGTTGATCGCGGCGATCACCGGATGCCGGAGTTCGCGAATTGCGATTGCCAGTCCGCTGGTGCGTTGTTGGGCCTCATATCGGGTGGGAATATCGACCGCGCTGCGCTCACGGGCGCCAGCCACATCCGAACCTGCGCAGAAGGCGCGGCCCGCGCCGGTAATGATGACCGTCCGCAGATCGCGCCGTTCGTGCAGTGCGGCCAGCACGCGGAGGAGTTCGTCGATCAGCGGCCAGGTGAGTGCGTTGAGCTGGACCGGACGATTCAACGTGACCAGGGCTACCCGTGGGGTGGGTATCGAGACCAGGAGCAAAGACTCGTCGACATCCATCACGGAACCTTCCTGTAGGTCCGTGCCGCGCACGGACAGATCGTTGCGTTTTGTGAGGTCATCCTATTACAGTAACGGTCGTGACCGAAATTAGTGGCTGGTCGGGTTCGGCGGCGGCAAACGCCGTCGGACACCGCGACATCTTCGATATGGCCGGGCGGGTCGCGCTGGTGACCGGTTCGACACGGGGAATGGGTCTGGCCGCTGCGGAAGAACTCGCCCGGCACGGCGCCGATGTCGTGATTGTCGGGCGCGATGCCGAGGAGGCTCGTGTAGCCGCCGCCGCGGTCGACACCGCCGTCGGTGCCCGGCGTGCGCATCCCATCGCGGCCAATATCGGACATCGGGACGCGGTGGCCGAGCTTGTGGAACGAACGCAGCGTGATCTGGGCGGGATCGACGTGCTGATGCTGCACGCCGGGATGAACATCTGGATCGGTGAGACAACCGCGCTCGAGGACCGCACACTCGCGAAGTTCTTCGAGAGCAGCATCATGTCGGCACACTGGATATGCCGTGATGTTCTGCCCGGAATGGTCGAACGCCAGTGGGGTCGAATCATTTTCACCTCGTCGGTGATCGGATCGACGTTCGGCAGTGCCGACAACGGGCCGTACGGCATCACCAAGGCCGCGCTGATCCAGATGGCACGGAACCTGGCTTGCGAGTACGGGCAGCACGGTATTCGCGCCAATGCCATCGCGCCGGCGCTGTTCGACACCCGTCAAGCCGAGTCCGTGATGTCCGACAGTGATCGACTGGGACGGTACCTCGACCGCTGTCCGGCGGGGCGGGTCGGGGATGTCCGCGAATTCGCCGGTCTGGCACTGCTTCTCGCCTCGGACGCCGGTGGCTACATCAACGGCCAGACCATCAATGTCGACGGCGGGTACTCCGTGCTGTGGGATGCGTACCGATGAGCGATCTGTCGATCACAGCCGGTCCCGACGGTGTCGAGATCTGGACCCTGAACCGTCCGAATGCCCGCAATGCGCTGACCGCCGACATGGCCCGGCAGATCTGTGCCGAGTGCGCACGTGCCGACCGTTCGGACGAGATCAAGGCCGTTGTGCTCACCGGTGCCGGCCCCGGCTTCTGCGCCGGCCTCGACCTCGCCGAGTTCAGTAGGCCGGACGCTCCGCGTGGTGTGGTGGGCGAGGCGATCAGGCAGCTGTCGCAGTTCGGCAAACCGGTTGTCGGTGCTGTCAACGGTGCCGCGGTCACAGGCGGCTTGGAACTCGCCTTGGCCTGCGACATATTGATCGCCGCTCCGGAGGCGATCTTCCGTGACACCCACCTGAAGATCGGTGCGATGAGCGGCAGCGGGATGACGGTTCACCTGCCACGCGCGGTCGGACGTGGTTGGGCACGGCGGATGATTCTCGCCGGTGACCCGATGTCCGCGGAGACGGCTTTGCGCCTCGGGTTCGTCACCGAGATCGTCTCGGCGGCGGAACTTCTCGACAGTGCCGTGGCCCTCGCGGGCCGGATCGCGGCGATGGACCCCGAGCTCGCCTCGGCGACGAAACAACTCTGCAATGCGATAGAGCGCACCACCACGGAAGAAGGGCTCGACCTGGAAGCCGCGGCACTTCGCAATCACAGGAAGAACGGGCGAGCATGGAATACACGAAAATGAACACTGTAGAAGACCCTGAAGCACCCACGGGAATCGATGATTTCAATCCGCTGTCCGCTGACGTCGCCGAAGACCCATTCGCGGCATTCGAACGCGCGCGGGAAGCGTGCCCGGTTCACCACACGAGCCGATTCTCACCGGACTTCTACAGCTTGACCCGGTTCGCCGACATCACCTCGGCGCTCAACGATGCCGAGGCCGAAATATGGTCGGCTCAGGCCGGTAGCAGTCCGCAGTTCAACCAGCCGATCGGTTTCAACGCGGACGGCTCCGAGAGCAAGGCGTTCCGCACGCTCTTCCGCAAGTGGCTCTCGCCCTCTGCGGGAGCGGTCAACGCCGAGTTGATCGACTCCATTGTCAACGAGTTGATCGACGATATGACAGCTGGAGGCCGGGTCCGTGGTGACTTCGCGACCGAGTTCGCCGTACTCCTGCCGATTCGCGTGATCGCGCATCTCATCGGAATACCGCCCCAGGACGCACCGGAGCTCAAGGAGATGACCGACGAATTCCTCGGCGCCTTCGATATCCCGGACCCACGCGGTGTCGGGCCCGCGGTCAGGAGGCTCAACGCCTATTTCGAGCCGCATCTCGAACATCGGCGAGCGTTGCTGCGCGAGGCGGGGATCACCGATCCCGACGAGTCCGATCTGGGAGACGTGCTGCCGGACGATCTTCTCAGCTACATGCTCGCCCTTCGGCACGGCGACCGGCGACTGACCCCTGCCGAGATCGGCTATGTGCTGGCGACCGCGCTCACCGGCGGCAACGACACCACCACGTCGATGCTCACGAACGTGGTCCAGCGGCTTCTCGAGAAGCCTGAACTGTGGCTGCGGGTGGTCGGCAACGGAAAACTCGTCCAGATCGCGATCGAGGAGAGCCTTCGGCTGGATCCGCCGGTGCTCGGCCTCTTCCGGACCACCACCGAGGACATCGCGGTGGGGGAGTGCCCCATTCCGGCGAACTCCAAAGTCATGTTGCTGTTCGGATCCGGCAATCGCGACCCGCGTCAATGGGACAACCCCGACGAGTTCTCCCTCGAACGGCCACAGAAGGATCTGCGTCGCCACCTCGCCTTCGGCTTGGGCGCACACTTCTGTCTCGGAGCGCAGCTGGCGCGGGCGGAGGGGAACCGGGCTCTGGAGTTCCTGCGGACGCGGTTGCCGCACCTCCGCCTGGATGGTCCGTCCGAGCGGGTGCCGCAGCACCATTTGTGGGGGCGCCGACATCTGCCGGTCCGATGGGACGATCCGCAGATCACAGAGAACGGACAGTGAGCCATGAGTGAGGAAACCGAACCGGAAATCCTGGTCGAGTCCCATGGGCCGGTGCGACTGGTTACTCTGAACCGGCCGGAGAGCCGCAATGCCACCAGCGTGACCATGCACCACGCTTTCCTGTCGCTGTGGCCGCAACTGGCTGCCGATCCCGACGCGCGCTGCGTCGTGGTGACAGGGGCGGGGAAGGCATTCAGCGCCGGGGGCGACTACGAAATGATGCGGCTGTCACTCGAGCCGGCGGGGCGCTGGCGCAATGTCGACGAAGCGCGTCGCCTGCTGGTCGAACTCGTCCATTTCCCGCTGCCGATCGTCGCGGCTGTCAACGGTCCGGCGGTCGGCTTGGGTGCCAGCTTCCTGGCTTTCAGCGACTTCGTGGTGATGGCGGACTCGGCATTCATCGCTGATCCGCACATCTCCGTCGGACTCGTGTGCGGTGACGGCGGTGTGGCGTGGCCGCTGCACGTCGGCCTTCTCCGTGCAAAGGAGATGCTGCTGCTGGGTGGACGGATCGGCGCGGACGAAGCCAAGGCGATGGGTCTGGTCAACCGGGTTGTGCCGCGCACCGACGTCGTCGACGAAGCTATGGCCATCGCTCAGCGACTCGCCGCCCAGCCCGCAGGCGCGCTGCAGGACACCAAACGCGCGCTCAACATGTATCTGGAGTCGAGTCTCGCTGGACCGGTCGGGCATTCGCTGATGACCGAGCGCTACAGCATGGCCTCCCGCGAGCACCACGAATTCGTGCAGCAGCAGGTCGGCCGATGACTACGAACCGCTCGATTCGGCGCGGAACGGATGGACGATGATCACCACCAGGCTCACCGACTTGTTCGGCATCCGGCACCCGATCGTCCAGGGCGGCATGCAGTGGGTCGCGACAGCGCCGCTCGTCGCGGCGGTCGCCAACGCTGGCGCACTCGGCTTCTTGTCGGCGCTCACCCAACCCGACCCGAGGGCGCTCCGAGAGGAAATCGAACGATGCCAGGCCCTGACCTCCGAGCCTTTCGGAGTGAATCTGACCATCCTGCCGTCGATTTCGCCGCCGCCGTACGCGGAATACCGGCAGGCGATCATCGACTCCGGGGTCACTGTCGTCGAGACCGCGGGTTCGAATCCGGGCGAGCACGTGGCGGCGTTCAAAGCGGCCGGCATCAAGGTCGTGCACAAATGCACGAGCGTTCGCCACGCGCTGTCGGCTCAGCGCCTCGGTGTCGACGCGGTCAGTATCGACGGTTTCGAATGCGCGGGTCACGCTGGTGAGGACGACACTCCGGGGTTGGTGCTGATCCCGGCCGCGGTGGATCGCCTGGAGATCCCGGTCGTCGCCTCGGGAGGTTTCGCCGACGGCCGTGGCCTTGTCGCCGCGCTGGCACTGGGGGCCGAGGGCATCAATATGGGCACCAGGTTCATGTGCACCGTCGAGGCCCAGATCCATGACAACGTCAAACATGCCATCCGCGATGCCGATATCCGGGACACCGATCTGATCTTCCGAGAGCTCCACAATACCTCCCGTGTGGCCGGCAACGCGATCAGCAAGCAGGTCGTCGGTTTGCTCCGCGCCGGTGCGGCATTCGAGGACGTGCGCGACCTGGTCGCCGGTGCCCGGGGCAGGAAGGTCTACGAGACCGGTGACCTGGACTACGGAATCTGGACAGTCGGTATGGCGCAAGGCCTGATCCACGACATCTCGACCGTGGAGGACGTCGTCTCCGAAATCGTCCGGGAGGCGGAGACATTGATCAATTCTCGACTTGTCACGGCGACGTCCAGCATGTCACCGGCTGCCTCATGATCGTGCCAGGGCGCAGATCCGGAACACCCGACCACTACGTCGATCAGGAGAAATGATGGAACAGTCCGGAGCCGTACTCGTCACGGGCGCAACCGGGGCTCAGGGCGGTGCCGTTATCGATGCTCTGCTCGAGGCAGGCCGACCGGTGCACGCGCTTGTCCGTGACCCCGAATCCGAGTCCGCGCTCGGGCTTGCCGAGCGCGGTGTTCGACTGCACCGGGGGGATTTCGACGACAAGGACGCGCTGCGCGCGGCGGTGTCATGCGCCGAAGCAGTGTTCTCCATGCAGATGCCGCCGCACCCGAAAGATCCTGACCGGGAGCGGCGTGCCGCAGACCATCTGATCACCGCCGCCGTCGACGCCGGTGTACGCACTGTCGTGCACACCTCCGTTGCGCGGGCCGACGAACACGAACAGTTCGCCGGATGGAACGAGAACCGATGGTGGCCGCTGTACTGGACCAGCAAAGCCGCGGCCAACGATCTCGTTCGCTCGAGTTCGCTTCCGCACCGGATCATCCTCAAACCCGCGTTCATGATGGACAACTTCATGCCACCGAAGGTCGCCATGATGTTTGCCACGCTCGCGAACGGGGAGATCACCACGGCGATGGATCCGGAAACGCGGCTGGATCTGATCGCGGCCGCCGATATCGGCAAGGTCGCCGCTGAGGTGTTCGCTGACCCCGTACGCTTCGATGGGCGCGAGATACCGCTGGCCGGTGAATCACTGACCATGACCGAAGTCGCCGCGGTGCTGTCCGACATCACGGGATCGGCAGTGAAAGCGAGGCATCTGAGTGCCGCGGACGCGGTGGCGGCCGGTTCGCCCGCCGGAGTCGTCCAGAACCAGCAGTGGCTGAATGTCGAAGGCTATCGGGTCGATCGCTCGATCGCCGCGCAGTGGGGGTTCGGGCTCCAGACGTTCACCGGATGGGCGGCTGAGCACCGGTCGCGACTCGTGATCGGCAATCACTGACACCGATCCTGCCGCGACACCAGAACAGTCGGTTTACTCCCGCAAGGCCGCGATATGGCGTCTTGGGGGAGGAAACCGCCGTCTCACTCTGTTGCCCTGCTGGCGGCACGAACAGTGCGGTGTCCGGATGCAGGATCCGGTATCCGCCGAGCGTTCCGCTCTTGGCCGCGGTGGCCACGATGATGTCGGAGGCGCACACGGCGACAGCGGGAACGCCTTTCCGTCGCACTGGAATCGGATGCCGTCGGTCAACGGGTACGGCAGCGGTGGCGCCGACCGCAGGCCTTCGGCGACCGCATCGCGCGCGGTCCACCAGCACACTGTCGACCCGACCGATACCCCAGCGCTCGAGCAGCCAGATCGCACAGGCGGTGTCGCGCTCGACATCTTCCCACCCGAATTCGAACCCGAATGTCTCACCTGCACAGTCGAATTGGCCGATACCGCCGAGGATGGATGGCGTCCTGCCATCGCGACCGTCATCGACGAACGGCTCATTGCTTCACCACCCTCGGAGATTTCGCGATGCTCGAGCTCCGGGCGAGCAGGCTGTCCACGGTGACCAGTTCGCTCTCCGGCTCCACGCCGACCCGGGTGCCGACCGCGACGCGCAACCGGTCACGAAGTTCGTCCAGATCCGAGGCACGACATAGCCGATCCGCAACCGCAGACGATCGGCGAGCCTCGATTGCCGGATGATCTGGAACAGTCCGTCGTGGGTTCCTCCTGGGACTCGACGGCGACGCACAACCCGTGAGATCTGTGACACGACGCTAGGCCGGTGGGTTCGGTGTGACCTGGAGAACACTGTTCTAGCGAAAATTCTTGAGCCCCGTGTGTACGGAGGAGCACAATCCGAACAACACGACGGTCACCGGACCGCAATCGGGGGAACGTGATTCCGCGCCATCGCTGTGTACCGCGCGGGGATGTTCGACCAATCTGTGTGGCCGAACACCACGAGACCGATGGGGATGCGAAGGTGACAAAGCTTCCTCGTATCGAGAGGAATTCACCAGTGGAACTTCTGCAGGGCAAGGTCGCTCTCATCACCGGCAGCGCGCAGGGCCTCGGTGCGGGCTGTGCAACCGCATTCATTCGCCAGGGCGCCCGCGTCGCTTGTATCGACGTGAATACCGAAGGAGTCGAGAAGGTGGCTGCGGCTCTTGTGGCCGAGGGCGGGGAGGCTATCGCTCTTCCATGTGATGTCGCGGAACGCCGACAGGTGGACGCGGCGGTCGCTGCCACGATCGAACAGTTCGGAAGGCTCGACATCCTGGTCAACGCGGCCATGACGCAGCGGCTCGTGCCGTTCGACCTCTCTACGGAGGAGGATTTGGACGACGCCTACCGCTCGAGCGTGCTCGGCACCTACAACTTCATGATGGCGAGCTTTCCTCATCTGAAGGAGACTGCCGGAAAGGTCGTCAACTTCGGTTCTGCCGCGGGTACCGGTGGAGAGGCGCGGATGGCGACATATGCCGCCTCGAAAGAAGCTGTGCGTGGTTTGTCGAAAGCGGTTGCCGCCGAGTGGGGTGTCCACAACATCAACGTGAATGTCGTCTGTCCCACGGGAATTACTCCCGCTTACGAGGAATGGGCGGTGTCCGTCGGTCCCAAGGGCGTCACGGCGGCGCTGAAACCTTCCTTCATCAAGCGCATGGGAGATCCGATCCACGATATCGGTGGGGTCGTCGTTTTTCTCGCCAGCAGCCTGTCCGATTACATGACAGGACGTACTTTGTTCGCCGACGGAGGTCGTGGGCACTTCCGGTGATGCGTCGATGCGCCACGGGCGCGAGTAAAGACCGACGGATCGCCATTCACTGCACATTTTCACCGAAGTTCACCGAGGAGCCTCGTGAGTCATCTGTATGAGATCGATGTCCGGATTCCGGTCCGCGACGGGGCGCTGCTGGCAGCCAATGTGTGGCGGCCGGCCGAGGGGACAGCGCCCACGCTGCTGCTCCGCATTCCTTATGGCAAGGATATGGAGTCCCCGCTGGGTGACACGATCCCCAATCTCACGACCGTCCTCGAGGCGGGATACGCGGTCGTGATCCAGGAATGCCGGGGCACCTTTCGCTCGGAAGGGGAATTCCGTCCCCACGCGGCCGATAGAACCGATGGTGAGGACACCATCGCTTGGATCGCCGAGCAGCCATGGTCCGACGGCGCAGTCGGCATGACCGGGACGTCCTACATGGGCATGGCCCAGTGGGAAGCGGCTGTGGGGGCACCGGCGGCCCTCAAGGCGATCGCACCGTGCTTCGCCTCCCTCGACAAGTACCGGACGCCATGGTATTCGACCGGTGGTGCCCTCTCGCTGAGTGCGGTGACCTGGTGGAACGCCATGATGGATGCCGCCGACGCGAAGCGGGCCCTCGAGCGGGGAATCGGCACGGTCGATCAGCTACTCGAACTGGGCAGGGCGGTGCTGTATCCCGAGCCTCTCTACGACGTGCTGCCGACCGCGGAGGTGCCGATCCTCGCGAACTACGGCACATGGTGGAACGATCTCATGGCGCACCCGGCTCATGATGAATTCTGGAACGCCATCGACCTTCGCCCCGAGCTCTCGAAAGTGGGGGTACCTGCGTTGCATATCGGCGGCTGGTACGACCTTTTTCTAGGAGCGACCGTCCGAGGCTTCGTCGCCGCGCGCAAAGAGGTGGGTAAGGAGCAGGCGCGCGCCGAGCAGCGTCTCATCATCGGTCCGTGGGATCACCTGTCCACCGGCGGTGTGTATCCGGACCGGTCGTTCGGTCCGCTGGCCACCGCCAGAGCGCTGCGGCTGACCAATCTGCAGATCAGATTCTACGACCGCTGGGTCCGCGGTGACACCACCGCTCTCGACGGCGTCGCGCCGGTGAAGATCTTCGTCATGGGCATCGACCAGTGGCGCGACGAACAGGACTGGCCGCTGCCGGACACCCGGTGGACCGACTACCAGCTGACCAGCGGTGGCCGCGCCAACACGTCGACAGGCGACGGTGTGCTCACCATCGAGCCGACGACGAAGGCGGAGCGCGATGTCTATCTCTACGATCCGCGCCGGCCGGTGCCCACGACAGGCGGGGCGTCCCTGCCGACGACCCCCGGATTCTGCGGCCCGGTCGACCAGCGAGAGGTGGCTGGCCGGAACGATGTCCTGTGCTACGCCACTCCCGTTCTCGATGAAGCTGTCGAGGTCACCGGCCCGATCAGGGTGACGTTGTTCGTCTCGTCGTCGGCGGCCGACACCGACTTCACCGCCAAGCTCGTCGACGTCTTTCCCGATGGCACGGCGCTCAATCTGTGCGATGGGATCCTGCGGGCACGGTACCGCGGGGGGCTCGATCGGGAGGAGTTCATGGAGCCGGGGACGATCTACGAGGTCACCATCGATATGGCCGCGACAGCCAATGTGTTCCTGCCGGGGCATCGCATCCGGCTGGACGTGTCGAGCAGTAACTTCCCGCGATACGACCGAAATACCAACACCGGCGGTGTGATCGCTCGCGAGTCCGAGGAACAGATGATCCCCGCTGTCAATCGCGTTCATCACGGCCCCGAGCACCCGAGTCGTCTCGTCCTGCCGATCATCAGTCGCGGCGATTCGCGATAGACCCGACTCGCAGCGGCGCGGAGCCGCCACCGTACCGGTAGCGGCTCCGCCTGTGTGCGCCCGCACCGCACGCCTCTCGCGGCGGCACGATCACGCGGCCGGACCTGCTCAGGAAAGCAGGTCGACCATCGAGGCCTCGGTGTTGTCGACCATGAACTTGGATACGCCTTCGAGGTGGCGCCGCCAATAAGTCTGCGCGGCAGCGATATCACCGTCGCGGAGCATCTTCGTTAGCTTCGCCCAGGAGCGCTGTGCGGCTCTTGCCGCTGCCGCTTCCTGCCCAGCGCTGTGCGTGGCCATAAAGGCGAGGTTGTGGCTGGCGATGATTTCGAACAGTATCTCGGACAGGGTGCCCAGGGTGACATTGCCGGTCAGCTCGATCAACGTCTGGTGCGCTCGTACATCGTGCTGGGAGTAGCGCTGCGGATCATCGATGACCTCGGCGCCTTCGGCGATGATCTGGTCGATACGATCGGCGGTGGCCGCGAGCGCCTTCCCCTTCTGGTTTCCGATCATGCCGAGCGCGGCGACTTCCAATTCCGTTCGCGCTCGGTAGACATCCGCTAGTGGGGTGCCGTTGTACTGCAGGAGGAGCCCGGTGTATCGCGCGGCGACGGTGGGATCCAGTGCGAGCACTCTGGCTCCGCCGTGGGCCCCCCGTAGCACCGTGATGATCGATTCCGATTCGAGGATGCGGAACGCTTCGCGCAGCGTCGGCCGGGAGACACCGTAGGTCTCCATCAGGGAGGCTTCGTTGGGCAGGGGATCGCCCACGGCGAGTGCCCCGGTGATGATGCGACGGCGCAGGTCGGCCGCAACCAGCTCGCCGGCCTTGGGAACCTTGACCGCACTCGGTTTCGCCAATTTGGTCACGGGGCCTCGCTCGTCTCGGATGGTGCATCCGGACACGGGCGGCCCGGATACTGCTGTGCAGGTGTGGACTAATCAGGTGTACTAGTGAACTTATTGTACCCATGATCCCGATGTGTGAATGCAAGGCCGCCTGGGCGGGCGTCCCGTGCCATGGCCGTCCGGCCTCGGAAACGTAACCGTGCTCAGCCCACGCTATGAGCTAAATGAGTTCAATAAATACACCATTTGTATGGTAGACTCCGGGGTCGGGCACCCTCAACGGCGAGTGTGCCCCCGGTTCAACTTCGAACCACCCGGTGTGCTCGACGGTGCGGACATCGGGAGAATGTCGCCCCGGACGGCGCGGTGTGGCCGCCCGCGCTCCGAGGACTCGCTCCATGCCTGAAATGAACTGATGATGAAGTGGTCGGAACCTGACATCGCCGTCGTCACCGCTGTTCTGCCGTCCCCGCTCGAGTTGTTGCGAGCCGCGCGTGGTCATTCCATCGATACTCGAGGCGGTACCGTCGCTACAGGTGTCGCGCGGTGCGCCCTCGAGTTGGCCGATCTGGAAGCGGCTGAGCCGACGGAGTGTACGGCCTCAACGCGCGCGGCCCTGCTCGGACATATCGAGGCGTCCCTTGTTGATCATCTGCCTCACATCTCCGCACCTGATCGGCGCGAGATACGGCTGACTATTCTGGCTGTCGTTCGAGCCTCGGTCGAGCTGCACCGTAAGCTGCGCAGTGATGGGGCCGCCGGGGAAGATGTGCGGTCGTTGTGTCGGCGGACGGCGATTCTCGCCGAGGCCTATACGTCGCTGATCACGTCCGCTGCGCGCCGTTTGCCATGGATACCGCCCTGCGGCGATTGTGAGCTGTAGCGGTCGATCGGTCACTCCCGCCTGGCTCGATCGCGCAGGATGAAGTCCAGGGCCTCGGCGCGCGAGGTGGCGTCGGACTGCAGCGAACCGCGTACCGCCGAGGTGGTGATGTGCGCGCCCGGTTTGCGGATACCGCGTATCGCCATTCACAGATGCTCGGCCTCAATGACCACGATCGCTCCGCGCGGGTCGAGCTTGCGCATGACGGCATCGGCCGTGTGGCTGGTCAGCCGTTCCTGTACCTGCGGGTGCTTGGCGTACAAGTCGACCACGCGGGCGAGCTTGGACAGACCGGTGACCGGTCCGGGTTCTTGCCGACGACGAGCAGAATTCCCGGACCGCGGCCTCGGCACGACTGGTCGAGATTCACGGCGGTCGCACGGCGCTCCTGTAGGTCGAGAACTCAGCGCAACAGGGGCGCGAGGCGGGTGGTGACCACTCTGATGTGCTCGGCGACCATGGCCTCCGGCATGCCGCCCACCGAGGCCCACAAATAGACAGTGGTCACGGGGGCCCCTTCGGTGAGCCCACGAATGCGCTCGGCGATGTCCTCGGGGGTGCCGAACCAGAAGTAGGACAGCGGGCCGCGCGGCTCGCGGGTCACCAGTCGTGCGGGATCGACCGGAGCGGGCAGCGGCTGGTCGGTGCCGTGCACCATGTGTCGGCGGTAGGAGTCGACCTGGTACGCGATGTACGGTGCCACGAGTGGCCAATCCCGTTCGGGATCCTCGGTCACCCAGGCCTGTATACCGCCGCCCATGCGGCCGGTGGTGGGATCGTGGCCGGCCTCTATCAGTCCTGCCCGGTAGTCGGGCCAGCTCTCGTGATTCGGAGTCAGCAGCGGTGCGCCGAGCAATCCTGCGCGCCGGGCGCCCTGCGCGCCGTGATAGCCCAACCACACGGGAATCGGGTCCTGTACGGGCAGCGGGGTCACCCCGTCGGCGGACCATAGTTGCCGTAGCTGCCGGACCATGTCGTCGGTCCGGCTGTAGCGTGCCCGGTCGGTGACGTTGTACAGCTCGAATTCGGCTGTGCGGTATCCGGTTCCGATGCCGAGGTCGAGCCGTCCGCCGGAGATCAGATCCACCAGGGCCGCCTGCTCGGCGACGTCCACGGGGGAGTGCAAGGGCGCGATCAAGATCGCGGTGCCGAGCCTGGCGTTTCTGGTCCGGGCGGCCGCCGCGGCGGCAAAAGTCAGTGGCTGAGTCAGGTAGCCATCGTCGAACAGGTGATGTTCGGAGAACCACAGAGAGGCGGCGCCGAGACGGTCGGCCTCCTCGCACATCTCCAGGGTGAATCCGTGCAACCGCGCGGCCGAACCTTCGCGGTGCGGGGGGTTGCGCAGATCGAAGTACAGGCCGACCTCGGTCATGGTGTCCTCCCGTGGACGGGATTCGATGTCGGGGCAGGACGATCTCCCGGCCAGAACGCGGCCCACGATTCGTCGCGTCCCGGAAGTGTGGGTGCGCTGCCGACGCGCCAGCTGTCGAAACCGACCGCTTGCGGGTGTTCGAGTAGATCTGCGGCGTACCAGTGGTGTTCGCGCCGCCGCTCGAAGTGCCACTCGTCGCCGACGCGGCGGTAGTCGTCGTCGTACCGGATGGTCATCACCACCCAGCGATCGTCTATCTCGTGCTCGGCCCGGCAATAGACCTGGCCGGTGGCCGTGTCGGGGCCGCTGTCGCCGACGTCAGGGCCGAGTTCGATCCGATGTCCGCACACCAAGTGGATCGACCGGTAGAACCAGCGGAGTCGGGTTTCGATGAACCCGCGCAGCGCCTCGCGTCCGCTGCCGTGGCTACCGAGTCGTACGTCGTCGACGAACAGCGATATCCACGCCTGGATATCACGCTGGTCGACCGCGAGCGCATAGCGAATCGGCAACTGCCCGATCGCGAAGCGTGCCTCCATGCGGGCCAGTCGGCGGGGCAAATCAGACATATGCATCACTCGCCTCCGGTGAGCATCAGCGTGTCACCTGTCAGGTAGGCCAAGTCGTCGCTGACCAGCGCGACGACCGCACGACCGATATCGGTCTCCGGATCGCCCATCCGGCCGAGCGGCAGCCGCTTGACGTGTTGCTTGAAACGTTCAGGCTGTTCCTCGCGGAACTGTTCCGCCGCGGGCGAGAGTGCGGTCGGGACGACGACATTCACCCGTATTCCATAGCGTCCCCACTCGCGAGCGGCGACGCGCGACAGTCCACGGATTCCTTCTTTGGCGATCGCGTACGCACCGAACAGTGGTGCGCCGTTGATCGCGGAGCTGGATCCGAAATTGACAATAGAGCCGCCACCACGCTCGCGCAGCAGGGGAAGTGCTGCCTGCATCGCCCACAAGGCGGCAAGAGGCCCGCTACGCATCGAGACTTCGACGTCGTCGGCGGTGACATCGGCCAATGGGCCCTGCGTTGTCGACTGGGCATTGTTGATCAGTGCATCGAGCCCACCGAACCGCTCGGCGGCAGTGGTGACAGCACGTTGGATTTGCGCTCGGTCGGCGACATCGCATTCCATGGCGATGGCGGTACCGTGGAATGCGCTGATTTCGGACACGACGGCTTCGCATTTCGCCACGGTTCGGCCGACCAAGGCGACCGAGGCACCGTCACGGGCCAGCGCCAGAGCGATGCCGCGGCCGATCCCCTGTCCGGCTCCGGTGATCAGGACGACCTTGCCTGTCAGCCTGCGTGCCGGACCATCGACGTTATCCGTACTCACGGCGATTCCTCTCATCGTTCAGCACCGGCGGGTTCGCGAGCCGGGCGAGAATTTCGGTCTCGGATTGCCTGCGCAGCAAGTACTCCCGCACTGCCCCGCCTGCGGCGTGCACGATCCGGCCGGTGATGTCGGCGGCGGATTCGGACACCAGTGCGAGGAGTACCGAGGAGACATGCGCGGGATCCAAGTCGAGTGACGATCTCGTTCGTTCCAGGTGCGCGGCGGACATCCGGGTGCGTGCGCCTGGTGAGATCGCGTTGACAGTGATGCCATCCGCTGCGCCTTCGTCGGCAAGCGCCATAGTCACACCCCACAGCGCTGCCTTGGACGCGGCATACGCTGTTCCCGTGTGGTGGCCGGGCGCGAGGGCGGCTTCGGACACGGTGTTGACAATCCGGCCGTAGCGCTGCCCACGCATCGGTTGGAAGGCTGCACGCGCTGTCCCGATGGCTCCGGTCACATTGGTGGCGAGGCTGCGTTCGAGTTCGTCCTGCGAGAGCCCGGCGATTCCGGTAGTCGACAAGATGCCCGCGTTGTTGACGACGATGTCGATCCGCCCGAACGTCTCCAGGGTGCGGTACACCGCCTTCGTGGCGCCGTCGAAGGAGGAGATGTCGGATCGGTCCGCGATCGCGGTGCCGCCCGTGGCGACGATCGAATCGGCCACAACCTGTGCGACGTCGGAGTTCTCGAACCTGGACCCGTCTACCGAGAGCGACGGATCGTTGACTACGACCGCGGCACCCGCGGCGGCGAGGACGATCGCGTGGGACGCGCCGAGTCCGCGTCCTGCGCCGGTGATCAGAGCGACCCGGCCACCCAGCGGGCTGTCGGTGGCCGTCATCGGTTCATCGGCGGTTGGTACATGAGCGCGCCGATTCCCGAGTCGACGGGAAGCGCGACACCGGTGATGGCGCCGGCACGATCAGAGGCCAGGAAGGCGACGGCTTCGGCGACGTCCTCCGCTTCGGCCATTCGCCGTAGTGGCAGCTTGTCGACGTACTGCCGGAAACGGTCGGCACCCAGATAAGATTCGAAGGCTGGGGTGTGTACAGCACCGGGCACGACTGCGTTCACCCGGATGCCGGACTCACCGGCCTCCACCGCGGCTTCCCTGGTCAGCTGGATCACTCCCGCCTTCGCGGCACCGTAGTAGGGGACAACTCCGGCGACCTTGCGCACGCCGGCCGCCGAGGCTGTATTGATGATGACGCCACGCCTTTTCGGCGCCATGATCCGCAGTGCCGCGCGCACCCCACGGAACGTTGCACCGAGGTTGCCGTTCATCCCGTGCAGCCATCGCCCGTCCAATACCGGATCCGGCACCGGTGACCAGTGCCACGCGTTCTCTGAATTCGACGCTCAAAAATTTTTGCCTTCGTCTATCGAAGTTGTCGGTAGGGTCAGCCGGCGCGCAGCGCGATACCTTGGGCATTGAAGAACAGCCCGCCGGGAGTCAACAGCGCGGCGGCGGCCCCGGGTGTCTGCCGCTCTCCCGCCGCGCCACGGAGCTGCAGAATTGCTTCGCGCAGGTGCCCGGCGCCCTGGGTGCCGCCCTCGGACAGGCTGCCGCCGTGGGGATTCATCGGTACCCGGCCGTCGATCTCGACCCGGCCGCGATCCGGATTCCAGTGTTCGGTGAGGAAGTCGCCGCCTTCGCCCGGCCCGCAGAACCCATAGGACTCCAGGCAGTGCAGGGTGATCAGGGAGAACCCGTCGTAGGGGAAGAGCACGTCGAAGTCGCCGATGCCGAGTTCGCTGCGGGCCAGCATTGCGGCAGCGGACACGGTTTGGCCGGTGTGCTCCAGGCTCACGGTGAGGTGCTCCTCGGGATGGGCGGTGAGTCCCATCGAGAGCGCGTGCACGACGACAGGCCGGTTCGGGCTGTCGGCGCCGCGTTCGGCGGTGGTCACCACGAAAGCGTCGGCACCGTCGATCGGGACGTCCATGTCGTAGACGCACAGCGGCTCGCGGATCATCCGGCCGGCGAGGTAGTCCTCCATCGTGAGCGGTTTCGTCATCACCGCGCCCGGATTGTTCGCGGCGTTCGCACGTCCGTTCAACGCGACCATGCCGAGGTCCGCTCGGTCGCGACCGTAGGTTCTCAGATAACGCTCGGCCCACGCGGCGTAGCCGGTGGGGCCGAACATCCCGTAGGGCTCGGACTCTGTGTGGCCGTCGCCGAGTATGGCGCGACCGTCCGGCAGGCCCGCCGCCGCTCGTTCGCGGAACGGCCCGCGGCCGAGCCGGTACACGGAGTGATAGACCAGGACCGCGTTGGCGGTTCCCGACCACACCGCGTTGACCGCGGCCGTGACATGGTTGCCGATCGGCGGCCGTACGCTGGTCCAGTAGGTGACGGCGGGCAGGCCGAGTGCCGAGGCCACGACTGCGGGATCGATGCCGCCGGTGTGCAACCCACCGCCGACCACTCCGTCGATCTGGCCCGCGGTCAACCCGGCGTCGGTGATCGCCTGGGCGGCGGCCTCCAGAACCATGGCCAATTCGGTGGTGTCGCGATCCCGGGCGTACGGAGACCGTCCGATACCGGTGAAAGCGATGCGGTCCTTGATCGAATTGCGCTGGGGGAGCAGGTTCATCGGGTCTCTTCCTTGTCCGGAACCGCACGGAAAGCCGGCCACGGCGAACCGTCGCGCTCCATCCAGGTGAGTTCGACCGACTGTCCGATCCGCTGCAGTTCCGCGGGAGTGTCGACCAGCGGGCCCACGATCCTGAGGCCGGGCTGTTCGGTCAACTCGACGGCGGCCAGAGGCCATGGCTCGGTGTAATCCACGACCGGTGGGCCTTGATGCAGCAGGGTCAGCAGATGTACCGTGCCGGTGCCCTGAACGGCCCGGGCTACGACGTTGCCCGACCAGCAGGACGGACAGATCGGTCGCAACGGCGTGTGCCACAGCCCGCATGCGGGGCACCAGCCCGCGCGCAGTTCGTGCATCAACATGCCTCGGTAGTACTCGATGTTGACCTGGTCCAACCGGATCCGTGGATACCGCTCGAACACCGCCTCCAGGGTGGGTGCGACGGCCTCGGTGGCGCTGACGGTGTCAGCTGCCCTCGACTGTTCGGCGGGTATCCGCCCGCCCGGTCCTCGCTGGCTATCCATCCCTCGATCTTCGACCCGGGAGGCCCGCTTGGGGAAGGGATACGCCGCCGAACCGCGTTCCCCTGCGCAAACGGGACGGTGTTCGGTGGCTGTCCGCTCTGTGCCCGCGCGGGTATCCGCCCTGTCGGTGTCTTCGCAAACCGTGAGCGACCTCCGGATATCAGGTTCCGGATGTATTTGCGGTGATCGCCGACCTCGTCCACCTGCTGTCGGAGCTCATCGACAACGCGACCTCGTTTCGGCGGCAGCCGGAGTTTCCGGTCTCGATGCGGCCACCGCCCGCAGCAGCCGTGACCAGCTGGTGGTCTGCAGACGACGTGACCGGTCCGCCGACAGTTGGTCTGTTCTCGGACCCGGTCGAAGAGAACGAGTCGCCCGGACTGATCGATCGGACAAGAATCGCGCGGGCACAACCGGTACTCGGCCGCCCAAACGGCCGTTGGGGTCCACGAAGACCGTCAGGAACCTGGATTGGCTGCTGGATGACCTGCTCTCCCGGCTGCCGGGCGTCGAATCCGCTGTCGTCCTGTCGACCGACGGAATGCTGATCAGCGAGTCCAACGCGCTGAGCTGTGACGCCGCCGAGCAATTCTGTGCCATGGCGTCGAATGGAGTACCTCCTCGCGCGAGCGCACGGGACTCATGCGGACTCGGCGACCTGATCGGTTGCACCAGCGATCCGGGAGCAGCGGGCGAACATCTGCCGCACCAAGTCGCTCAATCCGCTAGGGGAGCTGGTCCGGTCCCAGAACCGGAGCGCGGTGTTGAGGCAGCTGACAGCGATCGAGGCGATGAGCACGTCGTCCTGTGTCGGCGCGCTGCTCCCCTGCTCGGCCGCGAGCTGCCGCGCGATCTCGCGTTCCCAGCGTAGGCGCATCCGCAGACTACGCGGCTCTAGCTGGCGATTCGTCATGACCAGGTGGGTGAGCCGGAAGATCCGATCGTCTTCCAGGTCGGTGGCGAACAGCGCGACCGGCTCGGCGAGGGCAGCGACGGTCACCGCCGGGTCGGACCGCCCTGCCACCCGCTGCACCATGGCTGCGGCGGACTCGTCCTCGTCGGCGAACAGGACGTCCTCTTTGCTGGGAAAATGGCGGAAGAACGTGGCGACCGACACCCCTGACGCCTTGGCGACCTGTTCGATGGTGGTGTTATCGTAGCCGTGTTGTTCGAACAGCGTGATGGCGGCGCTGGCGATATCGCCCCTGGTGCGCAGGCGATTGCGTTCTCGCAATGTGCTCACAGTGCTCCTCGGACTCGCGATAGTCACTCTCGAAATGAGAATCCTACTCGATACTGTGGCCGGCGCGTCCGCGGTCAGGGCAGGACATCGACCAGGGCCGCTTCGGAGTTGCCGATCATGTAGGACGCCACGTGGTCCAGATGTAGTCGCCAATGTGTTTGCGCGGCAGTCGTGTTCGTCTCATGGAGCAGTCTCGCCAGCTTGGTCCAGGCGTGCTGAGCGGCACGGTTCGCCGGCCCTTCGTGCCCGGGCCGGCGCTCGGCGATGAACACCACGTTGTGCAGCGCGATGATCTCGAAGAGCATCCGGGTGAGGACATCGAGGGTCATATTGCCTGCCAGTTCGACAAGGGTCCGGTGCAGCCCGACATTGTGTTCGGCGTACGCCTTGGCGTCGTCGACCAGGGAAGTGCCCTCCCGGATCAGTGCGTCCAATCGGTCGAGGCGGCTGGTGAGGGCGCGTGGTCCGAGCGCGCCCAGCATGCCAACCGCGGTCACCTCCAATTCGGTGCGTGCGCGATACACGTCCGCCAGTGATGTGCCCTTGTACTGCAGCAGGAACCCGGTGTATCGCGCGCCCACTGTGTCGTCGAGCCGGAGCACCCGGGCGCCGCCGTGGGCTCCGCGCAGGACGGTGATCAGCGACTCGGATTCCAGGATTCGAAACGCTTCTCGCAGTGTCGGGCGCGAGACCTCGAAGTGTTCCATCAGGGCCGACTCGGTAGGCAGTGGATCGCCTACGGCGAGCTCGCCGGTGATGATCCTCCGTCGCAACTCGGCGGCGACCAGTTCGCCGGCCTTGGGGACTTTGATCGCAGTGGGTTTGATCATTCTCGGCCTCGCGCCTCGCTCGCTCGTCGGTGCATGGCACTCCGTGGTCGGTGTCGGGCGGCGTGGCCCGAAGTATATAGGGTTCAATCAGTTAGACTGTTATGCTGATACTACCTGTAGAGTCCGATTTCCTGCCCAGGAGAGCTGATATGCGCCGCACAATCTTCGAACCCGAACATGACCAGTTCCGTGCCACCGCGCGATCCTTCTTCGAGAAGGAATGCGCTCCGCACACCGAGGAGTGGGAAGCGCGGGGGTATGTCGATCGGGAGGTGTGGCTCAAGGCCGGCGAACTGGGCCTGCTCGGTTGGGAGATGCCGGAGGAATACGGGGGCGCGGACATCAAGGACTTCCGGTTCAACGCCATCCTCAACGAGGAGTACCACGCGACCGGAAGTGTCGGCGTCGGGTTGGGAGTGCAGAACGACATCCTCTCCGGCTACTTCCGTGATCTCACCACCGATGAACAGAAGAAGCGCTGGCTGCCGAAATTCGTCTCCGGCGAGTACATCACCGCGATCGCGATGTCCGAGCCGGGGGCGGGCTCGGACCTGGCCAACGTCAAGACCACGGCGCGCCGCGACGGGGATTCCTTCATCGTCAACGGCTCCAAGACCTTCATCTCCAACGGCCTGCTCGCCGACCTCGTCGTTGTCCTCTGTCGGACGGATACCGGTGCGGAACGGCCGCACAAGGGTCTGAGCCTGCTGGTGGTCGAGACCGGGATGGCGGGTTTCAGCCGAGGGCGAAAGCTGGACAAGATCGGTCAGCGCGCGGCCGACACCGCGGAACTGATCTTCGAGGACGTGCGGGTGCCCGCCGAGAACCTGATCGGTGAGGAGAACCGGGGCTTCTACCACTTGATGACGAATCTGCCCGCCGAGCGCCTCGGTATCGCGATTCACGCCGTCGCACAGGCCAAGCGCGCGGTCGAGCTCACCACCGCCTACGCCCACGAACGAACCGCCTTCGGCACCCCGATCGGCAACTTCCAGGTGAACAAGCACGCGATCGCGCAGATGACCACCGAAGTCGAGGTCATGCAGACCTACATCGACCAGTGTGTCCTCGCGGTCAACGCGGGTGAGCTCACCGCGGACGAGGCCGCGGGCGCCAAGTGGTGGGCGACCGAGTCCCAGTGGCGGATCATCGATCGGTGTCTGCAGCTGCACGGCGGGTACGGATACATGAACGAGTACGAGATCGCCCGGCTGTGGCGCGATGCGCGGGTGCAGCGGATCTACGGCGGCACGAACGAGATCATGCTCGACATCGTCGGCAAGGGGTTGGGCTTCTGAAAAGTATGCGGGCGTGGTGACCACCACGCCCGCAAACTCTTCATCACTTCGGGGACGCCGCGACCATCTTCTCGACATAGGCGACGTGTTCGGGTGAGGTGACGCTCTGCCGTTCGGCGGCCAGTGCCTGCTCTAGAACGGACCCCACCGTCCGGGACACCGCGGAGTTGAGGATGCGCTTGGTGTCCTCGAGTGCGCGCTGGGGGATCTGGGCCAGACGGTGGGCCAACTCCAGCGCGGTCGGCAGCACCTCGTCGGCCGGGACCACCCGATTGACGAGTCCGCACTCGAGCGCCTTCGCCGCGGGAATGCGCTCACCGAGCAGGATGAACTCCTTGGCTCTGAGCAGTCCGCTCATCAGCGGCCAGGTCAGCGCGGTGCCGTCCGCCGGGACGAGTCCGACCCCGAGATGTGGATCGGCGAGGAAGGCGTTCTCGGCCGCGACCGCGAGGTCCGACAGTGCTATCAGGCTCGCTCCCAGTCCTACCGCCGGGCCGTTGACCGCGGCGACGATCGGCTGGGGGAGTGCCGTCATGCCACGGACGATGCGACGCGCCTCGTCGAACACTTCGTCTTGGACGTCGGGATCGCGCTGGGTCTCGATCATTCTGGGCAGATCGCCGCCCGCGCTGAACGCTCTGCCCGCGCCGGTGAGTACGACGGCGCGCACCGTGCGGTCGGCCGCCAGGTCCTGCCAGATGTCGGCCAGTTCGCGGTGCATGACGGCGTCGGCGGCGTTGCGTGCCGCCGGCCGGTTCATCGTCACGATCGCGACATGCCCATCTGTGGCTACGTCGAGGGTGCTGTATCGGATCACAAAGGTCTCCTTAATCAGTTAGTCTATTATACTCATTAACGTCAAGACTGGTAACGCCCTGAGGAGGCCCGATGGTCCTGTCATTCACTGAGGAGCAACTGGAGTTGCGCGCGGTCGTCCGCAAGTTCCTGGAATCGCGGTCCTCCGAGGCCCAGGTGCGAGCGCACATGGACACCGCCGAGGGCTTCGACCGGCAGGTGTGGCGACAGCTCGCCGACCAGATCGGCGTGCAGGCACTCGCCATTCCGGAAATGTACGGTGGCGCCGGATTCGGTTTCGGTGAACTGTCCGTGGTGCTCGAGGAGGCAGGCCGTGCGCTGCTGTGTGCGCCGTTGTTCTCCACCGTGATCCTCGCGGCCAACGCGCTGCTGCTCGCCGGAGACGAAGCGGCGTGCGCGGAGTACCTTCCCGCCATCGCGGCAGGGGAGACCATCGCGACGGTGGCTGTCATCGAGAAGAGTGCGGCCTGGTCGGAGGAGCAGATATCGGCCGCGGCGGTGGACACGACCGAGGGATGGCGACTCGACGGGGTGAAGCGGTATGTGCTCGACGGCGCTTCCGCGGACCTGGTGATCGTCGCGGCCCGTGGTGTCGAGGGTATCTCGCTGTTCGTGGTCGAACGCGGCGCACCGGGCTTGCAGATCGAGGATGTCCCGACCATGGACCGGACCCGCAGGCAGGCGACGATCACCCTGCGTGACACCCCGGCCCGGCTGCTCGGCGAGATCGGTCGAGGCTGGGATGTCGTCGCCGGCGTGCTCGACATCGGTGCGGCCGCGCTGGCCTGCGAACAGGTGGGTGGAGCGGCCCGGGTTCTGGAGACCACGGTCGACTACCTGAAGGTGCGCGAGCAGTTCGGCCGGCCGATCGGGTCCTTCCAAGCGATCAAGCACCGCTGTGCGGACATGCTGGTGGATTTGGAGTCGGCGCGATCGGCGGCCTACTACGCTGCCTACGCTGTCGCCTCCGACGGCGGTGACCTCCCGATCGCCGCGGCGACCGCGAAGGTCTTCTGCTCGACGACCTTCTATCACGTTGCCGCCGAGAGCATTCAGATGCATGGCGGTATCGGATTCACCTGGGAACATCCGGCGCACCTGTACTTCAAGCGGGCGAAGGGCTCGGAGATCCTGCTCGGGAGTCCGGCCCATCACCGCGAAGCACTTGCCCAACACATCGGGTTGTGACGGGAAGAACGGAGAGCGCAGTGAGGGTGAAATCCGCGCTGGTGACCGGTGCGTCCCGGGGAATCGGACTCGGCATCGCGGAACGGCTGGCTGAACGTGGCTTCGGGTTGACGGTGACCGCGCGTCACGCCGAGGCGCTCGAGGCCGTGGCGGCGCGGCTTCGTGACCTCGGCTCCCGCACGTTGCCCCTGTGGCGGGAGACCTGGTCGATCCCGAGCATCTTGAGCGGCTGGCCGACGCCCACACGGCGGCGTTCGACGGGATGAACGCGCTGGTCCTGAATGCCGGAGTCGGCAGTGCCGGGCAGGTCGCCGACTATCCGCTGCGGCGCTTCGACAAAACCGTGGCGATCAATCTGCGCGCGCCGCTGCAGCTCGTGCAGTTGGCTCTGCCCGCACTGCGCAAGACCGCGGCGGCCGACCCGGACCGTGGTGCCAGGGTTGTCGCGCTCGCATCGATCACCGGGGTGTTCGCCGAGCCGGGCCTCGCGGTGTACGGCGCGATCAAGGCCGCGCTCATCTCCTTGGTTCGTACGCTGAACATCGAGGAGTCGGCTAATGGCGTTGCCGCGACCACGCTGTCGCCCGGGTACGTCGACACCGATATGAGCGCGTGGGCCAAGAACACCATTGCGCCGGAGACGATGATTCCGGTCAGCGACATCGTGGAGGTCGTCGAGGCGATTCTGCGGCTGTCCGCGCGCACGGTCGTTCCCGATATCGTGCTGTCCCGCGCCGGAACCTCCGGCTATATCGCCTGAGCCGCGTATGAGGAAGGGCCTGTGTCACATTCGGTGACACAGGCCCTTCCGCGTTCCGGAGATGCCGGTCGGTCAGGAGATGTTCGTGACGAATTCCCACAGCTGCGATCGGGTGCTGCCCAGCATGGTCTGCCCCAGTTCCCTTTCCCAGAATTCAGCACCGCCGAATTCCGACCGCCAGGCCAGCGCACGCAGGGTGAAATGCCGCAGGCGATGGTCGAGGGTGAAGCCGATCGCGCCGTGTGCCTGATGCGCCGCGCGTGCGACTACGGGTGCGGCACTGGATGCCTGCGCTTTCGCCACCGCGATCGTGAAGGCGGCCCGCTCGTCGTCGAAACCGTGCTCGGTGGTCACCCGCACAGCGAATTCGCTGGCCGTGCGGGCCGCTGCCACCGCTTCGGCCGCTTCGGCGACCATGGCCTGAACGGCTTGGAATTTCCCGATCGGTCGGCCGAATTGTTCTCGGGTACCGACATGGCCCACCGTCAGCACCAGGGCTCGCTCGAGCGCGCTGCTGATCTGGATCGCCCGCGCGAGCGCGCCACGCAGCAGAAACCCCTCGGCGACGCGCGACGGCGCCGGTCCGATTGCCGCGGAGTCGATCTCGGTATCGATCTCGATCCGGTCGCGTGGTTCGGCCGCGACATTGCCGCCGTGCTCGATGCGCAGTGCCGCGGCGGGCACCACGGCCACCGAACGTTCGTCGGCCAGCACGATGGCCTGGGCAGCGCGGGCCCAGGGAACCCGTTGCGCCGTGCCGCGCACCCGGCCCCGGCCGATCTCGAGTGCCGGGTCGTGCACGGCGGTCAGCGGTCCCGTCGGCACCGGCAGGTCGGCCGCGCGCAGCAGCCAGGAGGCCAACAGGTCGGTCTCCGCCACCGGCACCGGCGCCGCGTGCGCGGCCGCGCTGGTCAGTACGATGGCGGATTCGGTGAGGGTCGCTCCGCTACCGCCCGCGGCGTCGGGGGTGGTGAGCAGGGTGAGCCCGGATTCGGCCAGGGTCTTCCACAGGGCGGGATCGAAGTCGATGGTCGTGTTCGGAACATCGAGCACGGTCTCGGCACTGGCGCCGAAGATGTCGTCGGCGAGCCGGCGCAGCTCGGCGAGCTCGTCGAAGTGAGAGGTCGGGTTCGTCATCGCAGTCCTAGTCCTCGTGCCACCACGCCGCGCAGGATCTCGCTCGTCCCGCCCCGCAGGGTGAATCCCGGTGCGTGCAGCAGCCCTTCGGCCAGCAACCGGTCGAATTCGTCGGCGGATCCCGGATCGGCGTAACCGGAATCCAGGGACGCCGCCGCCTCGACCACGTCGGCCTCGTAGCGCGTGCCCAGATCCTTGATCAGCGCGGCGGGCAGGTCTGCGGGCTCGCCGGCCGCGAGAGCGGACGCCACCGCGGCGGAGAGCTGCCGCAGGGTGACCAGCCGTGCGGTCAGCGCGCCCAGTGCGCCGACCGCGGCCGGATCGGGTGTATCGGTACGCAGCCGATCGGCCAGGGCGTCCAGCAGCGGCTGGGTGGACAGGATGCGTTCCGGGCCACTGCGTTCGAAGCCGAGTTCGGAGGTGACCTGCCGCCAGCCTTCGCCCGGCGTACCGAGCACCATGTCATCGGGCACGAAGACATGATCGAGCACGACTTCGTTGAAATGGTGCTGTCCGGTCAGCAGCCGGATCGGCCGGATCTCGATGCCGGGCGCATCGAGGGGAACGACGAACTGGCTGAGTCCCTCGTGCCGGCGCGCGGAGTCGAGCGGAGCGCTGCGGGCCAGCACGAAGAACGCGTGCGCGTGATGGGCGCCCGACGTCCAAACCTTCGTTCCGGTGACCGACCATCCGCCGTCGACCCGCGTCGCGCGGGTACGCACACTGGCGAGATCGGACCCGGACTCCGGCTCGCTCATACCGATCGCGAAAAAGCAGCGTCCCGCGGCGATCTCGGGGAGATACCGTTGCCGCTGATGCTCGGTCCCGTGGGCGAGCAGCGCCGGAACGACCTGCCGGTCGGCTACCCAGTGTGCGGCAACGGGCGCACCCGCCGCGAGCAGTTCCTCGGTGACCACGAACCGCTCGATGTGCCCGCGCCCGTGCCCGCCGTATTCGACGGGGGCCGTCATACCCAGCCAGCCGCGCTCGGCGAGGCGACGGCTGAACCCGGGATCCCAGGACGAGATCCACGAATCGACATGCGGGGTCCACCCGTGCTCGGTGCGATCCGCGGCGAGGAAGTCCCGGACCGCGGCCCGGAGGTGCGCGGTTTCGGGTGGTAGTGCTCGCTGAGGTGGGATGAGTGCGGTGTTCACCATGATCTTTCCGTTCGTCGGTCCCTGCCGGTCACACGACTCCCTTGGCGACGAGTTCGTCGTACTCGGCCGCGGACTTGCCGAGGACGGTCGTGAGTACCTCGCGGGTGTGGCTGCCGAGCAGCGGTGGGGGGTCGTAGCGTTCCAGCGGGGTGCCGGACAGCCGAATGGGGTTGCGCAGCATGTCGACGTGACCCGAGAGCGGGTGCTCGGCGGTGAGCCGCATACCGCGGTGCCGCACCTGAGGGTCGGCGAATACGCCGTTCATGTCGTTCACCGGACTCACCGGAACATCGGCCGATTCCAATTCGGCGATCCATGCCGCGGCAGGCCGTGTTCGCAGAACATCGTTCAGGGTGTCGAGCACCAGGTCGCGGTGGGCGATCCGGGCCGAGACGGTGGCGAAGCGAGGGTCGTCGGCGAGCTCCGGGCGTCCGAGTACTCGCGCCAGACCTGACCATTGCCGGGGCGTGGAGGCGACGATGAAGATCTCGTTACCATCGGAGCATCGGAAAGTCTGGGATGGAATGCCGCCGAAACCGCCGTTGCCGCGCCGCGGCGCCGGGGAACCGGAGATCAGGTAGTTCTGCGCGTAGTGGGAGAGGGCGGCGATACCGCAGTCCAGCAGCGCCATATCGATGTATTGGCCTTCGCCGGTGATCTCGCGGTGACGCAACGCGGCGAGAATCGCGTTGGAGGCATAGAGCCCGGTGAGGATGTCGACCATGGAAACGCCGACCTTCATCGGTCCGGCGCCCGGAGTCCCGTCCGGATGTCCGGACACGCTCATCATGCCTGACATGGCCTGGAAGACGCCGTCGTATCCGGGCCGGTCGGCGTACGGCCCGTCCTGGCCGAACCCGGTGATCGAGCAGTAGACGAGGCGGGCGTCGAGCGCACGCAGGGACCGCTGATCGAGACCGTACTTGTCCAGGACCCCGACCCGGAAGTTCTCCACGAGCACGTCCGAGCGCGCCGCCAGATCGCGGATCAGTTGCGCGCCTTCGGGTGTGGAGTGGTCGATGGTGATCGACCGCTTGTTTCGATTGCAGCTCAGGTAGAAACCGGCCTCGGCGGTGTCGGCTCCCTCGCTGTCGGGCAGATAGGGCGGGCCGTAGGTGCGGGCGTCGTCGCCGGTACCCGGCCGTTCGACCTTGATGACGTCGGCGCCGAGATCGCCGAGCAACTGAGTGGTGAACGGACCGGCCAGAATCCGGCTGAGGTCGAGCACCCGGACGCCCGACAGGCTCGCTGTGCTCATGTCACTCCTTCGGTTCGCGCGGCAGCCCGAGGACTCGCTCGGCGATGATGTTCTTCTGGATCTCGCTGGATCCGGCGTAGATCGTCTCGGCGCGGGCGCGGATGAACGAGCGGCGCAGCGCCTCCGACGGTTGATCAGGACCCGAGCCCCACTCGGTGGACAGCCACCCGTCGGCGTCGAGAACGTCCATGGCGATCTCGGTGAACTCCTGGTGCCAGCGCGACCAGTAGTACTTGCCGATCGAGGCCTCCGGACCGAACTGGCCGTCGCGCAGCGCCGCGGACAGGGTGCGCAAATTGTTGTACCCCATGATGTCGAGACCGATGATGCTGTCGACCAGCCGATCTCGCAGTACCGGGTCGGCGGTGGCGCCACGCTTGCGGGCCAGCGCTCTGAGCTCGGTCATCTCGCGACGGAACGAGAACTGATAGCCGAGCACCGACGTCGCGCGCTCGTGCCCGAGGGTGGTCATCGCCGCTTTCCAGCCGTCGCCGGGAGCGCCGAGGACGTTGTCCACGCTGGTCCGGGCGCCGTCGAAGAAGACCTCGTTGAAACCGCTGTCGCCGAGCATTGTCCGGATAGGGACCACCCGCACGCCGGGTTGATCGAGCGGGATCAGCATGTAGGACAGCCCGGCGTGACGGCGCGAATCGGGATCGGTGCGCACGATGGCGAAGATCCAGTCGGCGTGCTGGGCGAAGGTCGTCCAGATCTTCTGGCCGGTGACCACCCACTCGTCGCCGTCGCGCCGCGCCTTGGTCGCGATGCCTGCCAGGTCGGAACCCGCGTTCGGTTCGGAGTAGCCCTGACACCAGACGATCTCCGAGCGCGCCATCGGTGGCAGCAGTCGTGCCTTCTGTTCGGGCGTCCCATAGTGCAGCGCGGTCGGTGCCATCAGAGACTCGCCGTGGAACGCCGCGCGTGGGGGCGCTCCCGCCGTGGACAGTTCGGTGGCCAGGACGATCTCCTGGGACATGGTGGCATCGCGCCCGCCGTATTCCTCCGGCCAGGAGATGCCGAGCCACCCCCCGGCGGCGAGCTCACGCTCCCAGCGGCGGCGCAGCTCCCAGTTGTCGTCGTCGTCAGGTCCGCCGCGGTCGTACTGGTCGGCGAACTCGGCGGTGAGGTGCACGTCGAGCCAGCTGCGGAGTTCGTCACGGAACCGGAGATCGGCGTCGGTCAGGGGGAGTTCACCCGGTGTCTGGGTCATGCCGTGCCTGTTCTGTCTGTCGGAGGGTGGGCGGTCGATCACGCCGCGGCGGGCGGTGCGGCGGGTGCGGGCCGGTAGAAGAGGGCGAGCTGTCCCACGGCGGCCAGCAGGCCGCCGACCAGGGCGATGGCCAGTCCGGTCCAGCCCCGCAGCGCGTCGGTGATGCCGAGAAGGTTGTCGAGTGACCACGCGCCGGGTCCGGTCGTCGCCACCGCCACGCCGACTGCCGCCAGCACGAGGTTGTACTCCCAGCCGTTCGCGTTGACGAAGAATCCCGACTCGCGGTGCACCGTCCATGCCGCAACCGCCATCAAGGCGACGAACGCGGCCCCGGCGAAGGCGGTGGCCAGCCCGGCGGCGAAGAACAAACCCGCTGCGGTCTCGGTGGTCGCGGCGAGCAGGGCGTGCACCCGACCCGGCCGCATGCCGATGCTGTCGAACCAGCGGGCGGTGCCCGCTATCCGGCCGCCACCGAAGAATTTGTTGAGGCCGTGGGCCGCCATGGTCAGTCCGGCGATCACGCGCAGCGCCAGCAGCGCGAGATCGGTTTCGGCACCGGTCATCGGGGAGCTCCTTCTCGGTTCCGGCTTTCCCAAGCTTGGACAATCCGGATTCTTATAGTACAAATATCATACTGATTGCGCCAGAGGAGGAAGCTGTGTCGGACCTGGAGTGGCATCTCGACGGCGGTGTCGGAACCATCACGCTGAACCGGCCCGAAGCGCGCAACGCGTTCACCTTCGACATGATCGGCGAGTGGGCTCGGCTGCTCGACGAGGCGAGGCGAGACGATCGGGTCAAGGTCGTCGTCCTGACCGGCGCCGGTGACAAGGCGTTCTGCTCGGGCGTCGATCTGGGCAGCATCTCGAACGCGAACCAGGGGCTGACACCGTTGCAGCGCAAGTCGCAGCTGCACGACGAGATCCACAAGGTCGCGCTCGCCGTCGACGCGCTGGACAAGCCGCTGATCGCGTCGATCAACGGGGTCGCGGTCGGTGCGGGCCTGGATATGGCATTGATGTGCGACCTGCGAGTCATGTCCCGCTCGGCGAAGGTGTCCGAGGGATATGTACGGGTCGGGCTGACACCCGGCGACGGCGGTGCGTACTACCTGCCGCGGCTCGTCGGCACCTCCAAGGCCCTCGAATTGCTGCTGACCGGAGACTTCATCGACGCCGAGGAAGCACTGCGGATCGGCCTGGTCAACCGGCTGGCCGACGCGGACCAGCTCGCGGCCGTGACCGGAGCGCTCGCCGCTCAGCTCGCCGCCGGTCCACCGGTCACGATCCGCATGATCAAGCGGGCGACCTATCAATCGGCCGGAACCGACCTGCGTACCGCGCTCGACCTCATCTCCTCACACTTCGCGGTGGTCGCCGCCACCGAGGACGCCGCGGAGGCGCTCGCGGCGATGCGCGAGAAGCGAAGCCCGAACTACCTCGGACGCTGAGACAGACAACGGAGGCAATACCAGTGAGTACCGACGAACCGCGCATCTTCGACGCCTGGATCAACCTGCCCTACGCCCCGGGCGAGGTAACCCCCGATCCCTCCGTGGTAGCCCGTTTCAAGCGCGGCAACAGCGCCTACGAGGGCGGCCAGACCATGACCGATGTGATCGCCGAGATGGACCGTCTCGGGATCTCCGGCGGCGTGCTGACCAAAGTGCCCCGGGACATCACACCGCCGTACGTGCACGGTGTCCGCTCCGGCGAGGCGGTCCTGCGGGAGACCTGCGAGGTGCTCGCCCGATTCCAGGCCGAGTATCCCGGCCGGTTCGTCACCTCGGTGGGTATCGACCCACGGCTCGGTTACGAGGCGGCCAAGCATGTCCGGATCGCGGTGCGTGAGTACGGCATCAAGTGCATCCGGGTGGTGCCGATGTTCACCGGCATCGCCATCGACGACAAGCTGGCGTTTCCCATGTACACCGCGGCCTGTGACGAGGGAGCGGTGGTATCGATCAATGTCGGCGCGCCCGGACCGATGAAGCCCGCGAAACTTCAGCGCACCATCCTCATCGATGAAGTGGCGCTTACCTTCCCGGACCTGAAGATCGTGATGTCCCATCTGGGGGACCCGTGGATCAGCGAAACCGTCGCGATGCTCGTCAAACACCCCAACGTTTTCGCGATGACCGCAGGCTGGGCGCCCAAGTACGTCCCCGAGGACATTCTCGCGTTCGCGCGCAAACGCAACAAGACAAAGCTCATGTGGGCCTCGGACTACCCGATTCTTTCCCTCGATCGCACGATCAGCGAGGGCAGGGCACTCGCACTGCCCGACGACGCGCGCCGGAATTACCTCGGCGCCAACGCATTATCCGTCTTCGGTGAGCCTCCGGCGGGCACCGGCGGCGCTACCGGAACAGGAGAGAACTGATGGGACTGCACGACGGACGGGTTGTCATCGTCACCGGCGCCGCGGGCGGCATCGGGCGTGAGCACGCGCTCGAGTTCGCCCGCCAGGGCGCCCAGGTCGTGGTGAACGACCTGGGGCCTGCCGAGCAGGTGGTCGAGGAGATCACCGCGATGGGCGGGCGCGCGGTGGCCAACCATGACGATGTGTCGGACTGGGACGGCGCGGGCCGCCTCGTCCAGACCGCGCTCGAGGAATTCGGTGACCTGCACATCCTGGTGAACAACGCGGGCATCCTGCGCGACAAGATGTTCGTGAACATGGACGTCGACATGTGGGACGCGGTGATGAAGGTGCATCTGCGCGGCACCTTCTGTCCGACCAAGCACGCGGTCGCCCACTGGCGGGCCAAGGCGAAAGCCGGTGAGCCGGTGCACCACCCGCGGGTGATCAACACCTCCTCACCCTCCGGCCTGTATGGCAATGTGGGTCAGTCGAACTACGGCGCCGCCAAAGCCGCGATCGCCTCCTTCACAGTGATTCTGGCCGACGAATTGGCGCGGCTGGGCATCACGGTCAACGCGATCGCCCCGAGCGCGCTGACCAATATGACGGCGGGACTGCACGACTACGTCGAGAAGCTGAAGGAGATCAAGGAGACCACCGGTTTCGACGCCGGTTCTCCCGCCAACATCGCGCCGATCGTCGTGTGGCTGGCCTCCGAGGAGGCCGCCGACATCACCGGCCGGGTGTTCAATGTCAAGGGCGGATCGATCAGCGTTGCCGAGACCTGGCAGGCCGGTCCGGGAGCCGAGCAGCTGGAACGCTGGGATCCCGCAACGCTGGGGGAGACGGTGCCGAGGCTGGTCGCGCAGGCCCGGCCGAACTCGGACGGCTCGGGCAAGCCCCGAGCCGGGAGCCGGTGACTCGATGGCGGTGATCGACGGGATCTCGGTGGAGCGGGCAGGCCGGGTCGCGACCGTCTGGCTCGACCGACCGGACCGCGGAAACGGGTTCACGTCGGCGATGCAGGTCGAATTGCACCGTCAGCTGTCGGATCTCGACCGTGACGAGCAAGTTCGGGCCATCGTGGTCACCGGCCGCGGCCGGTTCTTCTCGACCGGCGCCGACATGGAACCAGGCGGGTCGAACTTCGCGTTCGACGAGGAGCAGACCAGGGCTGCGCGCCAGATGATGGCCGTCCGGCCGCGCCCGTGGCAGCTGCGCACACCGATCATCGGCGCGCTCAACGGGGCCGCCGTCGGTCTCGGCCTGACCTTCGCCCTGCAGTGGGACATTCGCATCGTCAACGAATCCGCCAAGTACGGGTTCGTGTTCGCCCGCCGCGGCCTCATCCCGGAGCAGAACTCGCTGTGGCTGCTGCCGCGCCTGGTCGGTGCGGGAGCGGCCGTCGAGCTGCTGCTCACCGGCCGGCTCTTCCGCGGTGAGGAGGCCGCACGGATCGGTCTGGCCACCCGCGCCCTGCCGGGTGATCAGGTCCTGCCCGCCGCGCTCGAGCTGGCCGACGAGATCGCCACCGAATGCTCGCCCGCGGCGGTCGGCCTGACCAAGCAACTGCTCTACCAGATGCTGGCCGAGCCCGATCGGGAGGCGGCGTTCCACCGGGAATGGGAAACCTTCCGCTGGGCGGGCAGACAGCCCGACTCCAGCGAGGGTGTCGCGGCGTTCCTGGAGAAGCGCGCGCCGAATTTCGCCGGGTCGCAACAGGTCGAGGTCAGGTGGGCGCAGCCCGTCGACGGGCCCGCGTGGGTGGTGCAGCCGTGAGTACCGAGTCGAATGTCGTCTGCTACGACACCGAGGACGGGGTGGCGGTACTTACCCTGAACCGTCCGGAGCGGCGGAACATGTGGACCGCGCAGATGGAGACCGAGTTCTACGCGGCACTGGACCGGGCCTGCGCCGACCCCGATGTGCGGGTGATCGTGGTGACGGGTTCCGGTACCTCCTTCGTTCCCGGTCTGGACCCGTTGGTGCTGCGCGAGGTCGGGGACGGCAAGCGGTACGCGACGAACCGGCGCCCGCAGACCTACGCCACCACGCTGCCCAAACCGATCATCGGCGCGATCAACGGTGCCTGTGCCGGAATCGGTTTGGCGCAGGCACTGAACTTCGATCTGCGTTTCGCGGTTCGTGGCGCCAAATTCAGTACGGCCTTCGCCAAGCGCGGGCTGCCCGCCGAGGACGGCACCGCCTGGGTGCTGGCGCGCTTGGTAGGTCCGGCGCGCGCCTTCGATCTGCTGGCCTCGGCCCGGGTCTTCCTGGCCGAGGAAGCCTTCGAGATCGGGCTCGTGCAGCAGCTGTCCGAGCCAGGGGAGGTACTCGCGGACGCGGTGGCCTACGCCCGGTCGATGGCCACCGAGGTGTCCCCGGTCGCGTTGGCCATGATCAAGAAACAGGTGTGGTCCGACAGCGAGAACACGTTGGAACAGGCGCGAGTTCGCGCCCAGTACCTGCTGACGCTGGCCAAACAGCAACCGGATTTCCAGGAGGGCCTGCGCAGCCTGACCGAGAAACGGGCGCCCCGATTCGACCCGTATTCCCCGCTCGAGCTCTGAACTCGGGCCTGTACTAGGAGTCTCAACCATGGTCGCAGAACTTGAGATCGCGCCCGCGGACATCGAGTTCCGGGACGAGGTCCGCACGTGGCTCGACGAGCATCTCGTCGGTGAGTTCGCCCGCTATCGCGGGGTGGGCAGCCCGACCGACGACACCGCCTGGGATGTCCGGGTGGCGTGGGAGAAGGAACTGTCCGCCGGTGGCTGGCTCGGGCTGACCTGGCCGGGCGAGTACGGCGGTCGCGGCGCGAGCGCTGTCCAGGAGATCATCTTCGAATACGAGTATGCGACAGCGGCCGCGCCCGCCCGCGTCGGCACCCAGGCGCTCGAGCTGCTCGGTCCGAGTCTGCTTGCCTTCGGTACCGAGGAGCAGAAGGCGCGGTTTCTCCCGCCGATCCTGGCCGTCGAGGAAATGTGGGGACAGGGATTCAGCGAGCCCGGTGCGGGCTCGGATCTCGCCTCGGTGAGTACGCGCGCGATCCTCGACGGCGACGAGTGGGTGATCGACGGGCAGAAGGTATGGACGACGTTCGGTCACCACGCCGACTGGCTGTATGTCCTGTGCCGCACCGATCCCGACCGCAGCCTGCGGCACCGCGGGCTCACCATGCTGCTCGTGCCGGTCGATCAGCCCGGCGTCCGGATCAGCCCGATCCGCAATATCGCCGGATCCGCGGAGTTCAGCGAGTGCTTCTTCGACGGGGCACGCACCGGGGCCGACATGGTGCTCGGCGAGGTCGACGGTGGCTGGAGAGTAGTCATGGGGACGTTGGCCATGGAACGCGGTTCCGCGCTGATGCCCATGCAGCTGGCCATGCAGCGGGAAGTGGACGAGGTGATCGGCACCGCGCGGCGCCTGGGCTCGACCGGTGATCCGCGGGTGCGTCAACGACTCGCCGATGCCTATATCGCTGCCCAGGTGATGGGTGCGACCAACCTGCGGGTCCTGTCCTCGATCATCGAGGGCGCGCCGGAGTCGACCGGCGCCGCGGCCACGGCAAGCAAGCTGTACGCCGCGACCGCGCACCAGCTACTCGGTGAATTGGCCATGGATCTGCGGTGTGAGGAGGCCATGGTGACCGCGGATACCGGGCACGACGGCCTCGATCGAGAGCAGAAGACCTTCCTGCTTTCCCGCGCCGAGACCATCTACGGCGGCACGGCGGAGATCCAGCGCAACATCATCGCGGAGCGAGTACTCGGTCTGCCTCGCTAGCCCGTGGCAGCGGATGCTTATAAGGTATAATAATTAAATCTATTCTTTCGTTGAGAGGACATTCTGATGCGTGATGCTGTCATCGTCGAGGCTCTGCGCACCCCGGTCGGCAAGCGAGGCGGGGGGCTCGCCGGCGTGCACGCGGTCGAGGCGTCCGCCACGATCCTGCGGGCGCTCGCCGAACGCACCGGCATCGATCCCGCGGTCGTCGACGACGTGCACTGGGGCAATGTGCTCAGCATCGGTCAGCAGTCGGGCAATATCGGCCGCATGGCGGTCCTGGGCGCGGGCTGGCCGGAATCGGTGCCCGGCTTCACCATCGACCGGCAGTGCGGTTCGTCTCAGCAGGCCATCTCGACGGCTGCTGCCGCCGTGATCTCCGGCCAGGCCGATGTGGTGGTCGCCGGTGGCGTCGAAATGATGTCGGCGGTGCCGATGGGCGCCGCGCGGGTCGAGGGCACCGGCGAGATGGGGGGACCGGCGGTGCGACGGTACGCCGAGCAGCTCACCGATCCGGCGTTCCACGGCAGTTTCAACCAGGGCATGGGCGCCGAGATGATCGCGGAGCTGTGGAACCTGTCCAGGACGCGACTGGACGAGTACGCCGTTCGCTCGCATGAGCTGGCCGCCGCGGCCCAGGAGCGGGGTGACTTCGAGCGCGAGATCGTCGCGGTACCGACCGCTGACACCACCGTGAAGATCGATGAGGGTGTGCGCCGTGGGTCGACCGTGGAGAAGCTCGCAACTCTGAAGACCCCGTTCAAGGACGGGGGACGGATCAGTGCGGGCAACGCGTCGCAGATCTCCGACGGCGCGGCCGGCCTGCTGATCACCACCTCGGAGAACGCGGCCCGCCTCGGGCTCACCCCCTTGGCCCGGATCCACACCGCCGTGGTCGCCGGCGACGACCCGGTCAAGATGCTGACCGGACCGATTCCCGCTACCGCGCTCGCCCTGCGCAAGTCCGGGCTGAGCATCGGCGACATCGACGCGTTCGAGGTCAACGAGGCGTTCGCCTCGGTGCCCCTGGCCTGGCAGGCCGAGACCGGCGCCGACGAAGCGCGTCTCAACCCGCTCGGTGGCGCCATCGCGCTGGGTCATCCGCTCGGATGCTCCGGCGCTCGGCTGGCCACCACCCTGATCCACCACCTGGTGCGCACCGGGAAGCGCTACGGCCTGCAGACCATGTGCGAGGGTGGCGGCACCGCCAACGCCACCATCTACGAGCGGATCTGATGATGGTCGCCGATACCGTGTCGGGCGAGTCCGTCGTCCGGAATCCCATCGCGCCGGGCCTTTTCACCTGGCCTTCGGAAGAACCGCAGCTGATCTCGTCCCGCCCCGGCCCGGGGCAGACGCCGGATTTTCCGGCACACCCCGGTGACGAGGAACTCCTGCTGTCCAGAACCGGCACGCTGCACACCTGGACCACTCAGGAGTTCCCGCCGCCGTCACCGCCCTACCGGGGACCGGAACGGTTCGAGCCGTACTTCGTCGGCTATGTCGCGTTCCCGGAAGGTGTGCTGGTCGAAGGGCGAATCGTCGCCGCCGCGACCGATTCACTGACGATCGGAATGTCGATGACCGTGGTCGTCATCCCCTTCCGCACCGAGGCGGATGGTTCGGTCACTATGACCTTCGCCTTCGCGCCCACGTCGGATTCCACCGAGACCGAGGAAAGCGCATGAGCAACGTATCGATCGTGGGTGTCGGCCTGCACCCATTCGGCCGCTTCGAGGGCAAACAGGCACTCGACATGGGCGCCGAGGCGGTCCGGGACGCGCTCGCCGACGCCGGCATCGGCTGGTCCGACGTGCAGCGCGGGTTCGCGGGCAGTCTGGAAGTGTCGAATCCGGACGCCATCGTCGGCAAACTCGGACTGACCGGCATCCCGTTCTTCGGGGTGTTCAACGGGTGCGCGACCGCCAACACCGCACTGCGGATGGCCGCCGAGGCCATCGAGCACGGGGAGGCTGACATCGCCGTCGCCGCCGGTTTCGACAAACACCCCAAGGGCGCGTTCGCGGCGGATCCGTCCGTGCTCGGCCTGCCGTCGTGGTACGGCGAGACCGGACTGTTCATGACCACGCACTTCTTCGGGATGAAGATCAACCGGTACATGGCCGAGCACGGGATCTCCCAGCAGACCCTGGCCCGGGTGGCCGCCAAGAACTTCGCCAACGGTTCGCTCAATCCGAAAGCCTGGCGGCGCAAGCCGATGTCGGAAGAGCAGATCCTCGCCGGCGCGTACGTGAACTACCCACTCACCCAGTTCATGTACTGCGGTCCGGACGAAGGCGCGGCGGCGGTGGTCCTGGCCCGGCGTGATCTGGCCAGGAAGTTCACCTCGACTCCGATCCATCTCGCCGCGACCTCGCTGCGCACCCGCCGGTTCGGCGCCTTCGAGATGCAAAGCCCGTCTCTTCCGGCGCTCGGTACACCGAGTCCCTCGGTCGACGCGTCGCTCGAGGCATTCGAGAAGGCCGGGCTCGGCCCCGAGGACGTGCACGTCGCGCAGTTGCAGGACACCGACGCCGGGTCCGAGATCATCCACATGGCCGAGAACGGGTTCTGCGCGGACGGTGAGCAGGAGAAACTGATCGCCGAGGGCTACACCACGATCGCCGGCAAGCTTCCGGTCAACACCGACGGCGGGCTGATGGCCAACGGCGAACCGATCGGCGCCTCGGGCCTGCGCCAGATCCACGAACTGGTGCTGCAGTTGCGCGGCACGGCCGAGGGCCGTCAGATCCCCGGCCCACACCGGGTCGGCTATGCCCACCTCTACGGTTCGCCCGGTACCGGCGCCGTGACCATCCTGACCACCTAGGAGCGGACGGTGTCGATCGACCTTGCCTTTCGACCTGGTCGGCGGTGTGTGAACCGCCATCCATCCTGCCGTTGACGACGGCCGAACCCCTGGAGACCTCGTGACCACCACGCTGCCCGACCTGCTCGACTTGTTCGAGCTCCGTGAGATCGCACCCGACCGTTTCGTCGGCGGATCCCCGAGAACTTCCCTCGTCCGGGTGTTCGGTGGTCAGGTCGCGGGACAGGCTTTGGCCGCGGCGGCACGCACCGTGGCGGCAGGTCGCCTCCCGCATTCGATGCATGCCTATTTCCTCCGTCCCGGGGAGGTGGGCCGGCCGATCGAGTTCCAGGTCGACCGGATTCGCAACGGCCGGACGTTCGACACCCGCCGGATCATCGCCGAACAGGACGGACGCGTGATCTTCGAAGCATCCGCGTCCTTCCATGTCGCCGAGGCCGGACCGGACCATCAGGTGCCGTTTCCCCAGGTGCCCGATCCGGAGACGCTGCCGACGATGCCGGAGACGATCGCCATGAATCCGGCGGAATGGCCCGAGTTCTACCTGGAGTGGGGCTCGGTCGATATCCGGCATGTCCTGGATGAGCCGGGTGGCCGGGACGGGCGCCGGGTGTGGTTCAGGACCACGGAGCCGGTCCCCGACGACCCCGTCCTGCAGACTGCGCTGCTGGCCTGCTTCACCGATCTCACCCTGCTCTCGGTCGCCCTGCAGCCGCACGGGGTTCCGCCACGCCATGACGGGTTCCAGCTCGCCTCCCTGGATCACTGTGTCTGGTTCCATCGGCCCTTCCGGGTCGACGAATGGCTGCTCTACGACAAGATCTCCCCGAACGCGGCGATGGGTCTCGGTATCGCCCAGGGGCGTGTCTTCACCGCGGACGGCACCCTGGTTGCGACTGTCCTGCAGGAAGGCATGCTGCGCCCGGATCCCGAGCGCTGAGTCGGCGAACAGTCGGCTCAGCGCATCTCATCGATGAGCAGGTGTTTGCGCAGCTTGCCGGTCGGGGTGCGGGGGAGCTGTTCGACGAGACGGATCTCGCGCGGGATCTTATAGGTGGCCAGATGGTTACGGCAGTGCTCGAGCAGCTCGGCGGTACCGACGCTGCCGAGCTCGGTCGGCTGAACCACCGCCACGGCGCGCTTACCCAGATCGGGGTCGGGCAGCCCGATCACGGCGACGTCCAGGACGCCGGGATGCATGATCAAGACGTCCTCGATCTCGCGCGGATAGATGTTGACACCGCCACTGATGACGAGGTCGGTACGGCGGTCGGCGAGATAGAGATAGCCGTCCTCGTCCAGGGAACCGAGATCGCCGACCGTGGATCGGCCCGCTTCGTCGACCGCCGCCGCGGTGTGGCCCGGGTCGCCGCGATACCGGAAAGGTGTGCCGCCCTGGAACCAGATGGTGCCGATTTCCCCAGTCGGGACCTCGTTTCCGAGCTCGTCCAGAATGACGGGCCTGCCCAGTAGCGGCTTGCCGACCGAGCCGGGCTTGCGCAGCCATTCATCGGAGAAGATCGCGGTCGCGCCCATTCCTTCTGTGCTGGAATAGAATTCGAACAGGATTGGACCCCACCATTCGATCATGGCGCGTTTGACCTCGACCGGGCAGGGCGCTGCGGCATGTATCGCTACTCGCTGCGTCGAGACGTCGTATCGCTCGCGAATTTCGGGAGCCAGCTTCTGCATACGAACGAACATGGTCGGCACCCATTGGGAGTGAGTGACACGGTGACGCTCGATGCAGGCGAGCGCGAGTTCGGCCTCGAATCGTTGCAGTATCACGACCGTTCCACCGGATCGGTGGACGCCCATGCTCCATCCCAGGGGCGCGGCGTGGTAGAGCGGCGCGGGATTCAGATACACATCGCCCGTCTGGAATCCGAGTAGCTCGCGCAGCCAGCGCCCTGGGGCGTCGGGATAGCTACCCAGGGGGCCGCCGGGCAGCGGGCGCTGAATCCCTTTGGGGCGGCCTGTCGTCCCCGAGGAATACAGCAGGAAGTCGCCCTCGCTCTGGTCGGGTACCGGGAACGCGGGCAGGCCGACGAGGCACCTGTCGAGGCTTTCCCAGCCCGGGACCGCCGCGTCTTCGAGGACGAACCGGTGATCGATACCGGTGGTGTCCACCGCCACCAGGGCGGGGGAGGCGAAGACTGCCGTGGCGCCACTGTCGCGCAGAATGTACTCGGCCTCGGCTGCCGTCAGATGGGTGTTGACGGCTACGTAGTACAGGCCGGCCCGCTGTGCTGCCCAGGCGATGACCAGGAACTCCGCACGGTTCTCCATGAGCAGTGCGATCGTGGCGCCCGGGCCGAGGCCGCGCCTGCGCAGCAACTGGGCGACGGTGTTGGACCGGGTCTCCAATTCCGCGAAGGTCAGCACGGTTCCGGCCGGCTCGACGATCAGTGCCGGCCGATCCGCCCATTCCGCCGGAAACAGGTTGTCGGTCACGGCTGGTCCTTGCGGCTGGGGCGCGGCTTGCCCGCGGTACGCCAGTCCTCCACGTCCGAGCCCGGCTTACCCGCCGGGAACTTGTCGTCGTGCAGCGCGGACCAGTGTGCGTGGTTGAGTTGGTGCAGCGTGAAACTGTGCTTGAGCGAGTTGGTGAACCCCATGTGGTCCACCGCATCGTTGATCAGGTCCTTGACCACCAGGCTGGTGATGGTCGGCCGCGCAGCGATCCGGCGGGCGAATTCCACTGTCCGCTCGGCCAGTTCGTCACGGGAGAAGATCTTGTTCACCATGCCGAGCCGGTAGCCTTCCTCCGCATCGATGGAGTCGCCGGTCAACAGCAGTTCCTTGGCCTTGCGCGGCCCGAACTCCCACGGATGGGCGACGTACTCGACGCTCCCCATGCCGAGCCTGGTGCCCACGACATCGGCGAAGGTCGTATCGTCGGCGGCCACGATGAGGTCGCACGCCCACATGAGCATCAGCCCCGCGGAGATGACGTTGCCGTGCACCTGGGCGATCGTGATCTTGCGGAGGTTTCGCCAGCGCAGGTTGTTCTCGAAGTAGTAGTGCCACTCCTGGCGCATCCGCTGCTCCACGACACCGACGTGGGTGCCGCCGTGGATGCGCATGGTCGGGTGCTGACCGGGGCCCGGTTCGATCTCTTCGGCGGCGATCGCCGAGCCCATGTCGTGACCGGCGGAGAAGCTGCGACCCGCCGCGGCCAGGATGATCACCCGTACGGTGTCATCGGCCTCGGCGCGGTTGAACGCCGCATCGAGGTCGACCAGCATGCCGCGGTTCTGCGCGTTGTGGTACTCGGGCCGGTTCAGGGTGATCCGGGCGATCGCTCCATCATCGAGAGTTTCGTAGTCGACGTATTCCGGCATGGCTCCTCGATCGCGGTCGCTGGATTCCCAAAGGGGTAATCAGGTATATAGTTATACTATACCGATGGCCAGAATCGTCTCGCCACCTTCAGGAAGGTCCGTGTCGTGCCCGACCAATCTCCCCCCGCGGTCCTCGTCGAACAGCGCGATCGCATCCTTGTGATGACGATCAACCGGCCGGCCGCGCGCAATGCCATCGACGCCGCGGTCAGCCACGGGCTGGCGGCGGCGATGGATCGTCTCGACAACAGTGCCGAGCTGTCGGTCGGCGTGCTGACCGGCGCCGGTGAGAACTTCTGTGCGGGGATGGATCTCAAGGCATATCTCGCCGGGGAGGCGATCGAGGTCGAGGGCCGGGGACTCGGTTTCACCGAAGCGCCGCCGCGCAAGCCGGTGATCGCCGCGGTCGAAGGCTACGCCCTGGCCGGTGGTACCGAGCTGGCCCTGGCCACCGACCTGATCGTCGCATCGCGCACCGCGGTCTTCGGACTTCCGGAGGTCAAGCGCGGATTGGTGGCGGGCGGTGGCGGTCTGCTGCGGCTGCCCCGCCGCATGCCGTATCAGGTGGCGCTCGAGCTGGCACTGACCGGGGAGAACTTCTCCGCGGAGTTCGGCTACCGGCACGGGCTGATCAACCGGCTGGTCGAGCCGGGCTCCGCACTGGAGAGCGCGGTGGAACTGGCGACGCGGATCTGCCGCAACGGACCGCTCGCGGTGGCGGCGACGAAACGGATCGTCGTGGAGTCGAGCAGCTGGCCCGACGACCAGGCGTTCGACCAGCAGCGGGCCGTGTTCGAACCGGTCTTCGCATCCCAGGACGCGCGCGAAGGCGCGGAGGCCTTCGCGCAGAAACGCGAGCCGGTGTGGACGGGCAAGTGAGCCTGTGTCGCGCCGACGCGATCGAACGACAGTGAACGGAGATGGAATGAGTAGTCCGACAGCCGATGTGGCCGTGGTGACCGGCGGTGCGGGAGGTCTCGGCGAGGCCGTCGTACGCCGGTTGCACAAGGCGGGTACCGCGGTCGTGGTCGCCGACCTCGCCGACGAGCGCGCCGGGGCACTGGTCGATTCGCTCGGAGCGGGCGCGACCTACGTCCGGACCGACGTGACTTCCGAGGAATCGGTCACCGCGACCCTGGATGCCGCCGCGGAGCTCGGTGTCCTGCGTCATCTGGTGATCTCGCACGGTGGTTGGGGCGTGGCCGAGCGCGTGGTGCAGCGCGATGGCACGCCCGCGTCCCTGGACGGTTTCGTCAAGACGCTCGATCTGTACCTGGTCGGTACCTACAACATGCTCAGGCTCGCCGCGGCCCGGATGGCGGCGAACGAGCCGAATGCCGACGGTGAACGGGGGTCGGTCGTGATGACGGCCTCGATCGCGGCCTTCGAGGGGCAGATCGGCCAGAGCTCGTACGCCGCGGCGAAGGCGGGCGTCGTCGGGCTTACCCTCGCGGCTGCCCGGGATCTGAGCGCGGTGGGAATCCGGGTGAACACGGTCGCGCCGGGCACGATGCACACCGCGATGATGGAGTCTGTCGGCGAGGAGGCACTGGCCAAGTTCGCCGCCAACATTCCGTTCCCCAAGCGGCTCGGCGCCCCGGCGGAATTCGCCGCTCTCACCGAGCATCTGCTCCTCAACGGCTATATCAACGGTGAGGTGGTGCGACTGGACGGCGCACAGCGGTTCGGTCCGCGCTGAACGAATGCCGAACGGCGGCCGTACCTTTCGCGCGAGGGGGACGGCCGCCGATGGCGATGTGCTGGGGTCAGTACCTCATGTGCAGGCCTGCGGCGATATTCAGCGTCTCGCCGGTGGTCGCTGCCGACCGGTCGGAGATCAGGAACGCGGCGGCCTCGACGATATCGGTGACATGGGCGAGTCGCCCCAGCGGCGCCTTGCCGGTCTCCTCGGTGCGCATGTCCGCGTGCAGCATGTCGGTGAACCGGGTGCCGGTCACCATGCCCATCGAGAGCGTGTTGACTCGGATGCCGTACTTCCCGCCCTCGTGCGCGCAACTGCGGGTGAGCACATTCAGGCCGCCCTTGGAGACCGCGTAGGGTGCCTCGATCCCGAGCCCGCCCACATCGGGAGCGTAGGTCGACACGTTCAGGATCACACCACCGGTGCCCGCGTCGCGCATCTGGACCATCGCCTGCCGCGAGAGCATCCACGGTCCGCTGAGGTTGACCGCGAGTACACGGTCCCAGTCGGCGGGATCGTAGTCGAATATCGGGGCCATGATGTTGACCGCGGCATTGTTGACCAGGATCGACAGTGGCCCGAGTTCCTCGCGGACCCAGTCGGTGACCGCGACGATCCGGTCTCGATCGCCCGCGTCGAGCAGTTGCGGGTGTACCCGGGATCCGGTCGCCTCGCTGATCTCGTCGGCCGCCTGCAGGAGTCGCCCTTCGTGGATGTCGGTGAGGACCACGGTGGCGCCGCCCTCGGCGAGGCGGTGCGCGATGCCACGGCCGATACCCATGCCGGCCGCCGCGGTCACCAAGGCCACGCGTCCCTTGAATTCTTCGGTCATCTGGTACTTCCTCCTGTCACGAATATCGTGATGATCTATCATTGCAATAGTTTCTATCATGTTGGTAGTCTGACTCTAGCAATGCGCGCTCTTCGCGTCATAGCCCGCACTTCTGCCCGTCAGCGTGAGAAGGAGACTCCGAGATGGCATTGATCGAAAACACCGTCGGCACACTGCCGTACCTGATGACGGACTTCGACCAGCATTCCTACGAAGCGCAGGACGCGTTCACCCGCTTCATGCCGAAGGACAAGCTGCACACCGCTGTTCGCCCGATCGAAGCCCCGGGCTACGGCCGCAAGGTCCTGCTGGCAAACGACCGCATCGTTACCGCGCTGGAAGCCGATCTGGAGCAGGCCTATGTTCCCGGCTCGCTGGTGGAGATGCTCAAGCAGCGCGCTTCCGGCAACGCGACCGACGCCGATCGCTTCTACGAGCCGATCCAGGCCGAATACCTGGACAGGGACAAGCGGCTGGTCCAGCTGCGCGAGCAGCAGATCGAGAAGGCGATCATGTACCCGGGCGGCTGGGGCCTGCTGGCCGAGGCCTATCTCGACGGTGTCGATCCGCTCTACGACAACCTCGAGTCGTTCAATCGCTGGATCGACGAGGATTGGGGCTTCGCCTACAAGGACACCATCTACGCCCCGGCGATGCTGTCGATGCGTGACCTGGACCGTGCCTGCGCCGAACTGGACCGGGTACTGGCCGCGGGTGCGCGGTTCATCCTGCTGCCCGCGGGTCCGGCCTACGGCCGCTCGCCAGGCGATCCGTACTTCGACCCTTTCTGGGCCCGGATCAATGAGGCCAAAGCGGTTGTCTCGTACCATATCTCGGAGTTCCATTACCAGGCCAACGTGGCCTCCCACTGGGGGTGGAATCTGGTGCCGCCGTTCCAGTTCTCCGCCTGGCAGTGGCAGAACACCTACGGCGAGCGCCCGATCACCGACACCTTGTCGGCGCTGATCTTCGACGACGTCTTCGGCCGGTTCCCGAATGTCAAGGTGCTGGTCAGCGAGTTCGGCGCGGAGTGGGTTCCGCACTTCATCCGGCATATGGACAAGAGTCGCGGTATGGCTCGCAACGGCCGGTGGCTGGGTGGTCAGCTCAGCGAACGGCCGAGCACGATCTTCAAGAAGCATGTCCGGGTCGTGCCGTATCCGGAGGACGACACGATCGCCCTCGCCGACAAACTCGGCGGAATCGAAGCGCTGGTCATGGGCTCGGACTGGCCGCATGCGGAGGGCTTGCGTGAACCGGCCGACTTCTATGCGCGCGTGGAGGGGCTCGGGGACGAGAACCGCAAGCGGTTCATCCGCGACAACGGCATGGAACTGTTCCTGGGTAACTGACCGCGTCCTACCGTGAAAGAGGAGTTCATGCAGGTCTTCGCCGATAAGGCTCAGGTGCTGGCGGCCGTGGGGACAACGCTGGGTACCAGCGACTGGATCGAGGTCACCCAGCAGATGGTCGATCTGTTCGCCGAGGCGACCGGTGACAAGCAGTGGATCCACGTCGATGTCGAGCGCGCGCGGCGGGAGAGCCCCTACGGCGGCCCGATCGCGCACGGCTATCTGACCCTGTCGCTGCTGCCAGTGCTCGGCAATCAGATCTATCGTGTCGAGAACGCCAAGATGGGCCTGAACTACGGGTCCAACAAGGTGCGGTTCCCCAGCGCCGTCCCGGTCGGTGCGCGCGTCCGCTCCACCGCGGAGCTGATCGAGGCCACCGAGGTCAGCGGGGGAGCGCTGCAGCTGGTCGTCCGGCACACCGTGGAGATCGAGAACGCTCCCAAACCGGCGATGATCGCGGAAGCGGTCAGCCGGGTGGTGTTCTGATCGGCGGAAGCCGAACCGACGTCACGGTGGCCGGGCCCGATTTCGGGGCCGGCCACCGGCGTGTCAGCTGAGGCGCTCCAGGATCAGCGCCATGCCCTGACCGCCACCGACACACATGGTCTCCAACCCGAACTGCTTGTCGTGGGTGCGCAGCGAGTTGATCAAAGTGGTGGTGATCCGGGCTCCGGTCATGCCGAACGGATGGCCGAGCGCGATCGCCCCGCCGTTGACGTTCAGCCGGTCCAGCGGGATCCCGAGCTCCTGGTAGGAAGGGATGACCTGTGCGGCGAAGGCCTCGTTGATCTCGAACAGATCGATGTCGCCGATGGCGAGTCCGGCATTGGCCAGCGCGTCCCTGGTCGCGCCGATCGGCCCGAGGCCCATGATCTCGGGAGACAAGGCCGAGACGCCGGTGGCTACGATCCGGGCCAGGGGAGTGAGCCCTCGATCGCGGGCGGCCCTGTCGGACATGATGACCAGGGCGGCGGCGCCGTCGTTCAGCGGGCATGCGTTACCCGCGGTCACGGTGCCATCGGGCCGGAACACCGGACGCAGACCGGCCAGGGCGTCGAGTGTGGTTCCCGGGCGCGGGCTTTCGTCGGCGTCGAGGACGGTGCCGTCCGGCAGCTCGATCGGCGTGATTTCCCGTGCCCAGAATCCGCTGCGGGCGGCGTTCTCGTAGAGCTGCTGGGAGCGCGCCGCGAACTCGTCCTGCTCCTGCCGGGACACCTTGTGGAGCTGGGCGACGTTCTCGGCGGTCTGTCCCATGCCGAGATAGACGTCGGGGAGTTGTGACTGCTCGCGCGGGTCCGTCCAGGTCGGCGCGGCACCGGCCGCCCGCGTCACGGTCCTGCCCTGGGCATCCCGGAAACGCGGATTGGTCCACGGGTTGGTGGTCCGGTCACGTGGATCGGCGCCCTCGGCGACCGGCGGGGTGTCGGCGTGACCGCGGGTGCCGCGGCTGATCGCCTCGACACCCGCCGAGACGAAGACCTCGCCCTCGTCGGCCTTGACCGCGTGGAACGCCATACGTGTGGTCTGCACGCTGGAGGCGCAGTAGCGGGTGACGGTGGTCCCGGGCACGGTGTCGAGACCGAGCAGTACCGAGACGACGCGGCCCATGTTGAACCCCTGCTCGCCGCCCGGAGCGCCACATCCGAGCAGCAGATCCTTGATATCGGCCGGATCGAGGCCAGGCACCTGGTCCAGCGCCGCACGCACGGCACGTGCGGCGAGGTCGTCCGGTCGTAGGTCCTTGGTCCGGCCCTTGTACGCCCGGCCGATCGGGGTGCGCGCCGCAGCGACGATCACCGCTTCCGCCATTGGATGGCTCCTTTTCTTTATCGTTGACATACAGAACGGCGCCGGCCCGTTGGACGGAGCCGGCGCCGCTGGGGGGTCAGGCGCGGACGTTGTCCCCGCCCGGATATCCGCCGCCACCGAACTGGGCATCCAGGGCGTCGTAGTCCTTGGCGCCGCCTCGTTTGGGAATCTCGCTCACGAACTCCACGGTGCGCGGCTTCTTGTAGGACGCGATCAGCTGGCGGCAGTGCTCGATCAGATCGTCCGCGGTCACCTCGGCGCCGTCGACCAGCGAAACGACCGCCTTCACCGACTGGGTGAACTGCGGATCCGGAACACCTATCAGCGCGGCTTCGCGGACCGCGGGATGCTGTTCGAGGCAGGTCTCGACCTCGACCGGGTAGATGTTCTCCGCGGCCGACTTGATCATCCGCGTCATGGTGCCGAGGAAGTGGATGGTGCCGTCCGGCTCACGGCGGCCGAGATCGGTGGTGTGCCACCACCCTTCGCGCATGCGCGACGCGTTGATGTCCGGGCGATTCCAGTAGCCCGCGTGGACGACATCGCCCGCGATCACGATCTCACCGGATTCACCGACAGGCTGTTCCTTGCCGTCGGCGTCCACGATGCGCACCTGGACCAGCGGCGAGGGGCGGCCCGCGTTCCCGATGCCGCGCCCGCCGTGGCCGTTGACGACCGCCAGGCCGCTGACCTCGGTCTGCCCGAAGCCGCCGGGCACCGACCCCCACAGGGTGGTGTCCTCGGCCAGCAGACCGTTCCACAGGGGAGTGAACGCTCCACCGCGCAGCTTCGACACGTCGTGCTCGGCGGGGTCGTACAGTTGCGTGATCTGCGTAATTGTCGGGGGCATGAGGAAGGCCGACGTCACGCCTTCGCGGGTGATGATCTCCAGGACTGTCTCGGCCTCGACCCGGCGGACGAAGACATTGGTGCCACCCTGCACGTAGACGGCCAGCGCGTCCCATTGGAAGTTGCCGATGTGGAACAGCGGCCCGGAATTGAGGAACACCGAGTCGGAAGTGGAGCGGGTCAGATAGGACGACTCGTGCGCCATGGCCAGCAGGTTTCGATGCGTGAGCAGGGAACCGTTCGGTTTACCCCCGATCGCGGCGGTGTAGATCACCAGCAGCGGCAGAGTGACGTCCACCGGACCCCACGGGTCGTCGGTGCCTTGCGCGGCGAGCGAGCCCTCGTAGCTGCCCTCGCCCTCGGTGTCGTGCTGCCACCAGACCGGATCCCGTTGCGTCAGCTTGCGTGCTGCCCGCACCGCGTCCCCGATCTCCTCTTCTTGCCACACAACGACTTTCGGATCGAAGTCGTCGATCACGAAGGCGAACTCCTCGCCGGACTGCCGCCAGTTCGCCGGGCACACCATCGCACCGAGCTTGGCGCAGGCGCCGAGCAATTCGAACACGCGGAACGACGTCTGACCCAACCAGAGCACCCGATCGCCCGCACCGACTCCCACGGACTGCAACGCGTGCGCAGCACGGTTGATCCGGTCGTCGAATTCGGGCCAGGTCAGGCGGTACTGGTCGTCGACGACGGCGATACCGGTGGGGTAGCTGCGCCGATGCTCGCGTGAAATGCTGCCCAACGTGGTGGGGGTCACACTGTTCTCCTCAACTGATTTGGTCGAAATGGCCGATTCGGGGTTCGAGCTACGCGGGTCCGAGTGCTCGTAGGATGAAATTGAGCACTTGGGCCACCAGATCGTTCTCATCGGAAGTTGTCGCGCTGCTCCCGCTGGTGATCAGTCCGCGCACCAGATTGCCGACGAGCATGGCCGCCTCGTGGGGATCGCTGTCGGCGAGTTCACCGCGAGAGGTGCCGCGCCGGATGATCTCCGCGAGGTGTCTGTCGCCGATGCGGCACAGCGCGGCGACCTGGTCCGGAAGCAGTTCGGTCAGGTCCTGGTCCAGGAACAACCGGGTGCGCTGGACCCGGTTCTGGTTGAAGAGGATGCCGATGTTGTAGCGCAGCCAGACCTCGAGCTGCACGGCGACGGGCGCGTCCGGATCGATCCGGCTGCGCAGCTGGCTCTCGACCAGCTGGACTTCGTCCTCCAAGAGCGCCAGGAGCAGATGGGCTTTGCTGGGAAAGCGGCGGTAGAAGTTGCTGGCGGAGGTGCTGGAGGCGGCCAGGACCTGGCGAACCTTCAGGGAGCGGAACCGGGATCGTTCGAGAACCCACCACGCGGAGGCGAGGATGTGCCGGGTCTCTTGATCACGACTCGGCGCCGGGTGATCGCATGTGCTGACGGATGTCTGCAAATTCGCACCTCTGCTTCTTAATTCTTTAGATGATTCTACTACATAAACCCTGGTGCGTGAACAGTGGAGAGGGCGCTGTTCGATCGGTGGAGGTGGGTTGGGTTCCGTCTCGGACGTGCGCGAAGGTCGGGATCGACGCCTTCGTCGCGGGCGCGCTCGTGGTGTTGAATTCCGCTGCCCTCTTAATTACGGTAATCATGGTACCCGTAATTAAGGGGCGGCCTGCGCTCGATCATGCGCCGGGTGCCCGCCGTGCGGGACAGCAGCAAGGCCACGCATCCGCGCCTACCGCGAGGTTCGTGCGGTCCTGGTCCGCATCCGCGCCATGGGACTCACCCTGCCGGGCGGTCCGGCCGCCGGCCGCCTGGGTGAGGATTTCGCCATCGACATCGCTGACATCCCGCTCGAACCCGAACCCGCGGAACTGAACCGGGACCTGCCTGCCGAAATCATGTCCCAGCTCTGCGCGAACCTGCACCTGCTCACTTCAGCGGAGATACGCACCGCGGTCGAGTTGGCCATCGATACCGGGCGGCGTCCCGAGGAGATCTGCTGCCTGAGCTTCGACTGTCTCGCCCGCGACAGCGACGGCCTGCCCGTGTTGATCTACGACAACTTCAAAGCCAACCGGCCCGGCCGACGCCTGCCTATCACCGAGTACACCGCCACCCTGATCCTCGACCAGCAGAAAAGGGTCCGCGCCCGCTACCTCGACACCCCGATCGCAGCGCTGAAACTCCTTCCCACCGACCGGCGAAACCCCGCTGGAGACCGGTCGATCACCCCTACTCGCTATCGGTCGCCCACCGATCACCAATTCCTGTAATAGTTAGATTATTCTGCGATATTCTCGGCTGATGAATTCATCCAAGGAGGCCCGGACAGACGGAATCGGTGGCGGCCGCGAGCCGGTCGAACCCTCTGTCCGATACCTGGTCCGCCGAGTCGTCACCGTCGGCAGCTCCTACATCGCCGATCGGGTGCGGGGTTGCCTGGCTCGTAGCGCCACCGCGACCCCGACCGGCCGTACCGAGGTAACCCGCGACTGGCTGACCGCAGCCCTGTGCGCCGGAACCGCCGGCGCCGAGGTCGAGGATTTCGAGACTTTCGATGTCAGCAGCGGCACAGCTCACCGTTTCGGCATCCGCGTCTCCTACAACGACGTGGGCCGACACGCGAACCTGCCGACCGACATCTTCGCCAAGACCACGCACGGTTTTCGCCAGCGGCTCCTCCTGGGCTTCTCGAAGGTGCTCAACGGCGAACCGACCTTCTACACCACGTTCCGGCCGAGGCTGGACATCGAGGCGCCGAACGGGTACCACGGCGTCTGGGACGATCGTTCCTGGCGGTCGATCACACTGATGGAAGACATCTCCGCTTCGAAGGGTGTCACCTTCCTGTCACCCATCGAGCCGCTGTCCCGTCCGCACGTCGAAGACCTGCTCTCGAACCTCGCCGCCATGCACGGACGGTTCTGGGACTCCGAAGATCTGCGCACTCACGGTCTCCGCGATTCGCTCGACGTCGTCAGCTGGCCGGATCGCCTCGTCGGCCTACGTTCACGGTCTGTGGTGGGGGAGAAGCGCGCCATCCAGGTGATCCCGGAAGCACTGCATGGTCGAGCGAGTGAGATATTCGATGCGACATTACGATCGCTGAGCAACGACCGCGCGCTGACACCGACCCTGCTGCACGGGGACCCGCACGCCGGGCAGATCTACCGCACTGCCGACGGACGGATTGGGCTCGCCGACTGGCAGGTGGTACAGCGCGGCCGATGGGTGTTCGACGTTGCTTACACCTTGAACACAGCCCTGTCGGTCGAAAACAGGCGTGATTGGGGTGAAGAACTGATCGCTTTCTATCTCGACCGGCTGGCCGAAGCCGGCGGCGAGAAGCTGGACTTCGACGCAGCCTGGTTGGAGTATCGACGGCACGCCTTCTACCCCTATATCGCCTGGGTGTTCACCATCGGACGCGCCACATATCAGCCGAAGTATCAGCCCGATGCATACTCACTGGCCATCATCGAGCGTGCCGCGAACGCCATCGTCGACCTCGGGGCGTTCGAGGCGTTGGCTACGACGACTCCGTGACAACTTCTGCCGATCCGATGACGTGCCCGACCGGTCGGGCACG